>JALVWX010000036.1 GCA_027023165.1 Thermococcus sp. | reverse complement strand
TTGCTCCATCGTTGGTGATGACGATGTCACCGAGGCTGTCGACGAGCATTTTGTCCATGCCCTTGGGGCCGAGAGTGGTTCTAACGGTTTCTGCTATGATTCTCGCGGCAAGAATGTTGAGTCTCTGCGCGTCCTTTCCAACGTACCTCTGGGTTCCCTCCGGCAGAATAACAACAGGCTGTCCGGCGAGCTGGGCCATCTCCCCTCACCCCCTCCTTTTTCTTTTTTTAGGGGCGGAAATGTTTTAGTTACAATCCGTGCTTCCGCGTTATCATTCCTTTGTGCTATTTATAAAGTTTTCGGCCAACTCTCCGGCAAACCTTATAAATACCCACGTGGAGGAGTAACCATGGGGACCCGGAAGCAGGTCCAGGTTGTGGCGCTCGCCATCCTCATTTTTGTGGTTGTTTCAGTAATCCGGGCGACTTCGCATAGCGGCAATTTGGGTAAATACGTGGGGGATCTCAACGGGAACCTTGACTATGCCGCCGTAGTTCGGATTGACGACGCTACCCGTCTCATTCTCGAGGAGGGGAGCTACTACCTCGTTGTCGATGAACCGGATGAATCGGGATTCTGGACGCTAATAAACGGCACGGGGAAGAACGTCCGCTGGACGATGTGTGCCAGAGGAAGCCTGAACAGCGGAACTGGGGAAGTTCAGAGGCCGATTGTCTTCTTGAACTACCTCCCCCCGGTGCTCAATGGGAGTCAGCTCTACGAGAGAAACGTGAGCTGGGGGAATCCCGTCAAAGTTATCCTCATCAGGAAACCCGGGATTCCTCCGTACAGGAACGTCACGGTAAACGACAGTGAATACGGTCCCCAGACCCTTGAGATTCCAGTGAACGATTGGATTAAAGCCAATCTGACGTTCTCCGGAGGGAGGCTTAGGGAAGCGGTCATAGTTTCGAGGCACCCTGATCACTTCAATCTGAGCCAGAAGTTGGTCAGGGTGAGGATAAAAATCGTGTACCGGGGAGAGGATGGCTACGCAAGCCTTAGAGAGCGGGTTTTGGAGCGTTATGGTGAACTCATGGATTTATGTTCCTCTGGTCGCCGGTGAACTTATTTATGTAAACCTCAACGCCAAGTCCCTCAAGCTTCTCCCTTAAGGTCTCGACCTCCTCTTTTGGCGGGCAGTGGTTTGAGCACCAGGCTTCGTTTCTCGGGGTCGTCAGTGGTTTTCCGACGAGCGGGTTCAGGACGACGTAGAAGTCGGTGTCGAGATGTTTGAGTCCCTCCTCGACCCAGGGCCAGGCATCGAGGCCCCTTGCCACCGGAATCCTCAGCTCAAGCGGAACCTCATAGTTTGAGACCAGCTCAAGACCCCTCAGGAAGAGCTCCCAGAGCTTTTTCGAGGGTTTTTCTGGGAGGCCGTAGAGTTCAGGAGGTACCTTGAGGTCCGTGGCAATGTGGTCAACGAGTTCTGCCTCCAAAAGCCTCTCCAGCGGGCCGATGAGGGTGAGGTTGGTGTTCAGACTTACCGGCACGTCGAGGAGCTTGACTTCCGCAAGGAGAGAGCCTAACTCCCGCCACTGCATTAATGGCTCGCCGCCCGTAACGTGGAAGTAGTCAACGAGGAAGGCGCTCGATTCGAGTTCGTCCAAAAGGGCTTTTCTATCGAGCGGGAAGCAGTCCAAACCTTCGGCTATGCGCCAGTTGTGGCAGAAGGGGCATTTGAGGTTGCATCCACAGAGCCAGAGGGTGAATGTCACCTTTCCGTGCACGTCAACCATGCTGACGCTCTTCCAGCCGCTTGTGAGCATCGGACCACCTCCAAAAAGAAATCAGGAGGAGTAGTGCCTCCTCGTCCAGAACTCCCGCTTCCTGAAGGGGTTCCAGTTCCTGAGCGGTCTGTAATAGCCTATTATCCTGCTCCATATCTCGAGGTTCTCGCTCCCGCAGCGCGGGCAGTGCGTGTATAACCCAGTGGTCGAGTATCCACAGGAGTTGCAGACTGTAATAGCTGGAGTGTAGCTCCAGTAAACCAGTTCGGTCTTCATGAGCCTCTTCGTGAGCTTTGCCAGCGCCTCCGGGTCCGGCTCCTCTCCCAGGAAGATGTGCATCATAACCCCGCCGGTGAAGCTCCTCTGGACCTTCTCCTCAATCCTTATCCTGTCGGCCAGCTCTATGCTGCCGTAGTAGGGCGCTATGCTCGTTGAGTAAATCGGGTTCTCCGGGTCGCCGAGATAGTTTCCAAGCTTCGGGAACTCGCGCATGTCCTTCACAGCCAGCTTCGCCGCGGCGCTTTCTCCCGGCACCTCCTCGACGTTCCAGGGCGTCCCGCTTTCTTTCATCCACTCCCTGGCTTTGGAAGTGGCGAACTCCACCATCTCCTTCATAACTTCTGCCGCCTTAAGCCAGTCCCTCCTCGTGCCTTCTTCCCAGAGCTTCGGCTCGTTGAGGTAAATCGCGGCCGCCTCCGGAAGGCCGAGGATTCCGATGGTGTTGAAGTGGCTCGACGGGAACTCCTCGAGGTAGAGGTGAATCATTTGATACATCTGCCGGTAGTTCGTTATCAGCCTCACGTAGCGCTCCCTGAACCAGTCCGTCGTTTTCCTCACGATTTCGAGGGTTTTCTCGTACTCCTCCCAGAACCTCTCATCGTCCTTCGCCCTGAGCGCGAGCCTCGGCAGATTGACCGTGGTCACGTTCACCGAGCCGGTGACGTCGGGCATCGCCCAGAGGCCGCCGAAGCGCTGTCTTTCGAGCCTCTCTATGGCCTCGTCCTCGACGCTTTTCTTGGAGACGCCGAAGGCAAAGGCCATCTCGGTCTTGTCTATGGCTATTCTGCAGCACATTGCGTAACTCGCGTCCGGGTCAACGACGTTCGTGTTGAGCCAGTAGAAGCTCCCCCTCCTGGCGGCCGTCTTGAAAACCGCTTCAAACACCTCCGGGTCATCCCAGAGCATCTTGGCTGTAACCATTATCGTGGGAATCGGGAATGTGAAAGGCTGTCCTAGGGCGTCCCCCTCCCTGAGGACCTCGGTTAGGGCTATGAAGAACTCCCTGGCTTCCCTCTCGTATTCACCGAGCGGTTCGAGCTTTTCCCCGTCGTAAACCGCGTAGTCACCCTCGAGCATCTTCTTCGGGGCGTCGAGCGTTACGGTGAAGTTGGTGAAAGGGGTCTGCATCCCGACCCTGCTCGGGTAGTTGAGGTTGTAAACCAAGCGCTGAATCTGCTGTCTGATTTTACGCCTGCTTAGTCCTTCTCTCCTGATGAACGGCCCGGCGTACCATTCCACCGAGCTTAGCGCCTGGGCACCGCTGAAGTAGTGCTGCATGGTTATGAGGTAGTTGGCAATGTGGTCAACGTACGTGTCGAAGTGCCTGGCCGGTCTCGATACTATCGTTGGCGTCCTGAGACCCTTCTCGAGGAGCCTTGCCGTGCTGTGCCCCGTGCAGTAGGGGATGTAGAGGCTGTAGGGGAGCTTGTGGATGTAAATATCGCCGGAGAAGTGCGCCTCTCGCCCCTCCTTCGGGACGAGCGAGATGCCCTCCTTCAGGGCCTCCTCCATGACGTAGGCGAAGAAACCCGTTGGGCCGGGGTAGCGGTTTGCGTTTTCGAGCACGTCGAGACTGCTCCAGCCAGCGTACTCCTGGATGATGTCCTTCTTCGCGGCTTCCATCTCCAACCACCTGGATAAATTATCCAATGTTAGGAGGTCATAGCAGGATATAACATTTCCCTTTGAACCCGTGGTTTATCCGGCAATATTGATGCAGAGTTTGGACCAACTGACATCATGAACGGTCTTCCCATGGATTAATGGCAAACAGATTGACAAATTAGACGGCTTGAAGATGTTGCATTGACAGATGTTTGTCAAATGTTCAAATCTTCTGTGAATTCCTTGGCTGATAACTCATGAGAATTCTTGCATGTGTGACCATACCTTTTTAACCCGTCCCGCCAACCGGAGGCCGGTGGTTGAAGATGACAGAACTGAAGGGGCAATGGGAGAAAGCCATAGCCGAGAAGGATTGTGAGAAGCTCCTCGAGCTGTTTGACGATTACATTGA
>JALVWX010000035.1 GCA_027023165.1 Thermococcus sp. | reverse complement strand
CTCCTTATAGCCCCTCGCGAGCGCTTCCTTCACCCATTTAATGATAAGCTCGGGTTTATAGCTCTTCAGAACGCCCCTCGCGAAGCGCGTCGCGCAGTAGGTGCAAGCGTTCAGACAGCCCTCTCCTATCGGAACCACGAAGGAAACGCCCGGCTTCCACAGCCTGGGAAGTTCGAGCTTGTCAATGTTCCTCTCGCGCCAGCCCTCGACGCTTATAAGCTTCCCCCCACGCTCGGCCACGCTTATCGCTTCGGCGATTCTATCTATGCTTTTAACCCCGAGGATTCCGGAAACGCGGGGGTCTATGGCTTTAGGATTCACGTGGACGAGACAGCCTGTCGCTATGACCCTCTTCCCCGAGTCTATGAGCTCCCTTATTCGCCTCGCCATCTTGAGCTCCGTTGGGTCTTTGACGGCGCAGGTGTTTACAACAACGTAATCCGCTTTCTCCGGACTCTCGGCCAGCTCATAGCCGGCTCTAAGCAGAATGGCTTCCATAATCTCGCCATCGGCCCTGTTCCTTGAACAGCCGTAGCTCTCGACGTAAACCCTGACCATCGGAGCGGGCTGATGAGAGGGGTTTAAAAATGGTGCGGTGCAGTTCCGCCCCCCTTTTCAAGAGACCTCAAACACCATCAAAAGCAACTTCCCAGTGGGTTGACACACAACGAACAGAAGAATCAGTAAGAAGATAAGAGGAAAGGGAAATCAGATGACTTCCGCGAAAGCGAACTTCCTCTTGACAGAGTTGATAACGATCTCGACCTCGTCGCCGACCTGGGTGTTCGGGACGAAGATAACGAAGCCCTTAATCTTGGCGATGCCGTCACCGCCCTTACCAAGGCTCTCAATCCTAACTCTGTACCTTTCTCCAACCTTAACAGGGGCTTCGTAGCCTCCAAATCCATCTCCATACATATCCAACACCAACTTTCCAACTTTCAGGGCTCTCCGGAGAGACTCCGAGAAGAGTCCTAATGGCGGGTCAGTTGGAGAGTATATAAAGGTTTGGGTAGCCGGAGCGGATGAAGCTTTCACCCGACATAGTTCTAAAACATTTAGTTCAAAACCATGAGTGGTAAAATACGTTTTATACTATCATGAACCTGCATCTCTGGTGATCCGGAATGTTTAGAATCAGAAGGAAAGAAAGCCTCGCCGAGGGGATAAACCTCTTTGAGATTGGGGCACCAAGGATAGCGGAGCACGCTGAACCGGGCCAGTTCGTCACAATACGGCTCCACGAGAGGGGGGAGAGGATACCGCTTACCATCGCGGACATGGATCCGGACGAGGGCACTATAACCCTCGTCGTTCAGGAGGTCGGGAAAACCACCCACGAACTCGGAACCTACGGCGAAGGTGACGTGATTTTCGACGTCCTCGGCCCTCTGGGAAGGCCCACGCACGTTGAAAAGGTCGGAACGGTGGTCATGGTCGGTGGCGGTGTAGGGGTCGCCGAGATATATCCGGTGGCAAGGGCCATGAAGGAGGCTGGGAACGAAGTCATCTCGATACTCGGATTCAGGAGCAAGGAGTTCGTCTTCTGGGAGGAAAAGCTCGGCTCGGTGAGTGATGAGGTAATAGTCACGACCAACGACGGGAGCTACGGGATGAAGGGCTTCACAACCGACGCACTCCGCGGGCTTATCGAAAGCGGCAGGAGAATAGACCTGGTTCACGCCGTTGGTCCTGTGGTAATGATGAAGGCCGTGGCGGAACTGACGAGAGAACGGGGAATAAAGACGCTCGCGAGCCTGAATCCCATAATGGTCGATGGGACGGGTATGTGCGGCGCCTGCCGCGTCACCGTCGGCGGTGAGGTCAAGTTCGCCTGTATCGACGGCCCCGAGTTCGACGCTCATCTCGTGGACTGGGAGGAGCTGATGAACAGGCTGAACTACTACCGCGATCTGGAGAGAATAAGCTTTGAGAGGTGGAAGAGGGAGAGGGGGATGGTCTGAATGCCGAAGCTCATCAAGGAGCGCGTTCCGACGCCAGAGAGGCCGCCTAAGGAGAGAGCAAGGGGCTTCGGGGAAGTTAACCTCGGCTACACCTTCGAGCTTGCCGTTAAAGAAGCCGAAAGATGCCTCCAGTGTCCGGCCGACTATGCCCCGTGCATCAAGGGCTGTCCGGTGCACATCAACATTCCCGGCTTCATCGGGGCTCTGCGCGAGCATAGAGACGACCCCCACATGGCAGTAAAGGAAGCCCTGAGGGTAATATGGGTCTGCAACTCCCTGCCGGCAATAACCGGTAGGGTCTGTCCCCAGGAGGAGCAGTGCGAGATGAGGTGCGTGGTCGGTAAGGTTGGGGATCCAATAAACATTGGGAAGCTCGAGCGCTTCGTTGCGGACTACGCGCGAGAGCACGGCATAGATGAGGAACTCCTCCGCGAAAACGCCGGAAGAGTAAAACGGAACGGAAATAGGGTTGCCGTTATAGGGAGCGGGCCGGCAGGCCTAACCTGTGCAGCAGAGCTGGCGAAGCTCGGCTACGAGGTCACAATCTTCGAAGCCCTCCACGAGCCGGGCGGAGTTCTCATCTACGGGATCCCGGAGTTCAGACTGCCGAAGGATGTCGTGAGGAGGGAACTTGAAAACCTCAAGAAGCTCGGGGTTAGGGTAGAAACAAACACCCTCGTCGGGAAGACGATAACCTGCAAGGAGATACTGGAGGAGTTCGACGCGGTCTTCGTGGGGACGGGTGCAGGAACCCCCCGCATCTACCCGTGGCCGGGGGTGAACCTCAACGGCATCTACACGGCCAACGAGTTCCTGACGAGGGTTAACCTCATGAAGGCCTACAGGTTCCCGGAGTACGACACGCCGGTGAAGATAGGCAGGAGAGTAGCTGTGATCGGAGGGGGCAATACGGCAATGGACGCGGCCCGCTCCGCACTGAGGCTGGGGGTAGAGGTGTGGGTTCTCTATAGGAGAACAAAGGACGAGATGACCGCCAGGGAGGAGGAGATAAAGCACGCCGAGGAGGAAGGGGTTAACTTCGCATTCCTCGTCTCACCAAAGCGCTTCATCGGGGACAAAAACGGGAACCTCAGGGCGATAGAGCTTGAGAAGATGGAGCTGGGTGAGCCCGACGAGAGCGGGAGGAGAAGGCCGGTACCGACCGGAGAAACCCTTACAATGGAGTTCGACAACGCCATCATAGCCCTAGGCCAGATTCCGAACAAGACCTTCTACCGGAGCGCCAGAAACCTCAAGACCGACGGGAGGGGGAGGATCGTAGTGGACGAGAACCTAATGACGAGCGTTCCGGGAGTTTTCGCAGGTGGGGACGCGATAAGGGGTGAGGCGACCGTTATCCTGGCCATGGGGGATGGGAGAAAGGCGGCGAAGGCCATCCACGAGTACCTGAAGACCCACTAGTCTTTACACTATTTCCTCAATCAGCTCGACGGCCCTTGGAATTGCCCTCTCAACTTCCTCACTAAGCTCCATCCCAAGGTCTATCTCCCTGACAACAACACCAACGAAATGAATGTCCGCTTTGGCAAGGCGCTCATCCATCGCCATTAGGAGTTTCAAGCCGTCTATTGCGCCCATGAAGTGAGCACTCCTTATCTCTGCCTTTAGTTTTTCAAAAACTTCCTCCCCCCTCAGATGAACTATTTCACCCGCTTCAAGCTTATCGCTGAGTATTGCATCAACTATCACAATCCTATCCTCTCCTTTGTAGTGGTTGGCCAGGAGGAAGACGTCGGTTCCAGCTTCGAGAACGTTGTAGCCCCTCTCCTCGAGAACTCTGCCAACTTTAAGTCCAACTCCATCGTCCCTCATGAGTTCGTTTCCGAGGGCGAGAATTAGTGTTCTCATATACCTCCCCAATTGAGTTCCCCCCGATGTTTATGAAGTTTTACCAAAACCCTTATATATACAACTGACAGTTGTCATAATAGTATCAAAGGAACATGTGAGGGATGTTCCTATGGCAAAGAAGATTATGGTCCTTGTTCTCATCCTGGCGGTTTTTTCGGCTGGATGCCTCGTGCAGGTTGGAAGAAATTCATCGGCTTCTCAGAGCTTTTCCCTCAA
>JALVWX010000034.1 GCA_027023165.1 Thermococcus sp. | reverse complement strand
ACACCCTCCCCTACCAGACCGCAGTTCTGCTCAAAGCGGGCTTCGAGAGGGTTGACCTCTCCGCTTTCGCCGGCGTCCCAGCCCACTCGGCGGCGATTTTCCTTGCCCTCACCGTTGCGATGCTCCTTCCCGCCTGGGCGATTCTGGTGAGGCGCGACTTCCCGGACTGATGGACAATTTATCCAATGCCAACCCTCCCCTTTCACTATGTAAAAGGTTTTTATACTTCGGCGTCCAAGTATGAGCAGGTGGTAGTTATGACGTTTGATAAAGAGAAGCTCGCGAAGATTCGGGAGGAGGAGAAGCGCTGGGAAGAGACGACGGTTAAGAAGTTCATCGAGAAGAGGCCCGAGAGAAAGAAGAAGTTCATGACTGACGATGGTTTTGAGATAAAGCGCGTTTACACCCCCGCTGACCTCGGAGAGGATTGGGATTATCTGGAAAAGCTGGGCTTCCCAGGAGAATACCCCTTCACCCGCGGCGTTTACGCCACCATGTATCGCGGAAGGTTCTGGACGATGAGGCAGTACGCCGGTTTCGGAACCGCCGAGGAGAGCAACAGGCGCTACAAGTACCTCCTCGAGCAGGGCCAGACCGGTTTGAGCGTCGCCTTTGATTTACCCACCCAGATAGGCTACGACTCCGACCACCCGATGAGCGAGGGCGAGGTCGGTAAGGTCGGCGTTGCCATAGATTCCCTCTGGGACATGAGGATACTCTTCGACGGGATTCCGCTCGACAAGGTCTCAACCTCGATGACCATCAACTCCACAGCGGCAAACCTCCTCGCCATGTACATCCTCGTTGCCGAGGAGCAGGGCGTTGCCCAGAACCAGCTCAGGGGAACGGTGCAGAACGACATCCTCAAGGAGTACATAGCTCGCGGCACCTACATCTTCCCGCCCGTGCCGAGCATGCGCCTCACCACGGACATCATAATGTACTGCGCCGAGAACGTCCCCAAGTGGAACCCAATAAGCATAAGCGGCTACCACATCCGCGAGGCCGGTGCCAACGCCGTCCAGGAGGTTGCCTTCACCCTGGCTGACGGTATTGAGTACGTTAAGGCCGTCATCGACCGCGGAATGGACGTTGACAAGTTCGCCGGAAGGCTCAGCTTCTTCTTCAACGCCCACAACAACTTCCTCGAGGAGATAGCCAAGTTCAGGGCCGCGAGAAGGCTCTGGGCCTACATAATGAAGGAGTGGTTCAACGCCAAGAACCCGCGCTCAATGCTCCTGCGCTTCCACACCCAGACGGCCGGTTCAACTTTGACAGCCCAGCAGCCTGAGAACAACATCGTTAGGGTTGCCATCCAGGCCCTCGCGGCGGTTCTCGGCGGAACTCAGAGCCTGCACACCAACTCCTACGACGAGGCCCTCTCGCTCCCGACCGAGAAGAGCGTCCGCATCGCTCTAAGGACTCAGCAGATTATAGCCTACGAGAGCGGCGTTGCAGACACCATCGATCCACTCGGCGGAAGCTACTACATCGAGTGGCTCACCGACCACATCTACGAGGAGGCTTTGAAGTACATCGAGAAGATTCAGAAGATGGGCGGCATGATGCGCGCCATCGAGCGCGGCTACATCCAGAAGGAGATCGCCGAGAGCGCCTACAAGTACCAGAAGGAAGTGGAGGAGAAGAAGCGCATCATCGTTGGAGTAAACGAGTTCATCATAGATGAGCCGCTCGACGTCGAGATACTCAAGGTCGACCCAAGCATAAGGGACAAGCAGATCGAGAGGCTGAAGAAGTTGAGGAGCGAGCGCGACAGCAAGAAGGTCGAGGAGGTCCTTGACAGGCTGAGGAACGCGGCCGAGACCGAGGATGAGAACCTCATGCCATACATCATCGAGGCCCACCGCCATTTGGCGACGCTCGGCGAGGTTACCGACGTCCTGCGTGAGGTTTGGGGCGAGTACAGGGCGCCGCTGATATTCTGAGGCCTTTCCTTTTTCTTCCAAAACGTTTTTAGTTTCCTGCCGTAGTTAACCCGGTGGTTTCATGAGGGCTTTTAGGATAGTCCTTCTCGCGCTTTTAATTACCACACTGGCGCTCCCCCTCTCCTCGGGCCTATCGGAGGAGTACACCTTCCCCTGGCACCCCCTTATGATGGACATCAGCGTCGCCAGCAATGGGAGCTTTGCAATGGCCGCCATCACCCTCTCCGAATATGGTAAGATTCCCGACCACATGTGCCCGATAGACTCTCCGGATACCTACATCGGCTGCCGCGATCTCTCCCGACGGGAATACCTCCTCGTTGAAATCGGCGACGGCGTGAGGTACGTCAACGCCACCGCCGCCCTCGAAAGGTTCAACTTCACGGCCGTATCAATCGCCCCAGTCGGAAAGAGGTGGTTCATTGTAGGGGTCCAACAGGGCACCCCCTGCGAGTTCGGGGTATGCCCCAACGCGAGCTACACGGTCATGGAGTACTTCCCCGACGAGGATCGCATAGGGAGACCTCTCCACCTCCCATGGGGCGAGGCCCAGGTTCTCTTCCACCTTCCGGATGCAATGTCTTCAGAAGGAAAGGCATCAAACGGCTCTCTCATCTTCAGTTTTCCCTACGCCGGCGAAAACTACTCCGTTCCTACAAAGGCCATGGAGGATTACCTCGAACTGCTCAACTTCACAGATTCGGGCGGATTAACGAATGAATCCCTTTTGGGACTGTTCCGCGCCGTTCCGTTCAGGGATGGGGTTCTCCTCTACCTTCCAGGCTACGGACTCGAGCCTTACACCCCCAAGCCCTATTCATTCAGGGAATACCTCCTCGTCCGGAACGAGTTCAGCTTTTACTCCCCCTTAGATTGGGTCGGCCATTCCGGCTTCGTCTGCCTCCCGGACAATGGAACCCCAGGGAACCTCACAAAGGGCATCTTTCCGCCCCTGCTCTACTACCGCAACGGAAGGCTCCTTCCAGTTATGAACGTCTCAGTTGAAGCCTTCAACCGAACCCTTGAGGACGGAGAGAGGTTCCTCTGCTCCTGGCCGGTGATGAAAATCCAGAACGAAAGCCAGGCGGAATTCGGGGGAAACTCCTCCCTGCCGGAGCTTGAGCTTCCAAAAGGCGATGGGATTTACCTCTCCCTGCTCAGACCGATGCCCCACTACTCCCCGGATAACATGACGCTCGTAGACTTCTGCGTAAATTCCGGCAACTGCATGCACGCCGAATTTGACGGCGGTTCCCTCACATACCTCCTGATCCCGTTTCCCGGCCTCTTCCACTATCTCAACGGCCGCTGGCTCTACCGCTCCATGGATGCTGAGAGCTGTCCGGAATTCTGCATCTACGGGAGGACACCGCGCTACAACAACACCTTCGTCTACAATCCAGCGGAAAAGACGCTGATTCCTCCGGAGTCATGGAATCCCAGTCCTTCCTTGAGTGAAGAGACTCCCAAGCACCTCGATCGGGAGAGTGGGAAATCCATCCCGCTTTCGGAGTGCATTCCAACGCCGGAAGCCACCAAAATGCTCAAAAAGGTTCGTGTAGGAGATGGCTTCATCTTCTACTATCCCTTCTACGCACCCAAGGTTTCCATTCTGGGGCGCGAGACGGTCGTACTCATGGGATCCTACGATTCCGCCACTAGGGCGAGGCTGAACGAGACCTGCATCCTCTTTTACAGCCTTGGAGGAAACGTAACGTTCGCGCTGAAGACGAAAATAGTGTCCGTGAACGTTTCAGTGGGGATGTGGAAGGTGGAGCTTGGCGTTCCCTACCTTGACACCTCGAACTCCCTGAACGTTTCCGTTGAGGTTCCAGAGAACACAAGCACAACGGAAACCCCTGGAAATGCCGGGATATGCGGGCCTGCCCTCCTGACCGGCCTCTCCATTATTCCGGCTCTGATAAGGAGGCGCCGGTGAAGCCCCACAAGAAAGCGCCAAGCCCCACGAAAAAGCTTAAAAAAGGATAGGCAAAGCATCGACAGGCATCATGATAATCCGGGAGGTGTAGTTATGGCGAGAAACAAGCCGCTTGCGAAGAAGCTCAGACTTGCAAAGGCCGCGAAGCAGAACAGGCGCGTTCCGGTCTGGGT
>JALVWX010000033.1 GCA_027023165.1 Thermococcus sp. | reverse complement strand
TAACTTCGATAGTAACGACCACGGGTTATGCGACAATGAACTTCGCCAACTGGACGCTCCCCGCTCAGGCTGTGCTGTTTTTCGCCATGTTCATAGGTGGGTCGAGCGGGTCCACCGCGGGTTCCATTAAGGTTGTTAGGTGGATAATCGGGATTAAGGCGATAAAGAGGGAGCTTCTGCAGGCGTTTCACCCATCGGCCGTGAAGTCGATAGAGCTGGGAGGAAAGCCCGTCGAGGAACGTTCTGTGAGGGGAGCTCTGGCATTCATAGCCCTCTATTTTGTCATCTTTTTTGTCTCGTCTCTAGTTGTGGTAATCAACGGGACAACCAACGGAGCGAACCTCACCCTCGCGGATTCAATGAGTGCCGTTGCGGCAACCCTCGGAAACATAGGGCCTGGCATCGGGGCCGTGGGACCTATGGCAAACTATCTGGTGTTCCCTCCTTCCACAAGGATTCTCATGTTCTTCCTGATGTGGCTCGGCAGACTGGAGATAGTGACAGCCCTCGTGCTCTTCACGAAAAGCTACTGGAAGTGGTAGGGAAAAAGCTTATTAACACCTATGAAACTTATTCTTCATAGGTTGGAAAGAGAACTCCAGGTGAGACTATGGCCGACGTCTACGAGAGGTTTGAGATGCTACTCCGTTCCCTGGGCGTCAAGAAAACGGAGCTCAGGATATACAGCCTTTTACTCGAAAAAAAGAGGCCGATGAGAGTTACCGAGATCGTCAGAGAGCTCGGCATAAGCGAGCGCTCCGTCAGGGAGCACGTGCTCAGCCTCTACAGAAGGGGAATGCTGAAGAGGGAGTTAATTCAGCAGGGCTGGCTCGGCTACACCTACACCGCTGTTTCACCCGGGGAGCTGCTCGAAAACATAAAGCAGAGCCTGATAAAGAGGATAACCGAGCTGGAGAGGGAGCTTGGGGCAGAGTCAACCAAGAACTGATATTACCCCAACCTTCTCAAGTACTTCCACGAGCTTCCCCAACTTTTCTCTATCGACCTCTCCGTACTCCTTCCCCAAGGCTTTGAACGCTTCCTCTTTCGGCAGCATCCCACCGAGCATCAGAAGTTCGTGGAGCTGGGTGCGGACCTTTCCTTCGCGCGTGAGGCGCTCGTATTCGCCCGTGAGGTCCTCTCTCTTCCGCCCGATGAACTCCGCCGAGAGAACCCCTTTTTCGCGCCACTCCAGCCACGGTCGTTCTTCAAACTCGTATTCCAGCTTGAAGCCAAGGAAGCGGGAATCCCTGGCCACTCCACGCATAACGAGCCGCTCTGCTACTCCGGTTTCCAATTCCATCGCAAGCTCACCGAGGTACTTCATGGAGTAGCCTCTCGCAAAGCGCTCCAGCCCCCCGGAACCGGCGCGGGAGAGCGCGAGTGAAGCCGCTAAAACGGCCCTGCCTATGATCGAGACGACCTCCCCACTAACTTTGTCAACGGTGTCACCGCTCGAGTGGTAGAACCTGTCCGGCCAGGTTATGGGCATAACCGCAGGAACACCGAAGAAGTTGAAGAGGTCGTGGTCGCTCCCCATCTCGTAGGGGTATGCCCTGAAGGGAACCAACGGCATCGGGTTTCCCGCGAGGTCGCTCCCTCGCCCGTTCGCCAGATTCAGGTAGTATTCCAGAAGTCCAGAAACGACCGAGAACCTTGAGAGCGGCGTTCTAACAAGCATTATGGTGGAGCCGCTCCTGTCAGGACTGCCCGCGACCATATCGAGATTTATCACAGTGTAGTATTTGCTAAGGTCGGCATGCCTCTCTATGAAGGCCGCGGTTCCGTAGTATTCAGGAACCCACAGAAAGGCGAAGCCAAAGCGGTTGGAATCACTGTGGAGCGCCCCGAGAATCCGTGCAAGCTCCAGGAGCATTGCGCTTCCCGAGGCGTTGTCGTTGGCCCCGGGTTTGGGATGGCAGAGATGGGCGGTAAAGAGGATGAAAGGGGGTTCTCCGATCTCGGCGTACAGGATGGGAAGGGCCTGACGTTTATGAAGCTCAGCCCCCACCTCAATCCTGGCCTTTACCTTCCCCCCTGATGAGAACTTCCCGATGATCCTCCCGGCCAGCCTCTCAGGGATTGCCACGGCCGGAATGCGTGCCCACCCGTCATCCTTCGTCAGAAAAAGGCCGATATAGGGGATGTGCTCTCCGGTGCCGCGGCGGTAGGCCATAAACCCAACCGCACCGCTTTCGTTGGCCTTCCTGTAGGCGTTCCTCCAGTCCTCCCCAACGAGGACGATTTTTCCCCCGGCGTTCTCCCAGTCCGAACCCCTGGCCACGTGGAGAACCTCTCCCTCAGACTCACCGCTGGGGGAGTGCGCCATCACAACGAGGGGGCTGAGGGAGGTGGTAAGCCGCTCATCCAATACCTCCACGGAACCATAGGTTAGATTCCAGGCAACGGGGGATTTGAAGGTCAGGTATTCGGTTTCTCCGTCGTAGGTTCCCTTGTAGAGCTTCGGGTTCAGGCCGTATCTCTCAAGCTCTCCATCGATGAAGCGAGCGGCCTCAACGAGGTCCTTCGAACCCTGTATCCTGTGGAACTGGCCTATCTCGGCAATGTAGCGCAGAACCCGGTTGGAATCGAAAACCTTTGCATCGTTGAGAAAGCGCCTCATGATAAACCCCTACAGGATTATTGAGGAGATTATTTAAGGCCATTGGACTACTTGCTTCCGAGGCGGAACATCCTCGGAACTTCAAGGTTCTTCAGGGAGTTCAGCAACTCAGGAGGGAGGAGAATTTTTGTGCTCTCTGTAAAGCGAATGAACTCCTCCTCAAGCCGCTCCTCCTCCAGGGGCTGTTCAACCCTCCTCACTGCTCTTATCTTGGGTTTCGGCTTCTCCTCCCTGACAGTTCCCCGCTCAACGAGGCTGAGGTGTATCTCCTCCTCGCGCTTCTTAGCGCCTTCCTCGCGCCCCCTGTTGTATGCCTCCTTGACAACATCGTAAACTCCAAGCCTCTCAGCCTCGGTGTACAGCCTCTCCTTCGTCTTCCTAACCCATTCGGCCCAGGCACTGTGCCCTTTGTATCCCACAAAGTAGCCGAACTCGTAGGCCTCCTTGATCAGCTTTTTCGCCTCTTCCCGGTCCATCATCCCACCTCAGAACGGCGCCTCCTGGTAGACCCTTATGCCTTCGTCGGTGAAACGTATCCTCTTGAGGTTGCTGTCGTGGGGGACGCCGTGCATCTTGAGAACCTGAAGGGCACGGACCATCTGGAAGTTGCGCATGAAGTGGTGGAGGACGATAACGCCGTCCGACAGATAGTACTCATCGGTGTAGTTCTCAGAGCTGAGCATCTCGGAGGCGAAGAGCACGGTTACCTCCATGTCGTGGAGCTTGCGCATGAACCTCCCCATCGCCATCCTCTTGTTCTCGGGGTCAACGACCGACGATTCAAGGGAATTAAATGAATCGATGAAAACCCTCTTAACGCCAGCCTCGCGCCGTATAAGTTCGAGTATGGCCTCGAGGACCTCATCCCAGGTAAACTTTCTGCCTGCGCTGAAGAGCGCCTCGCCGAAGTCGTGAAAAACGATTCTCTTCGACTGGATGTAGCCGAGGAGTCCAAGGTTGTAGCGGAGCATGTTCTGCGTGATAATCTTGGGGTTCTCATAGAGCGATATGAAGAGACCCTTCTCGTCGTTTTTCGCGCCCTCAACGAGAAACTGGACCCCTATGGTCGTCTTTCCGCTCCCAGGGGGGCCAACGATGAGGTAGACCCTGCCTGGGATGAAGCCGCCGCCGATGAGGTTGTCCAGTCCAGGAACACCGCTTGAAACCCTGTCGAGGCTCTTGAGCAACTCTCCAACGTACACTCTCTCACCCCAATGGTATAACGGCGTGGAAGTATTTAAACCGTGCGGGTTATCCCCAGGTAACGTGCCTGTTGAAGAGGAAGCGGACGATGAAGGAGACCACGATTCCTATGAGGTTCGAGATGAGATAGTGAAGCCCCAGATAGACAAGTCCCACGTAGATGATCCACTGGACAACGGCACCGGTTAGGGCCGCGATGTGGAACGTTAGGAGGCGCCTCCATAGGGGCTTTCTCTTGAGGTCTTTAAACGTCCAGAGGTCGTTCCAGGTGAAGTTGTTGAGTATAGCCAGCTCTGTTGCCGGGATGTTGGCGAGTATCTTGTTCCAGCCCAGGAAGTTGACGAAGGCCCAAAGGAAGCCCTCGTTGACGAGAACGCCCGAGAGGCCAACAAGAGTGAACTTAATCAGCCTGTCAAGCTCTCCCTCCCAGCGCATGAGCCTGTAAACGTGCTTCAGATACTTCACCATCGTCTTACCGCTCAGCTTGCTCTCGCCGGCCTTCCTCAGACCGAAGGTGAAGGGCACCTCGACGACCTTATTATAACGCCCCTTGATGAGTATCTCCATGAGTATCTTGAAGCCTATCGGGTTCAGCTCGATTCCATCGACAACCTCCCTCCTGAGGGCGAAGAAGCCGCTCACGGGGTCTTTGACGTCCCGTATCCTGGGGAGGGCCAGGCGACCTATCATTATGGCGCCTTTAGAGATGAGCTTCCTGTACCAGTACCAGTTCTTGACGGCCCCACCGGGGACGTACCTGCTGGCGATGGCTATGTCTGCCCCATCCTCTATGGCCTTGACCAGCTCGGGTATCTTCTCGGGCGGATGCTGAAGGTCGGCGTCCATCACGACGAAGACGTCTCCTTCCGCTTCCTTGAAGCCCCTTATCACAGCGGAGGAGAGGCCCTTCTCATCCGTCCGCCTGATAACCTTCACGGGGTACCTTTCAGAGAGCTTTTGGGCGAACTCCCACGTCCCATCGGGGGAATCATCATCAACAATGATGATTTCATAGTCGTAACCCCTCATGGCACGGCTTATTCTCTCAAACAGCTCCTCAAGGTTGTCCTTCTCGTTGTAAGTGGGTATTATAACCGAGACCTTCACTGCCCTCCCTCCAGCGCACCCAGTAAATCCGTAAAGTTTATAAGTCCTGCGAATTCCCTTATCACCGGGTAGTGGGGCCGTGGGGTAGCTTGGCCTATCCTTCCGGCTTCGGGAGCCGGGGACCCGAGTTCAAATCTCGGCGGCCCCACCAGACCTTTCTGAGCGCTTTTTCTCAGGATTCAAATCCCAAAGAGCGAGATCATTCTCCGGATGTTCTTCCACTCGTAGGCGAGGAATGCAATGAACCCCACGAGGAGCAGGGACTTTGAAACGAAAACCGCCGCCTGGAGCAGAAGCGATATAAAGAGATGGCTGTAAATCGAGGGAGACACCCCCAGGAACCTTTTGGACAGCAGTGCAACGCCGGCAAGGATGGAAGCATAAGCCAAAAGGAGGCCCACCATAACCCCGACGTCCTCAAAGCGAGGTATGAAGGAGAGCCATGAGATCAGGCCCACTGCTGCGCCGGTGAGGGAAACCGCGGTTGCGTGCTTGACGTAGGAAGTTGAGTTCAAAGCAACTATGCTCGGATTGTATGCTATGTAGACCTCAATCGCCATGAGGGCGATGTAAAATGACGGCCCTATCCTGAAGTCGAAAACGAGGGACAGCAGTTCCCTGCCGAAGAGCATGAGCGCAAAGACAGTCGCGGATGTGACGACGAGGAGGAAGATGGTGCTCTCCTCCGCGAGGCGTCTTATGTAATCCCTCTCGTTCTTTCCGTACTTGTAGGAAAAGAGGGGCATTATCGCAGACTGAAGAACCTGAGGAAGGTAGGTCAGCAGGAACACCGTGGAGAGAACTGCGGAGACCACCCCTGCAACTTCGGCTCCGGAGAGCCTCTCGCTCATGAAGTAAGGCCCTTGAATGAGGAAAACGCCGGAGAGTGTGCCGAGGAAGGCGAAGGCAGAGTAGGAGGTTATCAGCTTAAGCTCTTCACCGCAGGGACGGCCAACGAGCCGGAAGCGGAGCAGATAGACCCACGCGAGGGCAGAGACGGCCCCCAAGAACATAAGGTAAGGGGCCAGGGGATTTGGCAGGAGAAAACCAGCCAAAAAGCCGAGGAAGGCAACGGAGATTATATATGCGTAGTGCTCGCCCCGGTGGATGCCGTAGAGAAAGCCCCTGAGCGTGAGCTGTATCCCCCTGAAAACCGCCAAGAGGGCCATGTATGCGTTGAACGGAAGGAGCACCAGGCCGGTTAAGGGAAGGAGAAAGGAGGGAAGGGTAATGGCCCTGATCGACTCCTCCCGGTTTCTGCCCAGAAACTCCGAGGAGTACTTGCCAAGGGCCACCGCGAAGAAGCTCAGGGGGATCGCGAGAATGAAGGACTGGGAGATGAGGGAGTTGGCAAGTCCAAGGAGTTCAACGCCAAACCTGCGGGCTATGAGGACGCTGTAGAGGAGCCTGGCAAGTCCCGTGATCCCAAGGGCCACCAGGGAAGCGAGCGAATGGTGAACGAGGATTCTCCTCTCGTAGCTCATGGAAAAGGAAGCGGGGGAGAGAATTTAACCTTTGTGGAAGCCGAGGGCAAAGCCGCCGAGGAAAGCGGTCGTTCCTGGAAGGATGCCCATTAACTTCTCTCCCGCGGTCAGTATCTCGCGGTTCCACTGGCCAACCAGGTTGAAGAGCTTGTCCTTGTCGATTACTATAACACCCTTCTGCTGGAGCCAGAAGAGGCTTGCAACGTAGGCTCCGATCAGAGCCAGCGCCAGCTTCATCACCTTCTTTATGGCATAGCCGGTAACGAAGCCCACAACCGCACCGACGCCCATGTCGCCCATCATGGCGTTAACGTCAAACTGCATCGTATCACCGAAGAGAGTTAGGCTTTAGAGGATAAAAACCTTATCGCCAAAACGTTTAAATTAAACAAGCGCGAAATATTTCCAGACTGTAAAACAGGGTGAGAACATGACGACCCCCATGGAGAGGCTGAGAAACAAGATAACGAAGGAGGTTCTGTGGCTCTACATCCTGAGGCTTCTAAAGGAGAGGCCGATGTACGCCTACGAGCTTAAGGAGAGGATAAAGGAGGCATTTGAGTTCGAACCCGCCACGGTCAGCTCGTACGTCGTCCTGTACAAGCTCGAGAAGGAGGGCTACGTAACGGCCGAATGGCAGGAGAGCCAGACGGGAAAGCCCTCGAGGAAGTACTACAAACTCACCCCCGAGGGGGAGAATCTCCTCCAGAGCGGCATAGAGTTTCTTGAGGAAATGGTATCCAAACTGAAGGGCGAATGAAGGCCTCCCACGGCCAGAAACTTCTATACTCTTTTCCCAACACCATAAAAATGCCGAGAAAAGCGAGTTGAAGTTGAAAAGGAGGGAAATTGGAAGGTAAGGAACTTCAGCGTCCCATTCCACCGCGAGGCTCCTTGGCCTTCGGGCGGAGGCCCTTGTAGCCGCACTTCCTGCACTTCTTGGCCTTCCACGGGTTAGTGGCACCGCAGCGCATGCAGATGTATTTCCTAAATATTCTGGCCTCAGCCTCAGGGAATCTCGCCATCGTGATCACCCCATGATCTTAAACCATCTTCACCTTCACAACCCAACTTTTAAACCTTTGGTGCGGGGGACGGGATTCGAACCCGCGTAGCCCTCCGGCAGCGGATCTTAAGTCCGCCCCCTTTGGCCAGGCTCGGGCACCCCCGCGCGTGGGAGTGTAAAGTGAGGGGAATTAAAAGCTTTCCCCTCAGGTCCTGATAATCCTCATCTCGAAGTCCTCGACCGGGACCTTGAAGTCCTCCCTGCTCTCGATCTCCTTCCTGTTGTAGAGTATCTCCCTCGCGAGGATCCAGTAGATGAGAGCTAAAGCTTTCCTTCCCTTGTTGTTGGTCGGTATGGCAACGTCGACGTAGCTGAGGAAGTTCTCGGTGTCGACGAGGGCAACTATGGGAACGCCGATCTCGATGGCCTCCTTCATGGCCTGGTGGTCTGCCCTCGGATCGGTGACGATGAGGACGTCAGGCTCCATGAACTTTTTGACCTGCGGGTTGGTCATGGTTCCAGGAAGGAAACGGCCGGGTATAGCGCGGGCACCGGTAACCTCACCGAACTTCTTGACGGGCTTCTGGCCGTAGAGCCTGACGCTGACCGCGAGAATGCTCTCGGGGTCGAACTTGGCAAGGAACTTGCCGGCGACCCTAAGCCTTTCGTCGGTCTTCCTGACGTCGAGGACGTAGAGTCCATCCTGCCTGACGCGGTAGATGAACTTCTTCATGTCCTGGGTCTTCTGCTGGGTGCCGATGTGGACACCGGCGGCAAGGTACTGGTCAAGCGGAACAAGGTATTCCTCCATTCTTCACACCTCCTCATCCTTCAAAGGTTATTATCCTTCCCCTTTCGCCAAGATCTTCGGCGATTCTTATCAGCTCATTCAGCTTGGCGATGGAATCCCTCCGGAAAACCATCGCCGGACAGTGGAGGCCCACTGCAATGTGGGCCAGGGCCTCATCGGAGGACTCGTAGCGAGCCTCCGAGAGGATGGGAACAATCCTCTCCGACTTTGCGTCGTTAACGAGGTTGTATAAGTCGGTGAGCGTGCCCAAGTTTATGGGTTTTATGGAGAGAGCGTTGAAATAGCGCCTGTCTAGGATGCCCTTCTCGCGGAAGAGGTATTCACCATCGACGAACACCTCGTGAGTTCCGGCGATAAGTTCGAGGAAGAGCTCCTCGTCGCCGAGAGGCTTTATGTAGGCTATGTTGTTGTCCTCCACAAGGGAGAGCACTTCCTCGGTTTCAAGGGGCCTCTTCTGGGCGAGGCCGAGCGCAACGTCAAGACCCAGCTCATCGGTGGCCTTCTCTGTTGCCTTTGAAAAGGCCTCAACGGTGTTCCCCCCAGCGTGCTCAAGCACCTTGCTGAGGGCATCGACTACATCGGTTATCTCCATGAGATCCCTGACGGTGACATAGTAGTCGAAGGTCTCCCCGCTGGCCACCTCGAGTATGGGAACCGGCAGTTCCGTCGTGAATGTTCCCCCGAGGTAGCTGTAGAGGGGAGTCTTCTTTACACTCGCAGCGGCTTTGGCGACGGCTATCGAAACCGCCAGCGCTGTGTTGGCTCCGATGTGGCTGAAGTCCTCCGTCCCGTCTATCTCCCAGAGGTAGCTGTCTATAAGCTCCTGCTCGCTCGCGTCGAAGCCTATCAGCTCGGGCCCGATTATCTCATCAACCTCGCTGACGGCCCTGTGGGCCTCCGCTATGTAGAGGCTCGGGTTCTCGTCTATCGGGGCGGCGAAGCGGCCGAAGCCCGAGCTGGTCAGGACATCTACCTCGACGGAGTACCTGCCCCCCCTGAGCACTGCGACCCTGCCGATAACGTTCTCTATCACGGTCATCTCTCATCAGCTCGGCCTTATTACGGTGAGCGGTATTATTCCCTTCTCGAACTCGAGCAACGCGGCCTCAAGAGGTGTGATTCCTTCCGGGACGTCTATAAGGACCGGCGCTCCCATCGCTATCTGGAGTGCCCTGGCCCCAATGATGCGAGCCTTCTCAAAGCGGGTATACCTAAACACGACTACCACCCCTGCCTTCCAGTTCAACTCAACCCCATTCCAGTGCAAATTTTGGTGGGGCCGCCGGGATTTGAACCCGGGTCTCCGGCACCCCAAGCCGGGAGGATAGGCCAAGCTACCCCACGGCCCCCCAAGAAATGCGGTTTTTTCAGTACACCTTGTACGACATCGCCTGGTCGATCAGCTCGACGTGGCTGAGGAGCGTCCTCCTGCAGCAGTACCTCTGAACCCCAAGATCGTCGAGCACCTTCTCGGGGTCCTCGCCCTTCTCGACCCTAGCCTTAAACTCGTAGTATTTGTCTCCTATGACCCTTCCACACGTGAAGCACCTGACGGGGACTATCACCCGTATCACCTTCTCCGAATATTAAAGGAAAGGCATCAGCGGTAGGACTTTTGCCTCTTTGCCCTTGGACCCTTGGTTGAGCGGTTGGGCTTGTGCGGCTCGGTTCTCCTGCTGTCCCCAACGAGCATGGTCCTATCGTACTTCATAAACTTTTCCTTTAGGTTCATGTCGTTGGTCCACTCAACAAGGGCCCTGGCTATGGCGACGCGAGCGGCCTCGGCCTGCCCCATGAAGCCACCGCCCTCAACCCTGACGTCGATGTCGACCTTGCCAACTATCTCCTCGCCTGCGAGGACGAGCGGTTCCATGATGGTGAAGCGCGCAATTTCTGGCTCGATTATCTCAACCGGCTTGTGGTTGATCCTGACACGGCCCTTCCCTTCCCTGATGGTGGCCCTCGCGATGGCAGTCTTTCTCTTACCAGCAGTCTGGATGACCTTCATTTTCTCTCACCTCAGAACTTTCCACCGAGGAACTTGGCAACCTCTCCAACGGTGACGTACTTGGGAGTGGCAATCCTAGAAGCGTCGGCCTCGATTATCGTCTCAAACTCCTTACCCTGGAACTCCCTAGGGATTCCGGCGTAGACCTTGAGCCTCCTGTATGCCTTCCTTCCGCGGTCGGTCTTCCAGGGGAGCATTCCCCTGACGGTTCTCCTGACTATCTCATCGCTTCTCTTCGGGTAGAACGGTCCCCTCCTCGGGTTGGTCCTAGTTCTCAGCTCGGTCCTCCGCTTGTATTTGGCGAAGATGTCCTCGCGGTTTCCTGTGATGATGGCCTTGTCGGCGTTGACTATGACGACTTCCTCGCCCTCGAGGAGCATCTTGGCGACCTTCGAGGCGAGCCTTCCCAGGATAAGTCCTTCAGCGTTGATAATCCTCATGGCCCATCACTCCATTATGGTTACTCCACTACCCTTCGGGTTCCTCTCGATAAGCTCCTCAATCGTGAGGACCTCTCCACCGGCCTCAACTATCTTCTTCTTGGCGGTCTCGCTGAACTTCCAGGCCGCGACGGTGACTTTGTGCTCGAGTTTTCCAGCGCCGAGGACGCTTCCGGGGACGATAACGGTGTCTCCTTCCTTGGTGTAGCGGTTTATCTTGCTGACGTTCACTTCAGCCCTCTGCCTCCTGGGCTTCTCAAGGCGCCAGGCGATGTCCTTCCATATCTTGACGCCTTCCTCGTTCGACTTCTTTCTGAGGTAGCGGATGAGCCTCCTCAGGTTGATGTCAGTGGGTCCGGTTCTCTTAACCATGAACATACCTCCTCAAAGCTCTCGCAGGGAAACCGACAGTTTAACGGGGTGAACGTAAATACTGGTGCGGGGGCGGGGATTTGAACCCCGGAACCCCTACGGGACGGGACCCTGAATCCCGCGCCTTTGGCCAGGCTCGGCTACCCCCGCGTCAGTCGGCTAATTTATGAAGCTCGTTTATAAATCTATCGCTCTTCCTCATGAGGATTTTGAGGGCTATGGCCACGATTTCCTCAACGGGGAGTTCTCCGTTGGTCTCGACGGTGAAGACGAACGAACCGGGGATTACCTCCTCACGTATCTTGTCACCAACGTATCCATCGAACTCCCTCGGCAGGTAGAATGCCTTGGTGGTGGTTATGACCAGCTCGCTGTCGGTCTCCTCAACCGGCAGACCGCGCCTTTCGGCGAGGGCCTTTAGTTCCTTCCAGTCGGGAACATCCTTGCTCACGTGTATCTTTGTGAGGTACTTGTAGTAAACGAAGCCCGGCTGCCACTTGGCGTGGTCCTTTCCACGGCCGAGCCTCGCGTAGGCGTTGAGCGTAAGCCTCTGGCCCTCGGCGAGCTTGACTATCGGAATGTCTGGGTTGGCGGGTTTTATCCCCTCGTCGCTACTCTTGAGGTCGCCGGAGTAAACCATTCCCGGCCCCTCTGCTTCAAGGGAAAGCGTAACGGTGTAGTCATCGAGTTCTAGGGCATCGAGGGAGAACCTCTCAACCGGAGTAGTGAGCGGGATAAGGCCTATCCTGTGGGCGATTATCTCATCAAAGAGGGCCGAATCGTTCTCGAAGAACTCGACCTCATCGACGGCAAAGGTCGGGACGTCGGCGAGGATGGTCCTCCTGAGGGCGTTGGCAAAGGGAACGTCGATGCCCTCGACGATGAACTTAATCGAATCGGCTCTTTTCTCAAGAATTCGGAACTTTGGTTCCATCGGCATCACCAAAAAAGAAGTTTTGAGGGGTCAGACGCGCCTGCCCCTTCTCCCACCCTTCGGCCTGGTTCCGTCGTGCGGAATGGGGGTGGCGTCCTCAACCCTTCCTATCCTGAGGCCGGCCCTGGCGAGGGCACGTATTGCCGCCTGGGCACCTGGACCGGGACTCTTGCTCTTGCTTCCGCCCGGGGCGCGGACCTTGATGTGAACGCCGGTGAAGCCCTTCTCCATAGCTTCTTCAGCGGCCCTCCTGGCGGCTATCATAGCCGCGTACGGGGAAGGCTCGTCCCTGTCGGCCTTGACGACCATACCACCGCTCCACCTGCTGACCGTCTCGGCCCCGGTGAGGTCGGTAATGTGTATTATCGTGTTGTTGTAGGAGGAGTAGATGTGGGCAACTCCCCACTTCTCCTTCTTCTTAAGGTTAACCTGCTGGGCTTCCTCGCTCATGCCTCACCACCCTGCTTGGCCTGTTCAATAACCATCCTCTCGGGGTGGCTCTCCTTGGCGAAGGGAGAGTTCCTCGCGTAGGTTATGGTATCTTCCTCCTCCTTGAGGACGAGGTAGCCCGGAGATCGGATGACCTGGCCGTTTACCTCAATGTGACCGTGGACTATGAGCTGTCTAGCCTGCCCGATGGTCCTTGCAAGGCCCTTCTTGAAGACAACCGTCTGAAGGCGTCTGTCGAGAACGTCCTCAATGGCAAGTGAGAGAACGTCATCGAGGACCGCATCGGCAGGAAGGAGGCCGAGTCTGTTGAGCCTCTGGAGGAGCTGAACCCTCTCGATCTCTGCCTGCTTTCCACGGGCCGCGAGAAGGCGCCTAGCCCTTCTCCTGAACTCCTTGAGCTGGGTCTCGTGCCTCCAGAGTTCCTTCTTGTTTTTGAGGGCGTACTTCTTCATGAGGACTCTCTCGCGGTCGAGCCTCTCCTTAATCCAAGGGTGAGAGGGAGTCTCATACTTCTTCCTCTGTCTCTTTGGGTCTCCCATTTACACCACCTCACTTCTTCCTTCTGCTGACGCCGAGCGTGCTACCGTGCCTGAAGTTTGACCTCGTCCTCTGGCCGCGAACGGGCAGACCGCGCTCAAGCCTTATACCGCGGTAGGACTTGATCCTGCGGAGCCTGTTGAAGTCCTCGCGCCAGGCCATGGCGAGCTTGGCCGTAATGAGGTGCATGTCCTTACCGGTCTCATAGTCCTTCGGCCTGTTGACGGCCCATGCCGGAATACCGTGGGCAACCGGGTCCTCGAGTATCTTCTCTATGGTCTTAACCTGCTCGTCGGTCAGGTAGCCGGTCTTCATGTACGGGTCTATGCCGGCCACCCTAAGCACCATCGTGGCGAAGTTTATTCCTATACCCCTAATGCCCGTGAGGGCCCATCTGAGCTGTTTGTCTCCCTTAAGGTCAACACCCGCCACACGGACGATGTGTCTGAAGTTCTCGGTCATTACGAATACACCTCCACATCCTTCTTAGAGGATTTTGGCGCCGGGACGGGGATTTGAACCCCGGTGTCCAAGCGGACACGGGCTCTCAAGGCCCGCGCCATCCCAGGCTAGGCGATCCCGGCATACACGCGATAGCCAGACCCCTTAGCCAGCTCTCTCACTTCGGTGAAGTGGTCATCCATTAGAGCCTTAATATATTTTGCCCCCTGCTTTGTCTTGATAACGAGCTGCAGGAGGCCTCCATCGTTGAGATGCCGGGGAGCGTTTATAACTATTTCCCTCAGCACTTCCTTTCCCGCGTGCACCGGGGGGTTAGTGATGATTGCGTCGAACTTTTCTCCTTTAACTGCCTCGTAGAGGCTTCCCCACCTAACCTCGGCGTTTCTAACGCCGTTGATTTTTAAGTTTTTCCTCGCTATGCTAACCGCTCTCCTGTTCACGTCGGTCATAATAACATGGTCAACGAAGCGGGAGGCGACGATGCCAATGGCACCGTAGCCGCACCCCAGATCCAGAACGCGCCAGTTCTCATCGAGAACCATGTTCTCTATCAACAGTTCGGTTCCCCTGTCGAGTTTGCCGAAGGAAAACACTCCGCTAGCTGTGATGAACTTGAAGCAGTGACCCCTAAGGCAGACCTCTATCGTTTTGGTCTTCAACGGTGTGCTCGGCTCTTCGGAGTAGTAGTGGCTCATGGTTGGGGATAAGGAGAGGGGTTTATAAAGATGAGGTGGAAGTCACACAAATCCGATATCAGTCTGATCTCCCAATGAGCAATGCCCCCTCAGCGATCATTAGTGTGAACAGCGCAAGCCCGAGTAACCTGTTCTCATGAAGATTCCACAGAACGCCCATGATACCTACCAATGCCATCAGCGCCCCAAGCTTCTTATCATCAATTTTCTTAAACCTCATCTTCGTTCCCCTAATTGTCACAGAGAAAAAAGATAAAAAGAATTTTAACCCATTGGACAGTCAATCCACCCCATGTACTCCGCGCACATACAACATGAGTATACATGGGCACTCAACGTTATAATGCAGACACTACACGGGACCGCGATACATCCTATACACCACCAAACGGTAAATATGGTGGCACAAGCCGCTGCACATGAAAGACATGTGGCACAGAAGGGGAGGGAGTAATATGTTGTAACAATCTGAGCCACGCAAAACACACAATCTGCTGCTCCATCCATAATGATCATTGACCCTATTGCTTTCCCTTGGTTGTACTCAGGTAGCTTAAGCCTCACCAAGTGCGATAAGTGCCTTAACTCGTAAGCACTCCTGCCCCAAATCCAGTTCGTCTCATCACCCCTGCGAAGCTTCATGAGAACCTTGTTCAAGGTCCAATAATATTCTGAAAGTGTGAGATTATCCCTAGTGATAATCGTATCTCCAACAGGCAATGCCTTATCTTCTATTGGTGCAATGTTAAGGGCAGTAACAAAAACCCGATACTCCCCCGTTTCGGGATCAGTGAAGATTCTAGTGATCACAGTAAAGTTGTACTGGCTTCTCTCGGCACGATAAACGAGCGCGTACATCGTGTAGTTGAACGTGCTGTTGTAGAAGTTCAGTCTAAAGAACAGCAACTGCTCATGCTTCTTACTCATGTTGTAAAGCGTGACCACAGAAACGTTAACCTTGGGAGTAATGTTGGACTTGTGGAGCGGACAGCCCTTAGTCAAGTTAGCGAAGTCAATGGTCTTGTTCACCCAAGTGACGTTCATCTGGAGTCTACCCTTGTTGTCATACCAGGCAACAACTGCCCTCCTAAAGGTTATGCTGGTGTTGTTCGTGCTCATTGCCATGGCCTGAGGAGCGGCTATCAACTGCAGGCTCAACACCATGACAACGAGAAAAACCCCGAAAGCAGTCTTCCCCCACTTCATGGCCACCACCTGACCAGTTGGTCACTCTTGATAATACATGAAACTATATAAACTTTTCTTTTTACTTAAAGTAACAAGTTCCGTTTTTTTTTCGTAGGATTTTCAATTTACAACCGTATCAAAACGACGAGAATGAGTCGAAAGAAGCAAGAGTAAGAGAGCGAACAAAAGAGCACAAACGAGCGTTTTATGCAATAAAAGTTTGGGGTGTGGGGGCGTTAGCCCCCCAGCAGTTTGGAGAAAAACGGGGTCGCGGGGTGAAACCCCGCATCGGGGGTTTGAGAGTACAGAGAGATAAGGGGGCGGAGCCCCCTTGTCTTTCGTCACCAGAGTTTCGGATACCAGTCCCTCGGCATGAACACCTTGTCCACATCGACAGCTATGCCCTTGCTCTTCTTCAGCATGTCGGCACTGCTCATCTTGGCCTTTCCAAGGGCCACAAGCTCGTCCTTGAGGCTCATAACCGCGACGAGATCACCGGGTTTTATCCCCTTGTGGAGCTTAACTATGCCGGGGACGGCCAAATCTGCACCGTAGGTTACCGCCGAAACGGCGGAATCTCTGGCCCACACCTTTGGAAGGTGCTCCACGGCCATCTCCATCGGCTGTATCGCTCTTCTGAAGTACTCCTCGATGCCGTCGTCCTTCCAGAAGTGGTAGTAGTCCACCAGGTCGTGGAGGGTCACGAGCGTATCGTCCTCCTTGAAGGGACCGCTTCTGGTACGGCGCAGCTCGGCCATGTGCGCTCCCACTCCAAGGGCCAGGCCCAGGTGGTGAATGAGCGAGCGGATGTAGGTTCCAGCCTCAACGCCCACCCTGAACAGAACGTCCCTGCCGTCTATCTCAAGCACCTCGATGTAGTAGACCTTCCTCGTCCTCAGCCTTCTCTTGACCGCACTCCTTAGCGGC
Organism: Thermococcus sp.; assembly: GCA_027023165.1. The sequence goes on along the minus strand of JALVWX010000033.1, from coordinate 515 downwards.
GGTCTCTGGATTATCTCGCCCTCAAACTCCCTCATAACCGCGCGGATTCTGTCCTCCGGAACGTCACCGTGGAGGTGCATTAGAGCAACGTACTCCTTACCGGCCGGGAGGAGGGCCTGGACTACGCGGGTGGCCCTCTCAAGTGCGACCGGAAGGACACCGCTGACCTTAGGATCGAGGGTTCCGCCGTGGCCGGCCTTGTTGAGGTTAAAGAGCCTCTTTATCCAGGCGACGACCTCGTGGCTCGTGGGGCCGGGTGGTTTGTCGAGGTTTATTATACCAAACTGCATGTGCATCTCCATTGGTCTCTTCTCCGGCGGAAAGCCCCACTTCGGGTTGGTCTCGGCCTTCTCGTCCTTAATCAACACTTCCCGCTTTATATCTGCCGGAAGGATTCTCCTAACTTCATCCCTTGCCATGAGCATCACCTAAGGGTCTTCTAACGCTTTGATGAAGTCCTCCTTGCTTATTTGGACGAGTCTTAGAACTCCCATCAATGTGCCAGCTTTTAACTC
>JALVWX010000032.1 GCA_027023165.1 Thermococcus sp. | reverse complement strand
ATGGTGGAACTCCTTCAAGAACACTTTGAGTTGAACCTCTACGAAGCTAGGGCGTATGTGGCTCTCGTCGGCTTCGGCGTTCTTACTCCAGCCGAGCTTGCCAGCGTCTCCGAAGTTCCTGCACCGAGGACCTACGACGTCCTCAGGAGCCTCGAAAAGAAGGGCTTTGCCATAAGCCAGCCGGGTAAGGTCAACAAGTACAGGCCCGTTCACCCGGAGAACATCCTCGAGAAGTTCATCGAGGAGTGGCAGGAGCGCGTTAAGGAAGAGCTTGAGGCCAAGAAGCAGGCCAAGGAGGAGCTCCTCCAGCTTATGAAGCCTCTCATAGAGACAGAGATTCCCAAGTACGGCGTCGAGAAGGTCTGGGTCGTCCGCGGAATCAGGAACGCCACCCTCAAAACCAAGGAGATGTTCGAGGACGTCAAGGAGCAGATACTCCTCGCCGACGACGGCTACATCGCCATAAACCTCGAGAGCGACATCATCAAGGCGATAGACAACGGTGCCAAGGCCAAGATCATCGTCGCCCCAAACGTTCTCCAGAGGCTCGGCACGTCCAAGATAATGGACTACTACAAGAAGGGCAAGCTCGAGCTTAAGGTTCTCGACAAGTTCGAGCTTCCGATGCTCATCTGCGACGACGAGGTCTTCTTCGCCCTCGAGGACATGGCTGCTCGCTACTTCAACTACGAGACCCAGATATGGATCAAGGACTTCCGCGTCAAGGCCCTCTTCGAGGGCAAGTTCAACGAGTACTGGGAGAAGGCCAAGAAGGCCTGATTTTCTCCCACTATTTTCACTGCTTTGCTCTTCTCAGCAGGGAGGGTATCCCGGCAGCCATGAGGAAGATTCCCGGTCCACATATTCTGGGACTGGCTTTGGATTGTGTGTTGCTACCCCCTGATTCCGACCCGCTGTTGTTGCATACCACCCCTCTGAAATCTGTCTGGATCCTGATTGGTACAATCGTCCTGTTTTCAATCTTAAAGAGTACCGGGACGTTTTCGATTGTGACTCCGGCAGGCAGTCTCACCACGTGGTTGTTGACGAGAACTATCCCGTTTCTTGCCTCCAGAACGGTGAGAGAAAGCTGAGAAGCGTTCATGTTCATAGGCAACCGGAAGGTGTACTTCTGCCCATTAAACGAGAAGATGAGGTTCCTCCCGTTAAGCGTTGCTGGACTTCCGGGGATGCTCCCAACCGGCGGTTTGAAAAGCGAGACGTTGATAGGGATTCCGTTGCAGGTCTTAGTTGTCGTCCCGTTTGGATACTGGATTAACACACACCTTAAGACAGGTTCAAAGCAGTCACCAGTGAAGCGGTAGACCTCCTTCACCTTGACGTTTCGTGTTAGCGTAAAGTTCTTGGGTTTGTTATTAATGGTTAATGTGACGTTTTTGTAGGATTCTCTGGATCTGGAAATCCTGATAGCGTAGAGGGTTCCGTTTAGAAAACCCGCCGACGTTGTCCAGTCAGGGAGAGAACCGGAACCGCCTATTAAAAACGCCTCTCTCCCATCGGTCAGGGTTAAGTAGGAATCAAAATCAGCAACCCTGTTCTCCCATTCCCCGGCTATCATCTCACATGTATAACTCCAGTGAGAAACCCTTATCAAAAGCCAGCCATCTAGCTTGAAAACTGAGTCAACGGAATACAATTCATATGGGGAACAATCAGCAGATACCACGTGTTTTGGGAGAGAGACTAAGAGCATCAACGCTAAGAATGCCACTATCTTCCTCATGATTACTCCCCCCTTCTTACCATTGCAATGGCTAAAACCAGAATACTGAGGAGTATAAACCCATGTCCGCAGATGCTCTTTTTGCTGGAAGTTTGAGGTGAGGGTGATGTTTTGTTCATTCTTTCAACGGTGTTCACATGAGAACATGTGATGTTTCTCTGGGTAGACGTTTGAGTCTTGGTTTCATTAAAAGTGGTATTCTCCTGAGGGGCAGTTGACTTGCAGGTCGTTACATTTACGATTTTAACACTCTTAGGAAACCAGAAGCCTTCTATCAATCCTTTGGAGTTGTTGGTCGTATTGACGTAGATTGTGGTAACCTTCCTCGTGTTATTGTCTTTTTTAAGAGTGAAGTAGACAGGGAAAACGCTCGAGTTCACCAGTGTTACCGGACCAGGGGACCAACTGCTCACATTTCTATTCAGAGCAATCCAGATGTCGCTAATGTTCGCGGGGCCCCACTCACCGGGACCCAGCGACTGCAACTCAATCTTCCAGCCGTATATGGAGTCGCTGACGTTCCCCTTTGGAAGCCAGAGCCAACTAACGTTAGCAGGCTCAATACAGAAATGTCCGGTGTCAAGCCGGTAAAACCTATCAATTTCATCACTGGAATACTTAACCTCAATGTACCAGCTCCCATTTAGAAAGCTCGCCCCTTTATATTCCACGTAGGGTGTTCCCAGCACGGGCGTGAAATTCAGGAGGTAGAGGTGGGAGCCGTTGAAGTAAAGGAGGTATTCATGACCGTAAAAGACGGCCGGCCAGCAGTCGGTCATTCCACAGTCAATTCCCCACTGGAGGATCGAGAGGTGGATCAATGCCCCGGTTCCGTTTGAGAGAACGGAGTACTGAACTTCATAAAGGCCACCGGGCGCTTTAACATAAGGATACGCAGAGACTGAAGCGGAAAGAAAAAGAAGGAGGAAGAGGGGAATTACCAGTCTGGACATTTTGATCTCACCCTATCAATGACTCTTAGGTCTGTATCGAAGTAGTAGGCTTTCGTTGAGAATGCACTCGGGTTTACTTCTGTAATTGCTCTGTAATAATCGCATGCGCGGTTAATGCACTCTTCTTCTGTTTCTGGGGTCGGGTCCTCATCGCATCCAACTTTTTCTTTGAAATGATCGTCTTCCCAGGTCCCTTGAGTACTTTTGCAGTATGCGCAGTTGCTTTTTTCACCAATTATACTGTTGTCAGCCTCCATTTCGATGGAAAGGCCTTTGCTGGCCATCCATTCCACACGACGCGCAAGTTCTTGGAACGTGTAATCACTCCCATCACTCAGTTTGGTAGTCTGGTAATAATGGGGCTGAACAAACACGTGATTAAAATACCCCGCAAGAGTGGGGATAGCACAAAAAGTCTTTACCTGATCCATAGTCCTGTCTCCAATGGTGGGAATCCAAATTGATTCTTGGTCATGATTAGGAATGTAGTTGCTCATGTACTGGATGAACTCCTTCGTAACGTGGGCTTCATCGTAAGAGGTAGTCTGAAGGCAACTCTCGTAACTCCAGTAAAATCCAGTGAGGTCACTGTTGTCAACGCTTAGAACACCGTCAATCCAGCCCTTGTAATATGAGTTCACGCCAGAGTACTCAAACGGTATCTGCACTTGATCCCGTGGAAATCCCTCGGGGCGGCTAAAGGGTATTGTTATATACAATGGCGTCCCGTATATGTGGTTGGATACCCATCTTGCAAATTCCCTTCCGTCGTTGTATCCCGAATTATAGAATGGTCCGCTGTACTTAATCCCCCTCCCTTCTCCGCTGAGAACGACAACCCTATCAAAGCCCCTCTCCTTAAAGTCTTCAACGGTGGCTTTTCTACTCCCCACAGTCATCCTTGACTCGTAGTCAGAACCATTCCACCGAACCCACCACAGGGCGAACTTTGCCACAAGACATCACCATCATGGGTACTTACTGAACGTATAAAAAACTATTTGACATCCTACCCGTCAAAATCGCAACAACACGAACCAAAAATTAGGGGTAAAAACCGGTTACGCAGTCTTTAATTCAGACGTACTTGAACTCCTCTTCCTCCTCGCTCTTCTCCTTGATCTTCCAGAAGAGCTTCCCTTCCTTCTGATAGCTCTCAACCTTCCCCTGCTCGACAAAGCGGAGCAGGTAGCGCCTTACCTCCATCGGCTTTATGCCCGTTTTCTCGGCTATCTCCTCGATGGTCTTCGGGCCGTCTTTAAGAGCTTCCAGCACCCTCACGTTCTTCATTCTCCTCCCTCCAGTTTTCTGTAGCGCTCCAACAGTTCTATTATCTTCTCCATTGCCCTTAAGTGTTTCTCCAGTTCGTCAATGTCATCCGGCAGGGAGTTGGCCAGTTCGGAGAGCTTCTCCCTCAACTTCTCCGCAACGCCCTTCATCTCTGCCTTCCTCTGCTTCGCCCTGTGCTCGCAGACCGGGCAGAAGACCCTTCCGTCCTTTTCGAAGAGCGGTGAGCCGCACTTTGGGCAGTGCCGGTCGAGCATCTTCGCGCCGGAGAGCATGAGGGGCATTATGATGTTCCGCATCTCCCACTCCGTAGGGCCTTTCCCCATGGAATCACCCCATCAGCAACTGGAAGACCTCGACGAAGGCCTTCTTCCCGAGGCGGGAGCGCCTTATCCTGTCAGAAATCTCCGCGATGTCAAAGGCGGTTATCTTAAAGTTCTCCTTTATTCCCTCCAAGAGTTCAAGCAGCTCTTCGAGGGTAAGCTCCCCGTGCTGGAAGCGGGCGATCTTGTATTCAGGCCGCAAAACGTCGAGATCAACGGTGAGGTATATCTCCTCCCCGAGGTACTTCTTACCCTCATCGAGTATCTCGAGCAGATCGTTCGTCTGGAGGTTCTTGTAGGCCCTCCATCTCCCGCGCACCTTCCTACTCCTCAGCAGAGCGGGGAAAACCTTAACGCGCCTCGTCCAGAGCTGGGTTCTCTCCGTGGTGGGTATCATGAGGACGGGAGCCATGACAACCGCCCGGTTTACAAAGCGCTCCTCAAGGGCGTAGGCCAGCCAAGAGCCGTGGTCCAGGTAGTCGTGCATTAAATCAGTGTGTGCATCAACGCTGATTAGAGAGGGGGGTTTGAGCTTCTGGACGATTCCGTAGGTTGCGAGATGCTCCCCAATGATGTATGCCCTGTCCCGTGGTATTCTCTCGGGAAGCAGTTCAACCCTGCTGGATTCGACTATAACGTAGTCGTCTATGAGCTTGTTCCTCTTGAGGAAGTTGAGGACGTAGACAACACCGTCCCTGTTTGGCTTCTCACCGAATGGGACGAACGTTACCATTCACTCCACCGCTCCGGTTTGCCCTCCAGCCTTTTAAACCTTGGCGAATTCCTTAGACATTTCTATGTTAATCTGAGAAGCCAAAGTTTAAAAAGTAGCAACGCTAGGTTAAACCGAAAACCCTTCGGAGGCGAGGAGATGATACTCCAGGTTGCCCTTGACCTTACTGACATTGAACAGGCTATTTCTATCGCCGAAAAAGCGGCCCGGGGCGGTGCTCACTGGCTCGAGGTCGGAACGCCGCTGATAAAGAAGGAGGGAATGCGCGCGGTCGAGCTTCTCAAGAGGCGCTTCCCTGACAGGAAGATCGTCGCTGACCTAAAGACCATGGACACCGGCGCCCTGGAGGTCGAGATGGCGGCCAGGCACGGTGCGGATGTGGTTTCCATCCTGGGCGTCGCCGACGACAAGACGATTATGGACGCCGTTGAAGTTGCCAGAAGGTATGGAATCAGGGTTATGGTGGATCTAATCGGCGTCAAGGACAAGGTGAAGCGCGCCAAGGAACTCGAGAAGATGGGCGTTCACTACATACTCGTCCACACGGGCATAGACGAGCAGGTTCAGGGAAAAACTCCCCTGGAGGACCTTGAGAAGGTCGTTAAGGCCGTGAACGTTCCCGTGGCAGTGGCAGGCGGTCTAAACCTCCAGACCATCCCTAAGGTCGTTGAACTCGGTGCGACGATAATAATCGTTGGCGGTGCCATTACAAAGGCGAAGGATCCCGAAGACGTCACGAGGAAGATAATCGACCTCTTCTGGGGCGAGTACATGATGACGATAAGGAAGGCCATGAAGGACATAACCGAGCACATCGAGAACGTTGCCGAGAGCCTCAAACTCGGACAGGTCAGGGGCTTCGTTGACGCCATGATCGGGGCAAACAAGATATTCATCTACGGCGCCGGAAGGAGCGGCCTCGTCGGCAAGGCATTCGCGATGAGACTCATGCACCTCGACTTCAACGTCTACGTCGTCGGCGAGACGATAACGCCGGCCTTCGAGCCTGGGGACCTGCTCATCGCCATCAGCGGCTCCGGGGAAACCAAGAGCATCGTCGACGCGGCGCAGATAGCAAGGGCCGAGGGAGGAAAAGTCGTCGCGATAACCTCCTATGCCAACTCCACGCTCGGAAAGCTTGCCGACGTCGTCCTTGAGATCCCTGGGAGGACCAAGGCAGACGTCCCGACTGACTACATAGCGAGACAGATGCTCACCAAGTACAAGTGGATTGCCCCAATGGGGACCCTCTTCGAGGATTCTACCATGGTGTTCCTCGACGGTGTTATAGCCCTTCTCATGGCCACGTTCCAGAAGACGGAGAAGGACATGCGCAAGAAGCACGCAACGCTGGAGTGAGCGAACCGAAAAGGATATGAACGTCCCCCCTTATTTTCCTTTTAGGGGTGGCGATGGAATCATTTACCCACCTGTTCGTTGGAATCGGGAATGCAGGTGCTCGAATCGTCAACAGCATAAGCGCGGACGGCACGGTTAGGGTTACCGTTAATCCGGCCTACCTTCTCATGCCCCGCGCCGAGACCTATGAGAAGAAGCTCCGCGACTTCTTTTCCCGCCTCCCCAGGAATACCTTTCTCTGGCTCATCTTTGAGGACAAAGAGGCAAACCACCTCGTCCGCCAGATAATAACCGAAAGTGTTCCCTCCGATACCATAAAGCTTGCCTACGTCCTCACCCCCCGGAGGGAACTCATCCACGAAGAAAAGCCCCCCTGGGCGGACGATTTTGAGACGGTTTTCTACGATTCCCTCTGGGACTTCTTCACCGGGCCTGACGAACCCGTCGCAACGGCCTTTCACGCCGCCTCGCGGCACATAGCGGAGATGTTCTCCCGCCTGCACTATTACCTGGAGAGTCAGATGCTCGTGAACATAGACTATGCCGACCTGTTCAACATGATAAAAGGAGGAAACGTCGGCATCCTCCGCCTCCTCCGCAGGGTGGACTTCAACTGGCACTGGGGGATCTGGGAACGCGGACTTATCGGCATCCTCGTCGGAAAGGAGTTCCCCCTCATGAACGCCCACAGAATCCTTAAGAACTTCCAGGAGATACTCTCCGAAAAGGACATAATCTGGGGCGTCATAATCGACGAGAACCTCGACAGGGAGGTTGAGATACTCGCGCTACTGGTTCGGAAGTGGTGATAGCATGGAGGCGGTGTTCTTCGACATAGACGGGACCCTACTAACGGAGATGCCACTAATAGAGCTGTTCCTGCCGCAGGTCTACGAGATGCTCTCAAAGAAGCTTGGAATAGACAGGGAGAGTGCCAGGGAGCGCTTTCTAAGGGAGATATTCAGCAGGAGGGACACCTACGACTGGCACGACTGGAACTTCTTCTTCAGACTCTTCGGCCTCGGCATGGACTACGCTGAGCTGATGAAGCGCTACCCCTACAAGCTCCGCGTTTACCCCGACACGGTTCCAACCCTCGAGTGGCTCAAGGATGAGGGCTACAAACTCGGCGTTATCACCAGCGGGCCGGAATACCAGAGGCTCAAACTCGAGCTTGCAGGTTTGAGCGGCTACTTTGACGTAATCGTCACGAGAGAGGACGTTAAGGCCATAAAACCGGAACCAAAAATCTTCCTCCACGCCCTCGAAGCCCTCAACGTTAGGCCGGGGGAGGCTTTAATGGTGGGAGATTCCCTCAGCCAGGACGTCTACGGAGCGAAGAATGTTGGAATGACAGCGGTCTGGATAAACCGTGATGGAGAACCAGGCTACCATATGGCAGACTATGAAATAAGGACCCTTCACGAGCTTAGAAAAATACTGGGGTGAGTGGGATGAAGGAGATATTCAATGAAAGCGGTGTTTTTGTGAAGTACGAGGAGAAAAAAGTTAAGATGGAAAACGGCCACGAGCTGATCCACAGGAGTGAGGAGCCGACAGAGCTGTGGTGGAAGCTTAAGGAGGCGGTGAAGGGCAGGAAAGTGAGGATCGTCGTCTACGAAGAGGAATGAGCGATGATAGCCCACCTGATAAACACCGACGTGGGGAACCGTGGTGTCCTCAGAGTTTATCTTGACTACAGGGGGCAAAACCCCAATTTTTTACATAATTCTGCAAGGCTGTTTTTAGATAACTTTGGGCGCGTTCTCATCGTCACGGGTTTTCCAATACCTCCAGACATGATTCCGGAGACTGACGGACCACCTGGGGCGCTGGCCCTATACAGGACCGTAACCCTTCTCGGCGGGGAGGCTGAGATACTGGCGCAGAAGGAAGTCATCAATGCAATGAAACCCTTTCAAAAGGCCCTCTCACTGAAGTTTGCCCGAGAGCCTGATGTCTCTTCCTACGATTTGGTCATCTTCATCGAGACCCCGGGTAGGGCAAAAGATGGCAACCATTATTCAATGTCGGGCCTCCCGATTGTGGGCGAGACCTTTGACCGCATTGCAGAGGAGGCACAGGCTCTCGGTATTCCCACGATAGGAATCGGCGACGGAGGCAACGAGATTGGCATGGGCAAGATCCGGGACCTGGTAGTTAAGCACGTCCCCTATGGTGAGAAGATAGCGAGCGTCGTTGAGACCGATGAGCTGATTCTTTCGGCGGTCTCTAACTGGGGGGCGTACGGTCTGATCGCGGAGGTATCGACCGAGGTCGGGAGGAACCTTCTTGAAGACTGGGAGGAGGCGTTCGTCGTCAGGCTCCTCGTGGAGAAGGGCCTCATCGACGGAGTCAGCAAAAGAAGAGAGCCGAGCGTGGATGGCGTATCCCTCAATGTTCACGTGGCGATGGTTGAACTGTTAAGAGGGATTATTGGATACAATCTAAAAAGCTAAAAAGATTTTAAAGCCCCAGCTGGGACCTTACATCTTTAATCAGCTGCTGTACCTCACTGGGGGACAATTCTCGCGTCCCCTTGGCAAACAGGAACACCTCTGGCGTGATCTCAACGATGGAATACACATCGGATCCATCCGCCGTTTTGATGGTGTAAATTGGGGAAGGTTCCAGCTGGTTTAACACCTTTAACAGCTCCGGAACCCTGGCTGCCAGCATGTCGTTGTCCTCGAAAGTTCCCAGTATGGGTAGTCCTTCCGAGGTCGTGTACAGCACCTTCTCAAACCTGTATTTTTTCATCAGCCCCTCGATGTCGTTCTGTATATCCTCGGAGCCTCTCTTCCCATTCAACAACATCTTGAGTTTATCGAATACTTGTAGTCTCATACTCTCACCACTAGCATCCCCGGATAGCAGTTCCTTGCATTCATTTTCTATTATCTCCTTTCCGATCTCCAGTAGCTCTCCAAGTGTTTTGTGTCCGGCCTCTTCATTCAAATGCTTAAAAACCTTTCTAGATAGCCTGCTCCTGCACTCGCTTACATCCTTGCCGATCATTCCCTCTGCCCATATATGCCTGATGCCTTTTCTTTTGAGGAACCTCACAAGTTTGTTTTCGTCAGTTCTGGTGGGGGACATAGGGGGAACGGGGTAAATGACAATGAAGAGGTTCTGGGGGTCGAGCGTTTTAAAGTACTCGCTCTCCAGCTTTGAAATAACCCAATCAAGTGTTATCGCGGGAACTTGCGTGAGTTCAAGGACCCTGCAGTTGTTCACATCCACTACTAAAAACAGGGTTAGTCTCTCGTCGTTGATCTTGGCCTTCAGTATGTCCAGATAAACTATGTGAAACCCCCTGATTATGTAGTTGATTCGCTGTTTCATTTCGTATTTGATTCTGCACTCCTCCCTGCTCTTACAGTTCAAATGCTTTTTGATGATCTTCCACACAAGGTACTGTGATATATGATTGCCATCCTCGTTGAGGATCTTTTGAATTTTAGAGACGCTGAACCCCTCTTTTCTAAGAATTATAATCTTTGATATCACTTGTGGGTCCACTTCCTTTGGGGGCCTGCCTCTTTTTTTGGCTTTCTGTGCTTTCAGTATCTGGTAAATCCTCCGGGGTGTTACGGAGTACATAGCCGCTATCTCCTCCACTGTGAGGCCCTGTTTTTTAAGTTCTCGAATTTTTTGATATCTGAGTTTGTAATTACCATTCGTATCTCCCAAGCATAATTCTAAGTACAAGAAAGATTAAAGGTTTTCCACTCTATTTATCTTAACGTAAATGAAATAATAATCGAATATCCAAACGTAAATATTATAAAAGACCAAATGAACCTATCTGCTCGTGGATGATCCTTCGGGTGATTGAAGATGGAGGCGAAGGTCGTGGAGAGAATGAATGAGAGGTCGGAAGAAATGGCAACTAAAGTGAACAATTTGATACTGTACGGGATCTACAAGGTTCTTGGAGCTGGAGCCAAAGGGCTTGGGAATTCCATAGGAGAGGAACTTCTCAACACAATGATTGAGGAGTACGGACTTAACTTTGAGGGCAGCAGCGACCCCCAGGAACTGCTCAACCGCTTCACGGAGGTCATGATAAACACCTTCGGCTTTGCGGAGAAGGGCGAGATAGACGTGGACGGAAACAAGGTTACGCTGAAGCTCGAGAATCCTATGGATCTCTACGCCCTCCAGCTGCTTGAAAAGAAGGGGATGAAACCCATCCTTTATCCAATGGCGAATGCAATCGCAGTTGCCATTAAGAAGTTCTCCGGAAAGAACGTCCTTATAAAGGAGATACGGGTTAATGAGAAGCACGTTGAGGTTGACATGTTAATACTGGGGTGATGGAAAATGTTTGAGAACGTTATAGCTGACCTTTTTAGGGTTGATGGGGTTAAGGGAGTCGCCGTTGTTAGCAAAGACGGACTTCTAATTGAGGGACAGGCCAGCGACAGAACTATTGACGTTGAGAACGTGGCGGCGATGGTAGCCACCATCTACGGTACCTCACTCAACGTATCCAAGGAAGTGTTCCACGAAGAGGCAGTTGACATGGTGACGCTAGAGTCGCCAAAGGGAAAAATCATAACCGTCGAGGCCGGTGAAAACGCCGTTCTTACGGTCCTTACGGATCCAAGGGTCAACCTCGGCCTTGTAAGGATCTACCTAAAGAGAAACGCTCAGAAGGTTGCTTCAATGCTCTGAGCTTCCTTTTAGATTTTAAGTTTTGGAGGTGGGTTAAATGCTTCCGGGAAAATACATCGACGTCATGACGGATTTCAGCGATCCGCTGGAGCTCACTGGGAAGGTACGTGAAGGCTATCTCAAACTGGCGTGGAAGAATGAATCCGGACTGAAAATCGGGTATGTTCTGGTTAAAAGAGGAAAGATTGTTGGGTCTCTGGTGGAGGAGATACCAGGAAATTCTTCGATCAGCGGGGACGAGGCCTTTCTTGAGATATTCAACGCGGTGAAGCGCACTCTGATCAGGGCAGTCGAGATTTACGAGGCGGATGTTGAGGATATTCTTATGACCCATCCGAAGATGCAAGTGACGTTCGTTGGGGTTCCTTCCAAATCAGGGCGCGATCTCGAGTCCTTCCTGGCTCTTCTTGGAGTTCACAATGGAGGAGTAGAGATACAGAATGGTTCGAAAGCTTGGAGAATATACGTGGAAAACGGGCTTGTGAAGGCTGCGAGGGCTATTAAAGGCTCGGATTATCATGGAGACGACGCCATCAGAGAGATCCTACATGAGACTGGTCATCTATTAAAGGACGGTAAGTACACCGTGGGGAATCCCCCTGAGTTCTCCCCTGAGGACACCGTTCATAGAGCAGATCTCCTCCGCGAAGGTCTTGAGCTTGTGAGGGAAAAGAAGAAGGTTGAGAAAGGCTTTTAACAGCCTTTCACCCTTCTACCCGCAGGTGAGAGCGTGGACCTTGAGGACTTCATAAGTGACCCCGAGAGCATCGAGCTGATAGAGCGCACTAAGGAATACGCGAGACACTTCTTCGAGAGGGAGGGGACTCATGGATTTTCCCACGTCGAGCGCGTCTTCAACCTCTGCCTCCACATAGGTAAGGAGGAAGAGGCCGATCTCGAAGTCCTAGCCCTTGCTTCGCTCCTCCACGACGTCGCTAGGCCTCTCGAGAGCGCCGGCAGGGTTGAAGACCACGCAGTTGAGGGAGCGAGGATAGCGAGACACTTCCTGAGGAGCATCGGCTACCCGGAGGAGAAGGTCAAAGAGGTTGCACACGCCATAGAGGCCCACCGCTTCTCCCGCGGCCCGGAGCCTGAAACCCTGGAGGCAAAAATCCTGAGCGATGCCGACAAACTGGACGCAATAGGCGCCATAGGCGTCGCGAGGGTCTTCATGTACTCCGGAGAGCACGGGAGAAGCATCGAGGACTCACTGGCCCACTTCGAAGAGAAGATACTGAAGCTGAAGGATTTGATGTACACCAAAACCGCCAAGAGGCTCGCCGAGGAGAGGCACCGCTTCACCGTTGAGTTCATCGAGCGCATAAGACGAGAAATAGAGGGCGAAATCTGAACTTTTCGTCGATTTTCCCCCATAATAAGGTTTTTAAATGTCTCCCAGAATTAAGGGTTGGCCCTTTAATGTCATTCTTCAAGCGAGGGAGGTGAGCGGATGAAGGCGCCAATCTGTGAGGTGTGTTTGAAGACCGACGACATTCTGTGCCCCGCTGATGAGAAAAAGCTTCAGGAGGGTCTAATCTCCGAGCTTGACGTGAAGGTGGCACGCTTACTCTACAAGCTCCTTGGCGATGTTGATATGGAGTTCAAAAAGGCCGTTGAGGCCGGCGACCTGATAGTCATAATGGTCGGCGAGGGAGACGTCCCGATAACCATTGGGAAGGGTGGAAAGAACATCAAGGCCCTGATGAGGGAGCTTGGGAAGCGCATAAGGGTAATCGAGGCCGTTGAGGTTGAGGACACCGAGGACCTCAAGAAGCTCGCCACAGACCTCCTCTACCCCGCGGGCGTCTTTGGCGTCAACGTCGTCTACAAGCCCGGCGGCGGGAACTACTACAAGGTTCTCGTCCTGAGCAGGGACAGAAAGAAGCTCCCGGCACAGCCGGACGTGCTGGAGAGCATAATGTCCCAGATGGCAGGGACGGATGTGAAGATAAACTTTATTTAAGCTTCCTTTTCTCCCTTTACAGGTTTGCCAACGGAGGTAGATGGGATGTACAGGACACACTACTCAAGCCAGATTACGGAGGAACTCAACGGCCAGCACGTTAGAGTTGCCGGCTGGGTCTGGGAGGTCAAGGACCTCGGCGGAATAAAGTTCCTCTGGATAAGGGACAGGGAGGGAATAGTCCAGGTAACGGCGCCAAAGAAGAAGGTTGACCCCGAGCTGTTCAAGCTCATCCCGAAGCTCAACAGCGAGGACGTTGTTGCGGTTGAAGGCATCGTTAACTTCACGCCCAAGGCGAAGCTCGGCTTTGAGATTCTCCCGGAGAAGCTCGAAATACTCAGCAGGGCGGAAAGCCCGCTCCCGCTCGACCCCACTGGAAAGGTCAAGGCGGAACTCGACACCCGCCTGGACAACCGCTTCATGGACGTAAGAAGGCCTGAGGTAATGGCAATATTCAAGATACGCTCGAGCGTTTTCAAAGCCGTTAGGGACTTCTTCCACAACGAGGGCTTCATAGAGATACACACACCGAAGATAATCGCTACCGCGACGGAGGGCGGAACCGAACTCTTCCCGATGAAGTACTTCGAGAGGGACGCTTTTCTGGCCCAAAGTCCGCAGCTCTACAAGCAAATAATGATGGCGAGCGGTCTGGACAGGGTCTACGAGATAGCGCCGATTTTCAGGGCTGAAGAGCACAACACAACCAGACATCTAAACGAGGCCTGGAGCATCGACGCGGAGATGGCCTTCATCGAGAACGAGGAAGAGGTAATGAACCTCCTCGAGAGGCTCGTGGCTCACACCATCAACTACGTCCGCGAGCACAACGCCAGAGAGCTTGAAACCCTCAACTTCGAGCTTGAAGAACCGAAACTGCCCTTCCCGAGGCTGAGCTATGACAAAGCGCTTGAAATCCTGTCTGACCTCGGCAAAAAGGTAGAGTGGGGAGAGGACATAGACACCGAGGGAGAAAAGCTCCTTGGAAAGTACATGGTTGAGAACGAGAACGCTCCGCTCTACTTCCTCCACCAGTACCCGAGCGAGGCGAAGCCGTTCTACATAATGAAGTACGACGACAGGCCTGAAATCTGTCGTGCTTTCGACCTCGAGTACCGCGGTGTGGAGATAACCTCCGGCGGCCAGAGGGAGCACCGCGTTGATGTTCTCGTCGAGCAGATAAGGGAGAAGGGACTCAATCCAGCTAACTTCGAGTTCTACCTCAGGACCTTCCGCTACGGCATGCCGCCGCACGGCGGCTTCGGCCTCGGAGCAGAGAGGCTCATAAAGCAGATGCTCGACCTCAGCAACATCCGCGAGGTCATACTTTTCCCGAGGGACAGGAGGAGGCTCACACCATAAGGTCTTTATACTGTCCCTCACATTTCCTCATCAGGTAACTTCCTAACCACAGCTGGAGGCTGAAGGTATGAAAAAGGCCATTGCTTTAATCCTGCTGGGAATGTTCTTGCTGTCAACCGCCGCCGTAAGCCAGGTGATGGCGGCGACACCGTCCCCGGATATCCCCTACGCAGAGATAGACTCCGTTGAACTCGGCCTGGGGGATAAGGTGACCCTTGGTCCGTACACAATAACCTTCGTTGACACGAATCCCGATTTCACCAAGGCCAAGATAACCCTGTTTGACGGGGCAAAGAGCAGCGAGTACATACTCAACGATGGCGAGACCCTATACTACCCCAACAAGGATAACCCCACCCTGGTCCTGAGCGCCAGCGTTTGGTCAACGAACAAAAAACCGACCCTCTACCTCGACATCAAATCCCCCCACAAGCTCATCAAAGAGGTAAACCTCACCGAGGGGCAGTACTACTCCCTACCGCCAATATTCCCGAAGATCAGGATACAGCTCTACAAATCCACTGACACGACTGCAGAGTTCAGGGTTTACCTCCCATACCAGACCACCCCGCTGACCATCACCATCGACGAGGGAAGCGGAAAGGGCGTCGGCTACAAGCTCGGAGATGGCTATACCTACAATTACTACATGTACTTAAAGGTCAAGGAGTCCACAGATAAGAGCGCAGACTTCGAGGTATATCTTCCGAAGGTCGCCTCGACCAACTTCAAGATAATAAGGAAAAACGGTGGCGGAACGAACCCGTCCAAACCGGAGCAGACCGTCCTGATATACACGGGACTGCTCTACGAGGGCGAAAAGCTGCCCGTCAAAGTCGGCAACACCACCTACTACGTCAAACTGGTCTCCGCCATACCGGACGTCGCGAGGGTTGACGTGCTCGAAGAAAACCACGACCTCGGGAACCTCCTCCTAACCGTTGGCGATGTTCCCAAGCCAGTCCCCAACGCCCCGCTGAAGCTCTCGGTGCAGAAGGTCGAGCCTGACTACGACAGGGCCACAATACGGGTCTATGCCCCGGAAAACGCCACCGTCGTGCCGATACTCAGGCCGGCGAACCTTGTGGCCACGATAGACGCCCTCCCGAAGTCCGTGATGCTTGGAGACAACATAGTGGTCACGATAAATGTGAAGAACCTCGGCAGGGGAGACGCCTACGACGTCAACGTTGCCGCCCCGATACCGGACGGGTTTGAACTCGTCAGCATGACCAAGACCTGGAACCTCCAGAACCTCCCGGCTTTCTCCAGCATGCCCGCCCTCATCTACGTGCTCAGGCCGACGAAGGTCGGGCAGTTCACCATCGGGCGTGCGGTTGTAACCTTCTACGACGACCAGAGCCTCGAAACCGGAAAGAAGAAGACGATATACTCAGGCACGCTGAGCGGTATAAAGGTCTACGGTCTCCCCGAGCTGCACGCCACTGCCCTCGCTTACAACGGCACTTGGAGCAACTACGTAACGGCCGGGGTCAACAAGGCCGTTAAGGTCAAGTTCACCGTGAGCGCGGCCAAGGGCAACCCGAACTTCGAGTTCGTGAAGAACGCCACCCTCTACCTCGACCTTCCGGAGGGTCTGAGCGGAGAGTCAGCGGTTAAGGTGGGTACAATAAAAGCCGGCGAGAGCAAATCCGTCCAGCTCGACCTTAAAGTTACAAAGGAGGCACTCTCCAACATTAGGGCGAGCCTCGTCTACTTCGACCCGCTCGGTAGCAAGCACGTGATGGATCTTGGAAACGTCGTGACCGTGGACAGCATACCGCCGCGGGTTGTTGTTAAAACCGTCAAGGTCTGGCCGTCGGAGGATGAGATACCCGCCTACCTCAAGGAGCTTCTCAGCAACTCGAGCGATCCCGAGGGGTTCAGCAGAGACGTCCTCGGTGTCATCGCACCCTACGTGACCTTTAACGACGTTCTCAAGCTCGCAAATCAGACACTCTCCAAGGGCAACTCTACCGAGAACGCCAAGGAACTGTACGAGCTTGCGACGGAGTACTACCAGCCCTCCAACGGGTGGAAGCCCCTGGCCATCATTCTGCTCCTGCTGACGGTTGTCTTGGCCGGAGTTGCCTACAAGTACTGGAGCGACGCGGAAATCCTCAGGGAAAAGCTCGAGCGGAAGAAGCAGCGCAGACCCGGCGGACTCCCTAAAAAGCAGGAGGAGACCAAAGAGTCCTCGGAAGAGAAGGGTCAGAACCTCTGAACCTTCTCCTTTTCTCCCTCTAAGTTTATAAAGCGACCGCACTTAAAGCCCCCGGGATGGATCATGTTCAAGTACAAGCAGATCATAGTCTCGCGGAAGGATTTAAAGCTCAGCAAGGGGAAGTTCGCGGTTCAGGTGGCCCATGGGGCTGTCACGGCAACTCTCAAGGCCCAGAAGGAGAAGCCGGAGTGGTTCAAGGCCTGGTTCAACGAGGGACAGAAGAAAGTTGTTGTA
>JALVWX010000031.1 GCA_027023165.1 Thermococcus sp. | reverse complement strand
TTCAACAACTCCCTCGCGGCCGGGATAGAACTCAGGGAGTACTTCCGCGAGAGGCTTGTCCCCTCGACCCTCGTTAAGAACTTCAACGAGCTTAAGGCGGCGCTTCTCGGCTATGAGGACATGAAAGAAACCCTGGACAAGTTCCTCAGGATGCGCGTTGGCCTGATAGGACGCGTTTCGCCTTGGCTCATAAACGAGAAGTTCGAGCTTCCTCACACGAGGATCAGCCTCAAGAAGTTCTACGAGTACTACGATGCGGTTACGGACGAAGAAGGCTGGAGCGCCGTTGAGGAAATCGTCTCCATGGCGGTTGAGATCAAGGAACCCGACAGGGGGGCCTTAATCAAGGCCGGGAGGATCTACGTGGCGATAGAGAGAATCCTGAGTGATTACAAGCTGGACGGCTTCACCATCGGCTGCTTCGATCTGATAGGTAAGATCGGCTCCACCCCCTGCCTCGCCCTGGCCATGTTCAACGCCCGCGGAATTCCAGCCGCCTGCGAGGGCGAGCTTAACTCCCTCCTCGGCATGATGATAGCGCGGCGCTTCTTCGATAAGCCGGCTTTCATGGGCAACATAGCTGACTACGGCGAAAGCCATCTGATTCTGGCCCACTGCACCGCGCCTCTCATCGGGAAGTACGTCCTCAGGAGCCACTTCGAGAGCGGAACCGGTGTCGGCGTTGACGTCCAGCTGCCGAAGGGGAAGGCGAGCCTGCTCAAGATACGCGGGAGAAAGGCCGCCGTTGCCGGCGTGGAAGTGGTTGGACAGGAGCACAGCAACATGCGCTGCAGGACGCAGGTAAAGCTCAGGATCGAGGACGCGATGGACTTCATTGACGGAACCCTCGGTAACCACCATCTGTTGGTATACGTCGACAGTGAAGAGCTTGCCGATCTGCTGAGCGAGCTTGGCTTTGAGGTCATGCTCTACTGATTCCCTTTTTTATTGCACGTTTGAGAACAGTCAGGAAAATCGGAATCTAAAAAAGAAAAAACTCATGCGGTCTCCTTTGCCCCGGCGAACTTTGCTCCGTAGAGCTTCAGGCCGAGCCAGGTGACGAAGCCCGCTCCCACGAGTATTGGGTTCAGTGTAACCCCTGCGAGACCCAGAATCCCTACGAGACCGCGGACCCACTTCTTGAGGTGTGTTCCGTAGAACCCGGTCAGGGCTATTGCCAGGAGATACATGATAAACAGCGTTGCTATGACGTAGTAGATCACCCTGAGTGCCGTCGCCGCGGTCCAGTGGGACACCGTAATTAAGAACATCTCGGGGTGGGTGAAGTAGATGTACGGTCCTATGTACCCTGCAAGAGCATACTTAACCGCGTTCATCGCCGTCTTCCAGAAGTCGCCGCCCGCTATAGCCGAACCCGCGTAGCTCGCGAGGGCAACCGGCGGTGTAACGTCCGCGAGGATTCCGAAGTAGAACACGAAGAAGTGCGCCGCTAGGAGGGCTATGAGGGTTGTGTATCCGGGAACCGGCTGGTTATAGGGTGGTGTGTTCTGGACGAGCATGTATATTGCCGGGGCCGAGACGAGCGAGGTGATGATGTAGTTCGCGGTCGTTGGGACGCCCATTCCGAGGATGAGGCTGAAGACCATCGTGAGTATGAGGAGCAGCCAGAGGTTGCCGCCGGTGAGGCTTATGAGGCGGTAGCCGATGTTGGTAAGCTCACCGGTCATCGTGAGGACGCCCTGTATAAGTCCAGCGGCCGCCGCCGCGAGCATTACGCTGACGCTCGTTTTGCCGGCATCGATCATGGCCTCGTAAGTAGCTCTGTACATCATCTTGCCGCTGTCCATCTTGGAGTAGTACCCTACGAGGATCGAGAACAGGATCCCGAAGACGCCGGTCATGAGGACTATCTGCTCCTTCGTCATCATCAGGTACTTCGTGAGGGCTACGAAGAGCAGGAACGATGTGGTTATCCAGTACTTCTCGTTGAACTCCACGCCCTTCTTGACGAGTCCGAGTCCTGTGAGCACGAGGAAGGTAGCGAAGAGCGTCAGCGCGGATATCATGTCCCAGCTCTTGCCCGTGAACATGAGGAACGTCGCGAGCAGTGCTATCGCCACGTAGAGCTTCTCGTTTCCTGCTATCTCATCCCTTGAAATCCACGCTACCCAGATGGCGACACCGAGGGACGAAACCGCGGAGATGTGCGGCGGAATTCCCCAGACGAGGGCGACGGTGATAACGATTATCGGCAGGAGAATGTAGAGCTTTCTTATGAAGTAGCTCATCGTCTTGAACGCCTCGGCCGCCATGCCCTTAAGTCCGAGCCTCTTGGTCTCGAGGTCGATGAAGAGGTAAACTCCGCCGTAGTAGACCAGCGCCGGGATAACTGCCGCGATGATGAGCCTGTTGTAGGGTATGTTGAGGAACTCCGCCATTATGAAGGCAGCCGCACCCATGATGGGCGGCATCAGTTGGCCTCCGGTTGAGGAGACCGGCTCCACTGCTCCTGCTATCTCTGGCGGATAACCCGCTTTTTTCATCAGGGGGATCGTGAAGGTTCCGGTCGTTAGGACGTTGGCGACGCTCGAACCGCTGACCATTCCCATGAGGGCGCTCGAAACGACGGCCGATTTTGCAGGACCTCCGGGCCTCTTTCCGAAGAGCGCTATCATGAACTCCGTTATGTAGTCGCTGACGCCTATCTTCAGCAGGAACGCCCCGAAGAAGACGAACGCGAAAACGTAAATCGTCATGACGAAGAACGGAATGCCAAAGATGCCCTCGTCGAAGTAGAGCTGCTGGACGAAGCGGTTCCAGTTGAAGCCGATGGAGTAGATACCGTATGCCAAAAAGAGAACCACTATTGACGGCAGGACCCAGCCCAAGACCCTCCTCGTCGCTTCGAGGACTATGATTATTGCTATCAGGCCCATTATAACGTCCGTCTGGTTGACCACCGAGGTCATTATGTAGCGCTGGTAAACGGCGAAGAGGTAGAGCGTTGAGATTACGCCCAATCCTCCGAGCAGATAATCGGAAATCGAAACCTTGGAGAAGTACTTCTCCTTCTTGAGCATTGGGTACAGGAGGAACGTTATTATCAGTAGCATGGCCATAACGAAGGCCTCTCCCTGCTTGGGCTGGAAGGTCACCTTGAGGAAGCCCAAATCCAGCCCGAGCCTGGAGAACAGGTCGTATAGGGTGTAGTTGAAGTTGAATATGAACAGGATTTCGTAGAGGCCGATGAGGATAGCGGCCGTGTCAACGACTAAGTTGAGCTTTCTTGGGAGCGTTCTGGTGCGCTCTATAACGACCTCCTCGGCCTCAACAACATCTATGCTCGGTTCCTCGCTCATGTTACCACCTCCTTATCATCATTACAACCAGGGGAACCTTTTTCACACTGAAATCCACCAGCAGGGGCTTACTCGGGCTTCTGAGGACGGTGACGTTGTTAACGGTTATGTTGACGTGGTTTATCGGGATGAACCAGTACTGGAATTCCCTTCCGAGGTAGTCGTCGCAGTGCTTGTAGTAGTTCCCGTCCTTCTCGCCCTGTATGTCCTCCGGGAGGCCTGCCCCGAAGTCGCCCCACTCCATTCCCACCGCGTAAAAGCCGCTGGAGTTCCCTATTAGGAACTCCACGACCTCTATCCTCTCAACGCTGTGGATGTAGTCGATTTTAATCTCCGAGCCGGTCGGGAAGATGTAGCTCCCCCCTTCATAGCTGATCTGAACGGCGCTGACCGGGAAAAACAGGACTATGAGAAAACCGATAATTAAAAAAGAAAGGATTCTACGGCTCAAAGCTACCCCCTCATGGTTTGAGGTTGTCCGGGATGGACTTGCCCTTCTCCTCGTAGTACTTGATGGCTCCCGGGTGGAGCGGGATGCTCATACCGTTGAGGGCCGTCTCGAAGCTGATGTATTTCGCCTTGGCGTGGACCTGCCTGAGGGTCTCGACGTGCTTGAAGAGGAGCATTGTCATGGCGTAGACGACGTTGTCTGGCACATCAGCGCTAACTACGAGGAGGGACTTGACAGCTAGGGTCGGAGTGTCCTCGGTCATTCCCTTGTAGGTGCTCTTCGGAAGGGTCTGTGTGACATAGAAGACGTATCCCTTTTCCTTGAGCTTCTGGTAGATGTCGCTTCCGATCGGAAGGACCCTGACAGGGGTCTGGACGGCTATCTGCTCAATAGCTGGAGTT
>JALVWX010000030.1 GCA_027023165.1 Thermococcus sp. | reverse complement strand
GCTGACCCTATTACGTAGAGCCTCCTCCTTGATACCTCCCTTACAGATATTGCTATGAGAAGCATCGTGTAAATCACGAAGGTGCAGGGATTGATTGAGTCACTCATGGCCAGCGCGTAGAACTTTGGTATAAAGCCAGGCATTCCCACGGCGTAGAGAACGGCGGCACTGAGCAGGAGGGAGAGTCCAACTATAAGCCCCAGCGCCTTAACTTCACCCCTCATACTGGAAACTTGAACCCGGGCCTTTTGGCCTTTTCCAGAACAAAAGGTTTAGAAGCAGAGGTGAAAAAATCAACCGGAGGAAGTTGAGTTGGCGGGCATCCGGTGCTTCACGAAGAGATCGTAAAGCTCCTCCAGCACGACCCGAGCCTTGGTGCTGTTGTAGGGCAGTATGTATGCCCTGCCCCCAACGAACAGGAGCGTGCCGTTGTTCTGGATGGAGGCGTAGATTATCCTGGGCGTTGCGGTAACGTTGAACTCACCCTCGATTACCGCCGAGATGTTGCCGTTGTATGTAATCGCGATAGCTGGAACGCCGGTTATGCCGGTGAGCTTCGATATCTGGGCAAAGAACCTCATGTTGGTCTCGTTGTTCACGAGTTCGTAGTAGGTCAGACTATCGTTCCCGTAGGTGGCCGGAATAAGCTCGTGCATGCGCCTGCAGTGGGGGCAGGTCTTCATGCCGTACATGTAGAAGTGTATCTCGTTGAGGTAAATCTTGGTTCCGTTGATATCGACGTAGCTCTGAGCTGCGTGGGAGGTGTTTCCCTTCAGAGAGGTCGTCGTGGATGTGGAGCCTCCTGAAGGGCCGCTGTTGATGCAGCCCGCCCCGAATCCGGCGAGGATAAGCAGGAGCAAGATAAAACCAATCTTCTTCATTCAATCACCCGGTTAAACTTCGGCGTCGGGGTTATAAACCCTACCACCCCTCCGGTGCGAATTGAAGCGAATAGGGAACGTTTAAATCCTCAAGTGCCGAAGTTTCACGGGGATGAACATGCAGGAGTGGTACCGCTCCAGGGGCCTCTACGAGGCGGTTCAAAAGCTCATCAATTCGGGAAGAATGGAAGAGGCCGCGGGAATGGCCGAGGGCATACCCGACGAGTCCATACGCTCCAAGGCCCTCTCGCAGGTAGCCGTTGAGGCAGCGAAGAGGGGGATGGATTACTCAGAGTTCCTCTCAAAGGCGATTGAGGCGGCGCTGGACATAGAGAAGCCGGGAGAATCAACGAAGGCCCTCATGAGCTTAGCCTTCGAGTTTCTGAACCTTGGAAATCCCGAGGAGGCCCTAAAGATAGCGGGCTACATAAGGGAGCTTCCCGGAAGGGCAAAGGTCGAGGCGGAGGTGGCCCTCTCACTGGCCAAGGCGGGAAAGCTGTCGGAGGCCATGGAAATAATCAACGGTATAATGGACGAGGACGTCAAGACCTGGGCGATGTCGAGGCTCGCCAGCCAGCTTTAGCGCGGGCCTGTTTATACTCCCCTTCGTGAGCACAAAAGTTGACAGGAAAGAATCCACAAGCCTTTTTTAGGCTTTATCCTTTCCCGAGCGGGTGGGAGAAATGAACGGCGGAGAGATAATCGGACTGCTTGGAATGCTGCTCCTCGTTGGTTCATGGGTTCCACAGACGGTGGAGACGGTGAGAAAGAGGCACTGCCCGCTCAACCTTGAGTTTATAGTGATCTACGTCACGGCTGCAAGCCTCCTCACGGCGTACTCCTACATAATCGGCGACTGGATATTCTTCACACTGAACTTCCTGTCCGCGTTTCAGAGCGCAATAAACCTCGCGGTGAAGCTTATGGAACCAAAGGGAAAGCAAAAAGCCGCAAAAGCCCTATGACATCACTTTCTCTCGTAGAGGCCTACAAGCTCGCCCTCCTGGAGGATATGACCCTCTATGGCCTTTTCTAAGTCTTTTCTGCTCGCCCCCGCAGGAAGGTCAAGCTCGGTATCGAGGGCGTAGACCCTGAAGTGGTAGTGGTGCGGCCTTCCCCTCGGCGGACACGGGCCACTGTAGCCTATCCTCCCAAAGTCGTTTCTGCCCTGAACCATCCTCACCGGGGCCTCAACAACGCCCTCCCTGGGGACGCCCTTGGGAATCTCGCCGAGGGGCGGTATATTCCAAGCTATCCAGTGGGTGAAGGTTCCCATCGGAGCATCGGGGTCGTCCACGATTATGGCGAGGCTCTTCGCGTTCGGGTCGATGTGCCCGATGAAAATCGGCGGATTAACGTCTTCCCCGTCGCAGGTGAACTCCACGGGGATGTAGTCATTGTTGTGGAAAACGGACCCAACCTCAAGGGAGGTCCTCACGTTATCCCCTCCCGAAGTCTTTGAGGAGATGCATCCACCCGCGAGTACGAGCAGGGCCACCAGTACCGCCACGTATCTCCCCATGTGTTAAAGTGGGCCGCGATGCGTAAAAGGCTTTCGCACCCCAACCCTTATAATCCGGGCCGCGGAGAAATGGCGATGCTTATGGAGGTCGTGTGGGAGAAGGAAATAGACGCCACTGAGATAACCGTCTCACCCCGGCCGGTATGGAAGTGCCGCGCCTGCCCGATGTACGGTAAGAGGCCGAGCTGTCCACCTCACGCCCCAACATGGCGAGAAGCTAGGGAATGGGTGAGGCACTTCAGAAAAGCCCTTCTGATAAAGTTTGAGATAGACATGGACGACTTCAAGAACGAGAAGAGGAAGGCCATTCTCTACCTCCTAAAGAAGGAGGGCGAGCTTTTCAGAAAGGGCAACTTCTATGCCATGGCGCTCTTTCCGGGTTCCTGCAACTTCTGCGAAGACTGTCCCTTCGAGAGGGGTGAGCCTTGCAGGTTTCCAACCAAGGTGAGGCCGAGCATCGACGCGATTGGGATAGAGATAGGTAGGCTGGTGAAAATTGACTTCTCCGAAAGCGTTTTGTACGGGATGGTGCTAGTAGATTAGGGCTTAACATGACGAAGATTGCCTATGTGACGCTGCTCGGCCGCTCTCCGTGGGCCGTGGTGAACACCTATTACAAAATTCTGCGCGAAGGGAAAGGCAGGAGGAAAATCGAAAGAATCTACATCTTCACGGAGCGCAGGTACAGGAATCTTCTTCCCAAGGTCGTTAGCGCTCTCAGAGAGATATCGAGAGCCTATAATGTAAGTCCCGAAATCGAAACCGTCGTTATCAGTGACTACGGATTTTTTGAAGCAGATAAAAAGTTCAAGGGACTGTTTTCAAAGCTTGAGAGGGAGGGTTTCAGGATAGGCCTCGACATAACCTCTGGAAGAAAGGCCCTCGTAGCAGCCGCCATAGTCCAGATACGGCAGTTCCCGGTGGCGTTCATCGTCTACATGGGACTGCTGGATCTCGATTTTCCCGACAGACCCTACATGATGATACCGACCCACATGCAGCCGATAAAGAACTTCCTGGGGGATGGGAATGAGGGGAACCAGTGAGGTCGTCGTAAAGCCGGAACTCCAGATACTCATGAACGTACTGGGAGAGATGCGCGTGAGCTATCCGCTCTACGGGGTGGAGATTCTCAAGGCGAAGCCGACGGAGAGGGGCTACCGCGTGGAAGTGACCGTGAGCAGGGGGGAGTTCAACAGGCACGTCCCCGAGCACCTGAGCAACGAGCTTCCAACTTATACGGACTTCTACGAAACGTTCATATCCTCCGGCATAATCCGCTACGAGAACGTTGATGAGTTCGCCCAGAACCTCGAGCTTTATGAGAGGTTGAAAAAGGGCGTTGCCTTCGCCCCGGACACCAACGTGCTCTACCACCGCTTCATCTCCTCCTTCAAACCTCTCGACGGCTACCAGATAGTCATCGCGGAGGGTGTGAAGAAGGAGATAGAGAACGCCATGAACTACAAGTACAGGAACAGACAGCTTGAGGAGATAGGGCGGGAAGTCCAGAATAGGAGCCTGCTCAGAGAGTTCAGCAACAGAAGGACGAAGAAGAGCAGGAAAGCGGCCTATATAGCGCTCAAAGAGTTTGAAAGGCTCAAGCCGAGGATAATAATAGCCGAGAGCGTTAGCGAGGTTGCCCACAACAACGACGAAATTATCGTGAAGTCGCTCAAAAGGTACGACAACATGACCCCGACTCTGCTCGTCTTCCTGACGGCAGACATAGCGATAACAGACGTTGCCGAAATGGAGGGCCTTGAGTAT
>JALVWX010000029.1 GCA_027023165.1 Thermococcus sp. | reverse complement strand
GCTTTGAGGGAAAAGCGGTGGCTATAGGGGAGATAGGCAGGCCGCACTACGAGGTTCCGCCCGAGATCTGGGAGGCCAGCATCGAGCTGATGAAGTACGGTATGAGCCTGGCAAAAGAAGCCGACTGCGCCGTCCAGCTCCACACCGAGAGCTTCGACGAAGCTAAATTCAGGGAGCTGGGAGAATACGTCAGGGAGGTTGGCATAAAGCCCTACAGGGTGGTTAAGCACTTCTCACCGCCACTGGTGAAGGTGGCTGAAGAGGTCGGCGTCTTCCCGAGCATAATAGCCAGCAGGAAGAACATCGAGGAGGCGATAAAGCAGGGCAACAGGTTCATGATGGAGACGGACTACATAGACGACAAACGCCGTCCCGGAGCCGTTTTGGGGCCGAAAACCGTTCCGCGGAGGACCAGGGCCTTCCTTCAGAACGGCATCTTTACCGAAGAGGACGTCCATAGGATTCACGTGGAAAATCCGGAGAAGGTCTATGGTGTGGAGATGGAGGAGTAGAGGGGCTTCCCTTCGCTCATTACCGTTTTAATAAAGCTGTCCTTCCTCCTTTTGAAATCTTCCGGCTTGATGACTATGGGACTTATCAGTTCGCCGTATTTGAGGAGAGAATACCTGAGCTTGCTATTCTGGAGAAGGATTTTGGCCGAAGACAGCTCTCCTCTACGAGTTCAATGTGTCTGGAAACTTCTTCTGGAATGGCCATGCCCACACCTGAAGCAGTTTTTGACTTCCGCGTATTTAACAACTTCGCCCAGTATTGTACCCTCCGGGAGGAGGGAAATCTATAAGTACCCGGAGGGAGGAGGGAAATGGGGACATTGGAGATTGTGGGAGGTACTATCTTGTTTCTATCAAGCGTTATAGGGCTTCTTGAACCGGTCAAATGGTTCAAAAGTCCAAAATTTGATAAATTGGGAGTGGTAGATCAGATAAAAGAATTCACAATCATCGCAATTGGCATTGTGTTGGGCGAAACGATTTTATTCTTTGATCCTGAGGGAAATATACCGATCTGGATGTTTGCCATGTCTTCATTGGCATTTGTGTTCACTTTGACTTCTTTAGTGATAAACTACCGCCGTCTTAAGCGCTTCGAGCAGGAGGAAATGCTTGAAAAGCTCGCCGAAAAGCTCGGAGAGTCGGTGGCAAAGGGACTGAAGGAAGCGAAGGACTAAGCCCTCATCACCCAGTATTTTTCCTTCCGCATTCCCCTCCGCTTCAGCTCCTCGAAGTGCCTCTTAGCGACATTGTAAAAACCGTTGTCATGGAGGACTATTCCTTCCTTCATGGCATCAAGGGCAGAGGGAGAGAGGTTTTCAAGCGCCCTGAGAAACTCCGCTGGAGTGTAAGCGAGCACATCAACGGGTAAAAACTCTTCGTTGAGTTTGTAGAGAGGCTTTGTCCTCGCTAGAAAGTTCCCACTAAGCTTTCTGGATATCACTATCAGGTCGTAGTCGCTCGCTCGGTTGTAGTCACCCCTAGCCCTAGAACCGAAGAGAATAACCGTGGCGTCTCCGTTGAAGTAGTCAACTATCCTTCTCACGAACCTCTCAATCTCGGGTGAGATTTTCGGCCGTTCTTTTGACGAAGCTGAGGACTTCTTCAGCATAATCAATCATCTCCAGAGCGATATCCTCGGAGTAGTACTCGAAGGGAGAGCCCTCCGGATAGGCATCGGGATATCTCGGAGCTATGTAATTCCTGTCAAGTTCCATAGCCCTGTGGAACAGCTCCCTTGGAACTTCAACGCCTTCATCACGCAGGTTTCTGAGAAGCCTCGTTATGGAGTGCCCGATGGGGGCGAAACCCATTCCCCGAAGGAGAGCTTTAACAGCCAGCTCTGCTGCCTGCTGGGCCTTAAAGCTCGCCCACTCATAATCCTTCCCTTCTAGATCCCTGAGGGCAGAGCGAAGGGTCTTTTCAGCCTGCTTCATCCACCTTTCGTACTCGCTCCACTTGAACATGGCAACCACATAAAGTTTGGATTGGGGGTATTTAACACCTTCGCCCAGTATATTACCCTTCGGGAGAAGGGAAATCCATAAATACCCGGAGGGAGAAGGGAAATGGACGCCCTAACCGCATTTGCATTGTATGCTTCTATTGGAGCAATGATAGGAATATTTGACGTTATGTTTGGTCTCTTTGAACCAATGGACAAAGTTGAGAACTACAAAACCCTCAGAGAAATTCAGTCTCAGAAGGATTCTCTGATCAAGGGGATTTTGTTTACATCACTCGTGACCCTTCCATCATTATCGTTTTGGGTATCGTTTGGTCCCGTTCTATCTGAGGACTACGCCAAAAGCACTTGGGGTCCGTTGCTATTCATGATAATGACCCTCGGTGCTTGGGCTAGATTGATATACAAACTGTACCTCTGGAAAAAGCTGAACGATCGTTATAAAGAACTCCTCCTCCAAGAAGCCGTCGCTAAGGGCGTCGAAATCGGCATGAAGAAGGCAAAAGAAGCCTAAAGCTCGCCTGCTTCCTTCAACACCTTTTCATAAAGTCCATCGCTCAGCCAGAAGCCCGTGGCCTTTAGTTTCTCCAGCTCGTCCCTAAGGCTGGCTATCTTACCGACGAACTTGGCTTTGAGGAGAACACCAATGGTTCCTGCCACCCTCAGGCCAAGGGCTCTCGCCACTTCCCTACCATCGTAGTCATCCATTAGGACAAGTTCGGCATTCTTTTCTAAAGCTAAGACTATAGTCTCGCTCTCACCTTCATCAAGCTCAATCATCAGGGAACGCTTGAGCCTCTCGTCCGTTATCCTCTCCACCCTAATCCATTCGGCGTTTTTAATCGCTTGAGCATCTTCGCTGTCACCGCCTTCAATTACGCACTCTCGATAGACGGCCTCGGGAATTAAAACCTCCCCGAAGAACTCCCTGAGAAGCTCAAGCCTCCCTATTTTAGCGAGGTGAATCAGGGGAGTCGAGTTACTCACCACGGGCAAAGGCCACATCCTCCGCCAGTTCCCTCTCGGTGTAGTGCCTCGGAACTTTTCTCTTGGCTAGCTCTTCAAGAAACTCCCTCTTGGTTACTCCCGCGAGCTTCGCCGCCTTTCCGAGCGGGAGGATTCCGCGCTGGTAGAGAATAACCGCTAGGTCGAGCCTAAGCTCCCTCTCAACCTCGCCCCTGGGGAGTCTCATAGCGGTGATAACGTCCTCTGGAATTATTATCTCCATTCTCTACACCAGATTGGGGGTTGGTGTTGGGGATATTTAACCCCTTCGTCAGACTTCTGCCCTCTTCACAACTCTCACAACTCCCGGTTCCCCAACTTCGCCCTCAACCTCGAAGATTTTACCCAAAAACCTCTCCACGACCCAGACGTTTGTTACAAGGTGGCTCGTGATTTCGGCAACGCCAATCTCTCCACCCGTGAAGGCCAAGAAGGGTATCAGCTGGTCGCCGAGGAATTTGTCAACGGCCTTTCTCGGTGTCAGCCCTTCCAGCAACTCATCGGCCGCTTCCCTGCCCACTACTTCCGCCGGCTTACCGCGCTTTCCGAGAGCATCACCGCCGAGCCTCAGCGAGTCCGTCTCGGCCCAAACCACTATTCCGCTCCCCGGTCCGAGAGAGCGCGAAACTTCCCTCTCTATTTCGACGGGAACGCTGTAAAAGCTCCTCAGCCTTTCCTCGGCGGCCTTTGCCTGCCTCTCAGCGACGTGGGCTGGCAAGTTGGTGGCGTGGCTTATCCCAGCGAAGCGTTCGATTTTCCTCCATTCTAGGGCTATGAGCGGTTTCCTCTCCTCCCAGGGTTCAACTTCCCCAACTACCAGACCGCCACCCTTCGGGTAATGGCCCCTCCTCTTTATCTCGAGCCTAATTCTCAACCCCATTCTCTCAAGGGCAAAGAGCGTGACGTTCTTGAGGTAATCAACGGGCGGGCTCCAGGGGACGTCGGTTCCTCCGGTTACCTCGAAGCTACCCCCGGTGAAGGCCATAGCCGGAAGTAAAGCCTGGAGGACGAGGGTTATACTGCCCGCTGTTTTTATCGGAACGCGGATGTGCTTCGGTCTCGCCTTACCGGGGATGAACTCAAGCCTCGTTGAGCCTACCTGAGCGCCCCTAACCCTCGCGTTGCTCAGCTCCTTCAAAGCCAGAATCCCGTGGAGGTGCTGTGTCCTTAGCCCCGGGTTGGGCCTGTTGGCGCGGATGT
>JALVWX010000028.1 GCA_027023165.1 Thermococcus sp. | reverse complement strand
ATACGGGGTTCTCCAGGCCGCGGGGATAAGGATGGTCTCCGCCCCTGCCGGTATGACCGTCCGGGAGGCCGTGGAGGCCTTCCTCCGCGGGGAGCTTTCAGGCCCAGTCATGGGTTCCGAAGGTGGCGGCATGGGAGCCGGCTACGGCCAGGGGATGGGTCGTGGTATGGGCCGCGGAAGAGGCGGAATGGGAAGGGGCCGTGGTGGCGGCTACGGGCGTGGAAGGGGAGGGTGGTGAAAGCTTAAAGTACCATCCCCCAATTTTCATTGGGTGGGACCTTGAAGCGTCTCAGACTGGCCTCAGGTTTTATGGCCCCGATCATGGCCTTCCTCGGAATAGGGGTTGCCATATACATCAACCGCTCTTGGTGGCACTTCACGAAAAACGCCCTGAGCGACCTTGGGAAGCTCGGACTGCCCCACAACTGGATTTTCAATGCTTCGCTGATCATTACGGCGGTTCTTGGCGTGTACTACGCGACAGGGCTTCTCGAACGCGCGGAGAACACAATCGAGAGAGCAGGCCTCTGGGTTTTCATCGCGGGACTTACCTTTCTGGCTATGATAGGCCTCTTCCCTGAGGGAACCTCACCGCACTACTACGTCAGCTGGGCCTTTTTCCTGGTTTCAGCGGCGGGGATGGTCACCCTTGGAACAGGCTTCATCCTGTCGGGGAAGAAAAATCTCGGAGCGACAACGTTCGCAATACTTGCCATGGGAATCCCTCTGGCATTCTGGGCAAAGGGGCACTTTAAAGGCGTTGCCGTGGCCGAGACAATCGGGGCAGTCTCGATAGCACTCTGGCACTACGTCGTCCTCTTAACCCTGGTCAGAAAAGACCAGTAAAAGTTTTTTATCCCTCATGACAACTTTCTGCGGTGGTTCTCATGATAAGAATAGACCTCTCCGGAAAGCTGGCCTTCACAACTGCCTCGAGCAAGGGTATAGGCTTCGGCGTGGCCAGGGTTCTCGCAAAGGCCGGTGCTGACGTGATTCTGCTCTCCAGAAGCGAGGAGAACCTGAGGAAGGCAAAGGAGAAGATAAAGGCTGAAAGCGACGTTAATGTCAACTACATCGTCGCG
Organism: Thermococcus sp.; assembly: GCA_027023165.1. The sequence continues at coordinate 3,135 of JALVWX010000028.1, read as the reverse complement.
GACTTAACGAAGCGCGAAGACCTTGAGAGAACCGTGAGAGAACTCGAGAACATCGGCGAACCGGAGGTCTTTTTCTTCTCCACCGGTGGACCAAAGCCCGGCTACTTCATGGAGGTGGACATGGCCGCCTGGGAAGGCGCGGTAAACCTGCTCCTCTATCCGGCCGTTTACTTAACCAGGGCCCTCATCCCCGCGATGGAGAGGAAGGGCTTCGGCAGGATAATCTACTCCACGAGCGTGGCTATAAGGGAGCCAATACCCAACATAGCCCTCAGCAACGTGGTCAGGATTTCGATGGCCGGCCTCGTTAGAACCCTAGCAAAGGAGCTGGGGTCGAAGGGCATAACCGTGAACGGCATAATGCCCGGCATAATCCGGACGGATAGGATGGTCCAGCTGGCGAAAGACAGAGCTGAAAGGGAAGGGAAGACCGTCGAGGAGGCCCTTCAGGACTACGCGAAGCCGATACCCCTTGGGAGGCTCGGCGAACCTGAGGAGATAGGCTACCTCGTCGCATTCCTCGCGAGCGACCTCGGGAGCTACATAAACGGCTCAATGATTCCAGTCGATGGGGGCAGACTGAACTCCGTGTTCTGATTGGTCTCTCTCCCAGACTTTTATCTTCCCCCGGACAAAACCTACTGAGGTGATACCATGGCAATTATGAGGCTCTGGCACGGCAGGGTGCCGAGGGAAAAGGGCGACGCCTACGAGAAGTTTCTCATCGAGAGGGCCGTTCCCGACTACGGCTCCATTGATGGGATTTTGAAGCTCTACTTCACGAGAAGGGACGGGAAAACGAGATCCACTTCCTACTGGTTACTATCTGGGACTCGTGGGAGTCCATAAAGAAGTTCTACGAGAAATGAAGAAAAGGGAGCATGACCCACTGCATCTTCCCCTTTACTCTTCCGTATCCCACAGCGTCAGCCCGTTCTCCTGCGGCTTTCTCTCCAGAGGCTCACCCAGGAGTTCTTGGATGAAGACCTCGGCCACGAAGACCTCTCCCTCAACGAGATGCCTGCCATAAAGCCTCCCATCGGGGCCACCGAGGGCGACGTGAACGTGGGCAAAAGGCTCCCCGTCCTTCAGACTTATGTTGCCGCTCAGGGAGACAAGCTCGTAGAGGCCGCTCAGCTCGATGACCTTATACTCACCGGCGTTCTCATCGAAGTAGCCTATCTTCGGGTTCCTCAGGCTTCCGATGGCACTGACCGTGCCTATCAGGACGTTGTTTTTCTTGGCAAAGGAGTTTATGAACCCGAGAAGCTCCTCCCTCTCGGGAACGCGAAACAGAAAATTCCTCCCCTTTGAGAACCTCATGCGAATCACCTAAAGCCTAATAAGTGCCCCCCCGAATTTAACCGTTTGGGTGAGAGAATGGACACCAAGGAAGCGATCATGAGGGTATTCCCTGAGATACCGGAGCTGGAGAGCGTTGACTTTTCCCGGTACTCTACGCCTTACGCGGCGGTGCTGAGGGCCTGTGGGGAGAGCGGAAAGAGCGGCCTGAGGGAGTTCGAGGACTTCGTCGAAGCCAGCAGTGGGACGAAGGCAGACGTTGGGAGGTTCCTCATCTCGGTCTTCCAGTACCTGCTCATACGCTACCTCCGCTTCAACGACGGGAGCGTTGAGGTTCCCGCCTTCAAGCTGTTCCTGACGCTGAAGGGGTGGCTCAACGAGAACGGCTTCGTGAAAGACTACCGCAGGATCCTTCACTCCTTCGTGAGCTACATCGTTGATATCGCGGAGAAGATAGCCAAGAAGAGCGACTGTGATATTGCGGCGGCGTACATGAAAACCGCCTACCTCTTAACTCTCGAGGCCGAAGAAACGTTTGGAGAGGAGTACTTCAGGGAACTTAAGGAAAAGACCGGGGGAATGCTGAAATCGCTCTACGAGAAGTGTGGCATTGATGGAGAGATACCAGAAGAGAGGGGGAAAGTTTGTTAACCCTCCCAAAACGCCAGAAACTACCTCCCGAGCGTTACCTCGGCGTAGCTCCTCGGGTCCTCCCACACCTTGACCTTTATCCTCCTCACGTTGTCTCCGGCCTTCTCCGCTATCCTCTCGGCGAACCACTCGGCTATGTACTCCGCCGTGACGTTGGGCTTGTCAAGGACGACCGCCTCACTCTCGGGGAGTTCTATGCGTTTTCCGTTCTTCTTGATGACGAGCCGCTCGTCTCCCCTTTCAATTATCCAGTCCTCGCTGACCAAAATCCTATGGTCGAGGAGCTTCACAAGGTTGCTAAGGTGGTTAAAGTCGAAGATCATGCCGTTCTCGTTCAGGTCGCCCCATATCTCAACGTCGACGTTGTAGGTGTGCCCGTGTATGCGGAGGCACTTGCTCTCGTATGGGAGTGCGAGGAAGTGTGAGCTGTCAAAGTCCTTGTGCCAGCCTATCTTTCTCTCGGAGATTCTAAACGCCATCTTTCTCACCGGGTGAACTTGGGGTGGAGGGGTTATAACCGTTACTGGACGGATTCGTGAAGGCAAAGGGCAGGGGAAAACCTATAAAGCGGACCGCCGTAGGGTATTTGATAGCCATGCCAATGGGAATGGGACAGGGCTGGGGCCGCGGAAGGGGCAGAAGAAGAAAGATGCGAATGATAGGGTTCATCCCCCAGGTTAGACATTTCTATCCCGCACTGCCACCCCTCGGGCAGCCGAAGCCGCCGATTTTCATGACGTACGAGGAGTTTGAGGTCCTCAGACTCGTCGATTACGAGGGTTTAACGCAGGAGGAGGCCGGAAAGAGGATAGGCGTCTCTAGGGGCACTGTGTGGAGGGCACTCAGCTCCGCCAGGAAAAAAGTGGCCCAGATGATCGTTGAGGGCAGGGAGCTAATAATCCTTCCTCAGGGCAATGAGATCCCCAAAGGAATGACAGAAGAAGGGGAATGATTGCTTTAATTTCAGAATTCTACATTGATAACGGTTTTCTGGGTGATCACAACCGCTGTGGTTCACGGCTAGATTTTAGACGACCCTAATTTTGTGCTGGGTTTTATCTCTCAAATTTTCAGGTGAAGTTTAACTATAGAAAAACATTATTTAAATAATAAAAATGAAACGTTAAAATATAACTATAAACAAAAGTTTAAATATCAACATCTTAATTTTTAATATAGTTG
>JALVWX010000027.1 GCA_027023165.1 Thermococcus sp. | reverse complement strand
TCTCCCCAGTCCAAGGCGCTCGGCAACGTTAACCGTCTCTCCTATGAGATCCTCGCCCAGAAGCACCTCTCGCGGGAGCTGCATCAGATGCACTTCTCTCACCACCCCTGGTGTTAGGGTGGGAAAAGCTTTAAGGCTATCGGAACAAGGGGCTAATGGTGGTCGAATGGGTCTCTACGAGTTCTTTTACGAGTACTTCGTGCTTCCAATCAAGGACAACGAGGGTTACAACCCGGTGAACACGATAACCTACGCGATAATCCTTGGAATCGCGGTCATACTGCTCTACAGAATGCTCAAGCGCATGGGAATCCGGGTTGACGAGAGGTTCTTCAAGGCCCTGATCCCCTACATAATCCTCGGCCCGCTTATGAGGAGCATGACCGACATCGGAATACTCAGGCGGACTTACCTGACGGTCAGCCCCGGCGGCTACTTCGTCATAGCGGCCTTCGCGATAGCCTCGCTCTACGCAGTCTGGAGGCACACCGGGCCGGACGAGAAGCTCTACCCGATTTACCGCGACTTCGGCTGGGTTCTCGTCGGGGGCCTGCTCTTCATCCTGGTAATAAACCTGGACAAGGTGCACTTCAACTGGGCGGTTTTGAAGTACTTCATTCCGACCCTTATGATAGCCGAAGCCTTCATCTGGGTTCTGACGAGGAAGGTTCAGCTCATACGGGACAACAAACTGCTCTTCTACACGCACTTCTACGACGCAACGACGACCTTCGTCGGAATCCAGTTCTTCGGCTTCTGGGAGCAGCACGTCCTTGCAAGGTGGCTGATGGGTCTCCTAGGAACGCCCGCGGCGATGTACCTTGAGAAGTTCGTCATCCTTCTGCCGGTGGTCTGGATACTCGACAGGCTCATGGAGGAGGAAGACAGGGATTTGATAAACTTCGTCAAGCTGACCGTTTTCATCCTCGGCTTCGGCCCCGGGACGCGGAACTTCCTGATAATGCTGATGGGTGGTGGTTGAGATGGAGTTTGAGTGGAACGTGATAGCCAGGGAAATCGCTCAGGAGGTAGAAAAGGCCGTTCTCCCGCTCTTCGGCACGGCAAAGGCAGGCGAGGTCATAGGGAAGAACGCCAGCGGCGATACCACTGACTACGTCGACAAGGTCTCCGAGGACATCGTCCTGTCGAGGCTCGAACCCCTCGGGGTCAACGTCGTCAGCGAGGAAGCCGGGGTAATCGACAACGGGAGCGACTACACCGTCGTCATTGACCCGATAGACGGCTCCTACAACTTCACCGCAGGGATACCGGTTTTCGCCTTCAGTTTTGCGGTCTTCAGGGGGAAGAAGCCCGCTTACGGCGCCATCTACGAGTTCCTTCCGAAGAACTTCTATGAAGCGCTTCCCGGCCAGGGTGCGTTCCTCAACGGGAGGAGGATTCACGTGAGGAAACCGGAGCGAGGAAAGGAAGCCCTGAGCTTCTACACGCGCGGAAGGTGCACGGGGATTATAAAGAGGGTCAAGCGCGTCCGTGTTTTGGGGGCGATAGCGGTCGAGCTTTCCTACCTGGCGAAGGGTGCCCTCGACGGTGTCTTTGACATTAGGAACTACGTCAGGCCAACGGACATAGCGGCCGGTGTTCTCATAGCGAGAGAAGCAGGGGCGATAGTGACGGACGGGAGGGGAAGGAAACTGGAGGTAAAGCTCAGCGCGACGGAGAAGACGAACATCATAGCCGTTGACGACGAGTACCTCCTGAAAATCATACTGGAGGAGCTGGAGAATGGCTCTTGAGCGCTACTTCCACCGCTACGGAAAGGCCACGTTCAGCCTGCTCCTCATAAACCTCGCCGTCTACGTGGTTGAAGCAATCCTGAGCGGGAGCCCCATAAGCATAAGCATCAACGTGCTGGCCAGGCTGGGTCAGTGGAACTACGCGGTTCTGCACTACGGCTGGTGGTGGCAGCCATTCACGGCCATGTTCGTCCACGTCGGCATACTCCACATAGCCTTCAACATGTACTTCCTCCTCGTCATGGGGAGCCAGCTTGAGCACGTGATAGGTCCAAAGCGGCTGGTTGGGGTCTACATCGCCTCCGGCCTCTTCGGGAACCTGCTGACGCTCCTGTTCCTTCCACCAAACACGGTGAGCGCGGGTGCCAGCGGAGCGCTCTTCGGAATAGCGGGAACTCTGATAGTCATGATGGGCGTCATCGGCGGTAACATGCAGGCGGCATTGCTCAACGCGTTCTTCCTCTTCGTGATCAACAGCATCCTGCCGGGGGTCAACGCCTACGCCCACCTCGGCGGCCTGATCGTGGGGGTGGCCATCGGATACTACTATGGAAAGAGGATCAAAAGGCGCATGGCTCTTGCCTACAGGTACGGATACTACTGAAGATGCCGAAAGATTTAAAAATGCCCCCCTGGAGGTATAGGTCGGGCGCTCGGGTAGTGCCGGGGTAGCTTAGCCTGGTCAGAGCGCTCGGCTCATAGGGCCGCTCCCCTTCGGGGGAGCCTGAGAAACCGAGAGGTCCGGGGTTCAAAGCCCCGCCCCGGCACCATATCAGCCCTTTGCTTCGCAAAGCGCTGGCGGAAAGATTGCGTGCTTTCTGAAAAACTCAAATCCTCAAGGGGTTTACTCAGGATTATCCATCTTCATTGTTTGCCATCCTCAAGGCGTCCGAAGGACGCCAGAATACAGTGCAAACATGTTTCAAGGTTTCTTTTGGGTAACTCCATGGTTTAATGGGAATTTGAGATGTGCACGCTGATGATACTAGCCAACTTAGGAGAAAGGAACTCTTTTGGTCAAGCTTTTTTCAAAAGCTTGCTCGCCTGTGCGATGTTGGAGCAAAGCTCCAACGCACGGGACGACAGTCCCGTTGAGTTTGATCAAGGTTTGTGATTCTTTTTCTAAGAGAACAATTTTGGCGGGATTTCTCTTTAAAGTGTCATTCATTTAGGAGTGGATTCTTTTTGAAGAGCGTTTTTCACGTGGGTTCGGCTTTTTTAGCGCTCCGAAGGAGCGCGGCCAGAGTGAACCCCTCACGAAGAGCCTCTCCAGCGGAAAATCCACTTGTTAATGCCACGAATTCCGCGTGAAATCCTTCTAAAAGGGGAGTATTAACGAGGAATCTTTGCAGAGCAAAGTTTCTTGGTCAAGCTTTTTTCAAAAGCTTGCTCGCGAGGTTTGAAAAAGGGAGAGAAACAGGAAATCAGATTCCCGCGCCGATGTCCTCCGCGATGTCCGGGAGGTCCAAAGCTATTAGCTTGACCTTGGTCGGGATGCCGTCCCTGCTCCAGCCCCTTGCCTGATAGTATTCATCGAGCATCCTGTCGAGCTCCCACGGCGGGATGTGGAGGCCCCTGCTGACTCCCTCCGGAATTGGCTCCCACATTACCCTGTACGGCAGGGTGTCGTCCTTCCTGCTGAAGCCCTCGCGGACGTTGAAGGCCCTGGCTATGTTCATTATCCTCTCGCCGATGACCATCAGCTCTGCCTCGCCGATGTTCATGCCGGTAACGGCCTCGATGAGCGGCGGGAAGCCCTCGAGGAAGTACATGTGCCTCGAGAACTTACAGGTTCCGGTTGCATCGTAGATTGCCATGAGGTTCTCGTGGAAGGCTATCTCGAATCCCTTGTTCTCGCCCTTGGTCCTGTCAACGCCCTCGAACTTCCACCACTTACCTACGAGCTCGGTTCCGTAGGCACCGCTGGTGAGGTGGTCGGCACCGCGGACGTTGACGGCGAAGGCGAGGCCCATTCCCTTTATGCCGCGGACGTCATACGCTGGAGGCTCCATGCCCTTGACGTGCATGGCGAACTTCCAGCTCTCCTTGCCCAAGCGCTCGCTGGCCCTCTTGACACCGTCGGCGAGGAGCTTTCCGAGGTTGCCCTCGCGGAGCGCCATCTTCCTGAGGGCTTGGACAGCGGCATCACCGTTGCCGAAGGTCAGCTCAAGGCCATCCGCTTCCTCCTTGGTGAGGAGACCGCGCTCGTAGGCCTCCATGGCCCAGGCTATGGTAACACCGGCCGAGATGGTGTCGAGTCCGTACTCGTCGGCGAGCTTATTGAGATAAGCTACCGTCTCGAAGTCATCTATCTCGAGAACGCCACCGAAGGAGTAGAGGGTCTCATACTCCGGACCGTCGACCATAAAGGTGCCCCACTTCTCGCTCTCGACCTTGACGTACTGGCTGCACGGCTTGTTACAGAGCGGGCACGGCCTCCTGCCGGCGCGGTACTTCGGCGCCCAGAAATAGGGGTCGAG
>JALVWX010000026.1 GCA_027023165.1 Thermococcus sp. | reverse complement strand
AGAGGCGGAGAGGCGCTTTGGTGAAGATATGTACGACCTTTTCCCGGTTCCTGAAGATGTGAGGACGCTTAAAGTTGTAGTCATCGAGGACTGGAACGTCAACGCCTGCAATAAAGAGCACACGAAAACAACGGGAGAAATCGGGGAGATAAAAATCAGAAAGATCCGCTTCAGGAGGAGTAAAGAGCTTTTGGAGATTAGCTTTGACGTTGTGGACTGAGTTACTTCCTCACCCATAGCGCCCCGGCCATGCCGAAGTAAGTCGGACAGGCGTAGGCACTCTCCTTGGTCTCAAAATTTCTTACCTTCATGGCACCCAGCATCATGAGCATCTGCCAGTAGCTGTCTACCAGAGCCTTCCTTACCAGCTCCTCGGGAACGCCGGGAAGCTCTTCGAGGCGGTTTTCGTTTATCAGCTCCATTATTAGCCTGTCGTACTCCTCGCTCTCTTTAACCTTGCCGTAAGGGCCGTCCTCGCTGTGCCCGTGCCCGTGGTCGGCACTTATTATCAGCGCGATTTTCTTCTCGCTTTCTTCCAGTACTTTTCCAAGGATTTCTCCTGACTTCACGAGGGTTTCCCTGTCGACACCCCTTGAAGGAGTCATCAGGACAAGCGGTTTTTTCTCGAGGAAATGGAGAGGTATAAGTTCCCCCCAGCTCAACGGCCACCGGGAGTACTCCCCGCGGAGCGAGGCAAAGTTCAAATCCACCACCGGAATCCCCGCGCTCTTCTCGGCCCTGTAGATTTTCTCGGCCAGCTCCCTATCGGTTTTCCACTCACCAGGCAGTTCCTTTCCCTCAAAGCCGAGCCACGAAATCAGGTTCTCCGCCATAACCACTCCAAGATGGTCGCTCATTCTGACGTTGTGCGGGCTTATCAGGACGTAGGAGTCAACGTTTGCGAAGGCCTTTCCGATGTCTTTCAAAACCCCCGCCAGCTTTTTCGTTTCTTCGTCGGGAGGCTCCAGGACCGGGTTCCCGTGGGGCATCAGACCGATTCCGGCAAGCATCTCAATCACCTCAGGCAGTTTTCAAGGCTTTCAAGGGGACACTCCCTTATCGTTCCTCCTTTGGCTTGGGAGAGAGTCCTCAATCCCGAACCTGTGAGAATCGAAACGACCTTCGCTCCCTCCTCAGTCCTTCCGTTTTCGACGAGCTTTCTCAAAGCGGCAATCCCGGTGGCGCTCGCCGGCTGGACGAAGAGACCCTCTCTCGCGAGCTTTCTCTGGGCCTCCCTGATTTCGTTATCACTCACCGCAACACAGAGCCAGTCGAACTCCCTTAGGAGCTTCAGAACCGCGTTCCCGCTCGGTGGATAGGGGTTTGCTATGGCCTTTGCTATCGTTTTTGGCCTTTCAAAGCGCTCGATTTTTTCTTTTCCCTCTTTGAACGCCCTGCATATCGGGGAACAGCCTTCCGCTTGAACTGCAACCAGAGTTGGAAGCTCCTCGATGAGTCCGCTTTCTTTTAGCTCGATGAAGCCCTTCGCCACGCCTCTGAATAGACCGCCGGAGCTTGTTGGAATTAGGACGTAATCCGGTGTTACCTCCTCGGCTATCTCGAAGGCTATGCCCTTGTAGCCCTCAACGCGGAACGGGTTGTCCGAGTTCATGAAATAAATTCCTAGACTTTCTCCCAGCTTCAGGCTCTCGAAGTAGAGCCTTCCGTAGTCGCCTTTGACCCTTATCACGTCCCCGCCGTAGACGGAGACGGCCTTGAGCTTTTCATTGCTAGCGCTTTCGGAAACGAGGATTTTGGCATTGAGGCCAAAGCGCGATGCATAGGCTGAAACGCTCGCCGCCATGTTTCCTGTGGAAACAGTTCCAACGGTTTTGTAGCCGGCCTTTAGGGCGTAGCTCATAGCCAGAAACGTTCCCCTGTCTTTAAAGCTCCACGTGGGATTTACGGTCTCGTTCTTGAGGTAGAGCCTTACGCCGAGCTCCCCACCTATTTTGGATTTGACCAGTGGAGTATCCCCTTCACCGAGTGAGGACTCAAGGGCAGGCTCAACGGGCCAGAAGTCGTAGAACCTTTCCCAGACGGTTTTGCCTATGTAGGGTTCACCCCTTAAGAGCTCGAACTCGACAGGTTCGTTGCATTCGCACCTCTGGACGGGTTTCTCATACTCCACACCGCAGATAGGGCATTTAAGCCTCATCCCGCACCCCCCTAACTGCCTTTAAGGTTACTTCCTTCCCAGAGATGGTTATCGTGTAAACCGCGTAGTCGTTTCCCCTCGCGAGCTTTTCAAGGGTCTCCCCGAACTTCATCGCGGCCTTCTCACTGGAGAAAACCACGCGCCAGATGAGGATGTGCTCCGTCCCGTTGACCGCCAGAAGGAGTCTGTCCCCGCGCCACGCCGTTGAAACGTTCCAGGCAGTCTCGTTGTCGAGCTTTGCAACGTCTCTGAGGAGGACGTAGACGTAGAACGCCCCCACTCTGTCGTCCCAGAGAACCTTTGAGCCGTTTGGAACATCGATGGAGACGCTCTCGGGCGTGAAGTTCTCCAGGTAAAGCTCCGGCACCATCACTTCGAGCGTCGAGTCTGGATAGCGGGTGTAGGCGGAGTTGACGAGCTTCCAGCCGCCTTTTTTGTAGAGGTAGCGGACGAAGCTGTCTCCGTAGACGTAGGGGAATATGTCCAAGTCGGTGGTGGGCTTTCCAGTGAGGGAGCGTATCTTGTGGATTGGGATTCCGTTCCTCTCGCAGTAGATGTCCGCCACGAGGTCTGCGTCGCCCTCTACAAGGGCTTTCACAGCGAGCGTTCCGTCGGAGGTGTTCGCCCCATAGCGCGCGTTGAACCACTGCTTCTGAAGGACATGCGTAAGCTCGTGGGCTATCGTCCTCTCGGCCGTTGCCTCGTCGCCAAAGAAGTTCTCTCGGATGATGTAAATTGTATCCCCGACCGTCGCCGCTATCCAGCCAGCTCTGTTCTCGTTTTCCTCTCGGATGAACTGGTAGTCGGGGGGGAGAAGAAGGGTCATCTTGTATATCATCTCCTCCTCGCGGAGCTTCTCCAAGTCGGGCTTCCCCGGCTTCCACATGGCCAGGGCTTGCGCCTTCGTTATGACGACGATTTTGGGCTTCTCCTTGAAGTGCAGGCCCCTTATCTCCTGAACCTGCTCCAATATTGCGTTTACCTTGCTCAGAACGTCGTTCGGGCCTGCAGTTATCTCCGCCGCGGCGTAGAGGGACAGGGCTAGAAGACCTATGAGAACGAGAGCAAGGGCCTTATCGCGTCTCATCATGGGAAACCTTCGAAGAGAAGTTAAAAAGGGCTTTGGTGCGACTCTCGATGGTTCACTCACCGAACTCGACGAACTCCTCCTTCATGCCGTCCCTGGTTATAACGACGACCTGCACCTTCCTGCTGCCGGTGTAAACGTCGCGCTTTCCAGCGGTTCTAACGGCCCTGACCGCAAGCTCCTTTGCTTCTTCAACGCTCATGTCCTTCCCGAATCCGTCCTCAAGAACCGCTATCGCGAAGGGACTTCCCGAGCCTGTTGCCGTGTAATCGTCGAAGACGAGGCCGCCGAGCGGGTCGAGGTTCGCCAAAGTCGGCTCGTCGACGTAGCCGCCTATGATGATCTGCACCATGTAGGGGAACCACTTGTTCTCGTTGAGGATGTTGCTGAGCAGGTTTGCCATTGCCTTAGTTGTCATCGGCCTGCCCCACGTGAACTGGTAGTAGCGAGCCTCCGCTTCCAGCATTCTCGCCAGCGCCTGGACGTCGCCGACGCTCCCCGCGGTGGTTATCGCTATCCTGTCCGTGATCGGGAGAACCTTCCTGATGTTGAGCGTTTCAACCATGTGGTCGAGGGAAGCCTGAGTGTCAGCGGCGAGAACAACGCCATCCTTAACCTTTATACCCACGGTTGTGGTTCCGGTCTTCTTCTCCATTTCTCTCACCCCCCGCTACTTCTCGCGCCACGTTTTAACGCTTTCGTTCCCCAGGGATCACTACCCTGCTCCCGTCAACGGTTTCTATTTTCACCTTCACGCCATAGACATCTTCGAGGACGCCGGCATCGAGCGCCTCCGGCCTCCCCTCCCAGCGCTTCTCCCCGCGGTGGAGGAGTATGAGCCTGTCCGCGTAGCGGAGGGCTAAATTCAGGTCGTGAAGGACGGCTATGACAATCTTCTCCTCCCTCAGCTCCCGCAGGAGTTCCATTACATCCAGGGCATGGTTTATGTCGAGGTGGCTCGTCGGCTCATCGAGCAGGATAACCCCGCTCCCCTGTGCCAAAGCCCTCGCTACGAGCACCAGCTGGTACTCCCCGCCTGAGAGGTTCGTAACAGGCTCCCTCCGCCTCTTCCAAAGGCCGACGCGCTTTAACGCGCTCTCAACGTCGCCTCTCGTTGCATAGGCCCCCATCTCCACGAACTCCTCTATCGTGAATGCAAACTCCGGGAATGAACTCTGGGGCACGTAGGTTATCAGTTTGGCCCTCTCGCGGGGCTTCATTCGGGTTAGGTCTCTCCCATCGAGCCTGACTTCCCCCATTGGTGTCAGAATGCCCACCATGGCCTTCAGAAGGGTGCTCTTTCCGGCACCGTTCGGCCCGATTATCGCGAGGAGTTCTCCCCTCTCGGCCGTGAACCCGACGTTTTTCAGAACCTCCTTCTCGCCGTAGGAGAAGGAAACGCTCACCTCCAGCCTCATGAGTAAAGCTCCCCCCTCTTGTGCTTCATCAGGAGGTAGAGGAAGAAGGGCGCGCCCATCATGGCAGTCACTATGCCCACCGGAATCTCGGTCGGCCTCGATAGAATCCGGGCTATGAGATCCGCCGTGACGAGGAGAACCCCGCCGAAGAGTGCGCTCGCAGGTGTTAGCTCCCGATGGTTCGGTCCGAGGATGAGCCTCATTATGTGCGGCCCCATAAGCCCGACGAAGCCAATTATCCCCGCTGTCGAGACTGAAAATGCAGTAAGCAGGGTTATAACGCCGATGAACAGCTTTCTGTAGAGGTGGAGGTCCAGGCCGAGGGCTATGCTCTCCTCTCCGAGGAGGACGAGGTTCAGCTCGCGCCACTTCCATACGAGGAAGCCGAGTCCGAGGGCGGAGACGAGTGCCATCTCCCCCACGTTGGCCCAAGTTGCCCCGTTGAAGCTCCCCATGAGCCACATCCACGTGAGCGTTGCCCTGTCCTGATGGCTCAGGAGGATGTACCACGTCGCCGCGCTTGCGAGGAAGCCGAAGGCTATCCCGGCTAGCAGGAGGGTGTCCACCGGCACTTTCCCATCAACCCTCGAGACTGAGTAGACGACGAGAACCGACAGTATCGCCGAAACAAGGGCCGCCAACCCCAGGTGGGAAGGCAAATAGACTGAGGCCAGCGCCGCCCCCAGCCCCGCACCGGCACTTATGCCTATTATGTACGGGTCCGCGAGGGGATTCCGGAAGAGCGCCTGGCTTGCGGTTCCGGCTCCGGCCAGACTGAGTCCAACGAGGTAAGCCAAGAGAACCCTTGGAAGGCGAAGTTCCCATACGATTACGAAGTAATCCGGCTTCTCGCCCGGGTTTACCGAAGGAAAGAACCGGTGAAGGGCTGCCCTTATCCCGTAGGCAATTGAGGAGGTTATGCTGGATGGGCTGATGCTCACCGAACCTACGTAAACCCCGAGGAACAGTGTCGTGAGTGAGAGTGTGATGAGCGCCGGAAGCCACTTTCTCATGGCGCCGGATTATTTGTCCAGCCGTTTAAAGGTTTCGGGCCTAAGCTTAAAAAGTCCGGTGCCCAAAATGGTACCATGAGCGTTTCCATCAGACGAGCGGGCGGGAGGATCCCCCTGGCCATGGTCTCTATAAGGCCGGCTAGGCTCTTCGATATCCCCGAAGTGGTCAGAATAGAGCGCGCTTCCTTTAACGAGGAGTACCCGCGCGGTGTTTTCCTGGCGTTCCTTGAGAACAACCCCAGCACGTTTCTCGTGGCCGAATACGGCGGCAGGATAATCGGCTACGTCATGGGCTATCTCCGCCCGGACCTCGAGGGCCACATAATGAGCATAGCCGTCGATCCCGAGTACAGGGGCAACGGCATAGGCGCCGCCCTCCTGACCGAGGTTATCGAAAGGCTCATAAACGAGGGCGCCCGCTACATCGGCCTGGAGGTCCGCGTGAGCAACGAGAAAGCGATAAGGCTCTACGAGAGCTTCGGCTTCAAGAAGATCAAGAGGATAATAGCGTACTATTCCGACGGCGAGGATGCCTACTACATGCTCCTGCCTGCTGAGGAGTGGGGTGGACGGAATTGAAGGAGCCGATAATCTTCCAGCTGAGCGGTGACAGGGTCTTCAGCGAGCGCGAGAAAGCTATCAACCAGTTTTACAACAAGCGCTACTTCGGTGAGGTTGTCAACGGGAAGCTGTTCCTGTCCCTCATCGAGGCGGCCTATCTGCTGGAGAAGGGCAAGATAAGGGTTTTCGACGGCGAGAGGGAGCTTTCCTTCCAGGATCTGGTGGAACTCGGCCGGACGCGGGACGACCAGTTCGACATAAAATTGCTCGTCTACACGGATCTGCGCGACAGGGGATACACCGTCAAGTCCGCCCTCAAGTTCGGCTCCCACTTCAGGGTTTACAGAAGGGGAATGGATGAGCATTCACAGTGGCTCGTCTGGGTCGTTCCCGAGAACCTGCGCTTCTCCCCGAACGATATAACGGCCAGGGTTAGGGTTGCCCACGGCGTCAGGAAGAACATGATCATGGCCGTCGTCGACGAGGACAACGACGTGGTCTATTACAAAGTTGAGTGGGTGAAGTTCTGAGGCTTAGTGAACGAGAGAAAAAAGGAGAAGGGTTCACTTCAGGAACCCGGTTTTCTTTCCAAGGTCCTCGAAGGCGTCTATGACGTACTGCAGGTCCTCCTTGCTGTGGCCTGCCGAAGGTTCGAGCCTTATCCTCGCGGTTCCGAGCGGGACCGTTGGATAGACGATGGCCTGTGCGAAGATGTTGTACTCGTCGTAGAGTCTCTTTGAGAACTCCTGGGCGAGCTTCTCGTCGTAGAGCATGACCGGCGTGATCGGGTGCTTGGTTCCGCCGAGGTCGTAGCCCAAATCACGCAATCCCTTCTGGAGGAAGTGGGTGTTGTCCCAGAGCTTCTTAACGAGTTCGTCGCTCCTCTGCAGTATCTCGACTGCGGCTATGGCCGCAGCAACGTCAGGCGGATTCGGGGCGCTTGAGAACAGGAAAGGCCTCGCCCTCTGGCGGAGGTATTCTATTGCCTCCTCTGGTCCAGCAACGTAGCCACCTATGACACCGAAGGCCTTGCTCAGCGTTCCCATCTCGAAGTCAACCCTGTCGTGGAGCTTGAAGTGGTCAACTATACCCCTTCCGCTGTCACCGAGGACACCTTCACCGTGGGCGTCGTCGATGTAGAGTATAGCGTCGTACTGCTCCGCTAACTCGGTCATCTCCGGGAGCTTGGCGAGGTCACCGTCCATCGAGAAGACACCGTCGCTGACGATGATTTTCTTCTTCTTGTCCCTGTTCTCCTTGAGGCGCTTCTCGAGGTCCTCCATGTCGAGGTGCTTGTAGATGACCTTTGGCGCGCCGCTGAGGCGCATTCCGTCGATTATACTAGCGTGGTTGAGTTCCTCGCTGATGAAGACGCCGTCTTCGTTCTTTCTGAGGAGAGCACTTAAAGCTCCGAGGTTGGCGTTGTAGCCGCTCTGGAGGAGTATGGCAGCCTCGCGCTTCTTGAACTTGGCGAGCTTCTCTTCCAGTTCGACATGAAGCTCCATCGTTCCGGCTATGGTTCTAACCGCTCCGGCACCGACACCGTAGTCGAGGATGGCCCTTATTGCCGCGTATCTGATCTCGGGATGTGCTGCCAGGCCGAGGTAGTTGTTCGAGCACATGTTGAGAACCTTTTTGCCGTCTACCACGACCCACGGCCCCTGAGCGCTCTCTATCTTCCTTATGGTCACGTAGAGCCCCTTATCCTTCAGCTCCTGCAGTTCTTCCCTAATCCAGTCGAGTTTCGCCATGAGAACCACCGGTGCTTATTGGTCATCGACGTATAAAAGTTTTGCACTGCCCGGTTTAGTGCAGCCTGATGATGAGCGCGGTGAGGGTTATCAGACCCAGTGCAACGCTTCCCCCGGCCTCTATCTCGTAGTCGTGCCTTGGATCGGGATAGCGCTCTATTATGCGGATCGAGAGGCCCGCACCGCTTGGGCCGCCCCGCGCGGTTATGCTCAGCCCCCAGCCGCGCCGGCTGAGTGGATAGACCGGTGGGATTACGCCGGTGAAGAAGTCGAGGAAGAGGTGGCTGAGCCAGCCGAGGGAAAAGAGGAGAGCATAGGGATTGCCTGAGAGGTGGGCGAGGAGGAAGGCCGGGAGAGCAAAGAGGAGCGAGTGAAGGTAGGAGCGGTGCTCCCTAGCGAAGGCGTCGAGGTCTGGAAAAGTCGCCCCGATGGCGAGGGCTAACGCTCCACCCCACGTTGGCCCGGGTGAGAGGGCGAGGTATGTCAGAGTTGGTATCGAGGCGTGCTCGAGGGGGTCCATGGCAAAAGGCTAAATACCCGAACCCTTCATAACCTTTAGGGTAGGTGATAGCTATGTCGGCTGAAGTTCAGGAGGTTAAGATCCTTGAAAAGCCCTGGGTCGAGAAGTACAGGCCCCAGAGGCTCGACGATATAGTCGGTCAGGCTCACATCGTCAAGAGGCTCAAGCACTACGCCAAGACCGGCTCGATGCCGCACCTTTTATTCGCCGGCCCGCCCGGCGTCGGGAAGTGCCTCACGGGGGATGCGAAGGTCATAGTCAACGGTGAGCTAACGACCATTGGGAAACTCGTTGAAAATCTGAGCAACGGAAAGTTCGGCCCGATCCCTGTTAACGGCCTCAGGGTTCTCGGCGTTGACGAGGATGGCAAGCTGAGGGAGCTGCCAGTTGAGTATGTCTACAAGGATAAAACCAGCGAGCTCGTCAGGATAAGGACTAGGCTGGGAAGGGAGCTCAAGGTTACCCCGTACCATCCACTCCTCGTGAACAGGAATGATGGAAGAATTGAGTGGGTAAAGGCCGAAGAGCTTAAGCCCGGGGACAGGCTTGCCGTTCCGCGCTTCCTCCCGGCGGTTCTTGATGAGGACCCCCTGGCGGAATGGCTCGGCTACTTCATCGGCGATGGTCATGCGGATTCAAACACCAACGCGATAACCTTCACCAACACCGACGAAAGGCTGAGAAAGCGCTTCATGGAGCTGACCGAGAGACTCTTTCCGGATGCGAGGATTAAGGAGAGAATACATGAAAACCGTGCTCCAGACGTTTACGTGAACTCAAAGATGGCAAAGGAGCTCGTTAAGAGCCTCGGCCTCGCTGGTAGAAAGGCTGACAGGGTTTACATACCGGAGCAAGGATGGAAAGGCCTGCGCTCTTTCCTGAGGGCCTACTTCGACTGTGACGCTGGAGTTGAGAGCAACGGTATCGTCCTCTCAACCGCGAGCAGGGAGATGGCGGAACAGGTCTCCTACGCTCTGGCCGGACTCGGAGTGGTTGCCAAGGTCAGGAGCAAAACCATCAGGGGGTGCACCTACTACTACGTTGTGATTTCCGGCTCAGAAAATATCTCACGCTTCCTCTCGGAGGTCGGCTTCTCCGTGGAGGAGAAGAGGAGGAGGGCAGAGGCTCTGATAAAGAGGCCAAACCCCAACGTCGGCTCACTCTACGCAGACAGGGAGCTGATTTCCTACGTCAGGGACAAGCTTAAGCTCAACTTCTACGACGACAAAGTAAGGTGGAGCCCCGAGAAGGCCAGGAAAATAGCCTGGGAGCTGATGAAGGAAATCTACTACCGCCTCGACGAGCTGGAGAGGCTTGAAAAGGCCCTGTCGAAGAGCGTACTCATCGACTGGAGCGAAGTGGCAAAGAGGAGGAAGGAGATAGCCGAGGAGACGGGAATACGGGCAGACAGGCTCCTTGAGTACATCAAAGGCAAGAGGAAGCCCAGCCTGAGGAACTACCTTAAGATTACAAAGGCCCTTGGAATTGAGCTTGAGGAGACGGTAGAGGCGATGAGAACTTTCTCCAGGAAGTACTCGAGCTACGCTGAGATTGGACGGCTTATTGGCACTTGGAACTCGAGCGTGAGGGTAATCCTCGAGGGCAACACCGAGAAAATAGAAACCCTTGAAGAGATTAGGAAAGCCGAGCTGAAGCTCCTGAGGGAAATCCTGAACGACGACAAGCTCAAGCGTGGGGTGGCTTACCTCATCTTCCTCGCCCAGAACGAGCTTCTCTGGGACGAGATAGTCGATGTAGAGAGGCTGAAAGGCGACTTCGTCATTTACGACCTCCACGTGCCGAACTATCACAACTTCATAGGCGGTAACCTTCCGACGGTTCTCCACAACACAACAGCAGCTTTAGCCCTTGCGAGAGAACTCTTCGGCGAGAACTGGAGGCACAACTTCCTCGAGCTGAACGCGAGCGACGAGCGCGGTATAAACGTCATCCGCGAGAAGGTGAAGGAGTTCGCAAGGACGAAGCCGATAGGGAGTGCGAGCTTCAAGATAATCTTCCTCGATGAGGCCGATGCTCTAACGCAGGACGCCCAGCAGGCCCTCAGGAGAACCATGGAGATGTTCTCGAACAACGTTCGTTTCATTCTGAGCTGCAACTACTCCTCGAAGATTATCGAGCCGATCCAGAGCAGGTGCGCCATCTTCCGCTTCAGGCCGCTCAACGACGAGGACATAGCGGAGCGGATAAGGTACATCGCGGAGAACGAGGGGCTCGAGCTGACGGAGGATGGCCTCCAGGCGATACTCTACGTTGCCGAGGGAGACATGAGGCGCGCGATAAACGTTCTCCAGGCCGCTGCGGCACTCGACACCAAGATAACAGACGAGAACGTCTTCCTCGTCGCCAGCAGGGCAAGGCCTGAAGATGTCCGCGACATGATGGTCTTGGCTTTAGAGGGCAACTTCCTCAAGGCCAGGGACAAGCTGAGGGAGATTCTCCTCAAGCAGGGCCTCAGCGGTGAAGATGTTCTCATCCAGATGCACAGGGAGGTCTTCAACCTGCCGATTCCCGAGGATAAGAAGGTCGCTTTGGCCGACAAGATAGGCGAGTACAACTTCCGCCTCGTTGAAGGGGCCAACGAGATGATACAGCTCGAAGCTTTGCTAGCTCAGTTCACCATAATGGGCAAGTGATAGCTATGCCGAGGGAAGCCCCCTGGGTCGAGAAGTACAGGCCGAGACGGCTGGTCGAGATAGTCAACCAGACGAAGGCGATAGAGCAGGTTAAAGCCTGGATAGAGGCGTGGCTCCACGGCCACCCGCCCAAGAAGAAGGCTTTAATCCTCGCCGGCCCGCCCGGAAGCGGGAAAACCACCACCGTCTACGCCCTGGCTAGGGAGTACGGCTTTGAGATAATCGAGCTGAACGCGAGCGACGAGCGAACCTACGAGAAGATAGAGCGCTACGTTCAGGCCGCCTACACGATGGACATCCTCGGGAAGCACAGGAAGCTCATCTTTCTCGACGAGGCGGACAACATAGAGCCGAGCGGCGCTAAAGAGATAGCCAAGCTCATCGACAAAGCGAGAAACCCGATAATAATGGCCGCCAACCACTACTGGGAGGTTCCGAGGGAGATACGCAACAAGGCCCAGATAGTCGAGTACAAGCGCCTGACTCAAAGGGACATAATCAAGGCACTGGTTAGGATCCTCAAACGCGAAGGAGTCACGGTACCCAAGGAGGTTCTCTACGACATTGCGAAGCACGCCAACGGCGACCTTAGGGCGGCTGTAAACGACCTCCAGACGGTCGTGACCGGAGGAGTTGAGGATGCCCATGAGGTTTTAGCTTACCGCGACACCGAGAAGAGCGTCTTCCAGGCTTTGGCACAGGTCTTCGCAACGGACAACGCCAAGAGGGCCAAACTCGCGGTTCTGGGCGTTGACATGTTCCCGCATGAGCTGCTCCAGTGGATAGACGAGAACGTCCCCTACGTCTACTACAAGCCTGAGGACATAGCGAGGGCCTACGAGGCGATAAGCAGGGCAGATATATACCTCGGGAGGGCGCAGAGGACCGGCAACTATTCCCTCTGGAAGTACGCGACCGACATGATGACGGCAGGCGTTGCCGTTGCCGGCGTCAAGAAGAAGGGCTTCGTCAGGATTTATCCACCGAAGACGATAAAGCTCCTCACAGAGAGCAAGACGGAGAGAACTTTGAGGGACTCGGTCATAAAGAAGATAATGAAAGAGATGCACATGGCCAAGCTCGAGGCTTTGGAGACCCTCAACTACCTCAAGGCGATATTCGAGAACAATCCCGACGTTGCGGCCCACTTCGTCGTCTACCTCGATCTTGATTTGAAGGAGGTCGAGTTCATAGTCGGCGACAAGGAGAAGGCCAAGACGATATGGGCCAAGAGCATGAACATCGAGAAGAAGCTGAAGAGGGAGGGCGAACTGGAAGCCAGGGCCAGGGAAGCCGGAAAGGAGAGGGAAGAAGGGACGGCCGCAGAGGAAGAGGCGGAAGCTGGAGGGGAAGCCGAAGGGGAGATCAAAGAAGCCGGGGAAGAGGCTGAAGAGGAGATACGCGAGGAGGAGCTTGAGAAGGCGGAGGAGGAAATAGAGCCGGTCGGAAAAGAGGAGCCAGAGAAGATAGACCGGCCGAAGAAGAAGGGCAAGCAGGTGACGCTGTTCGACTTTTTGAAGAAGTGATCCCCCTTCTCTCCCTATTCTACGGTGCTTGCGGCTGGAGTTCTTCAAGGAGCGCGGTCATCTTTTCCTTCAGTTCGGGAGCTTGTTCCTTATTAAATCCCATATCAAGACGGTGTCAACGCCGAAGTACTGGTGTATGAGGATGTTCCTGAGGCCGATTATCTTCCTCCACTCGATTTCCGGGTGTCTCTCGCGCACATCGGCCGGGATAGCCCGGCACGCCTCCCCTACTATCTCCAGATTTCGCACGACTGCATCTATGACCATCGGACTCGCCTGGAATTCCTCGAGGCTCATGCCTTTCGTGTACTCTTCAATCCGCGAGATGGCCTCCAAGATTCGTTGATGTAGAGCCTATAATCCCTCAAGGGCCACCGCCTCCCTCCAAACGTACTCTCTAACGCCGGGTTTCAGGGCCTCAACGGTTATGAGATCAACCTCAATCCCGAGCAGGTCTTCGAGGAGGAACTTCAGCTCCATGTAGTTATCGAAGGTCTTCTTTCCAGGCTCGAACTCGACCAGAACGTCCAAATCGCTGGTAGCGGTGGCTTCTCCCCGGACATACGAGCCAAAAAGCCAGAGCCGCCTAACCCCAAGGTGCCGTATCTCCTTGGAGTGCCTTTTGAGAACCTCAATTACCTCAGCGATGTCTCTCGGGGCCATACACTTGAAGTTACGACCTCGAGCCTAATAAACCTTCATCCCAGAATCCTCACGTCCGCGCAGACCTTAAAAACCCTGGGCTTGAAGTCGCTGACCTTCTTCACCCTAACGTTGCACCCCCTTCCCTGCCGTAAGCACTCTCCGATTATCCCCTCCTTGAAGTCCTCCATCTCCGCCTCATGAACGAAGTCGTAGTAGTGGAGCCACTTCTCGGCCTTGCTCAGCGTTAAGGCGAGCGCATCGACTCCCCTTGGGGTGGGGCTTATCACGCGGTCGTAGCTCGGCAGTTCCGGCAGAACCTTGAATGCATCTCCGTGAATGAACTCTATCTTCCCTTTCAAGCACTTCCTGTTGCGCTCAATGTTCTCCAAACCCAGTTCGTAGGCCTCCCTGTTCAGCTCCACCGCAGTGATTTTTACCTTCCTGTGCCGCGCTATGACGAGCGCGTAGGGCAGAACGCCGGCGAAGGGGATTAGAATTCTCTCATCATCGCGGACGAGCTGAGCAAGGCGGTATCTTTCCCCCTTCATCCTCGGGTTGAAGAAGGCCTTTGAGAGGTCCACCTTAATCTCGACGCCGTTCTCCTTATGGACCGTTTCAAGCCTGTTCTCGCCCCAGATTATTGAGTACTCCCTTATCCTGAAGGCCCCCTCGTGGAAGCCCTTTCTGGCGATGACCTTCAGGAAGGGGTGAACTTTTCGAAGACCCCACACAATGTCGTCGACCCTGTGGCGTAGCTCCCGCGGTATCTGGACTACCGCTATGTCCCCGACGACGTCGTACCTCCTGAGGTGCTTTAGCTCCTCGTGGGTTAGCCTCTCCGCTAAGACGCTCTCGAGGTTCTTGTATATCTGCCTCTCTGGTCTGAGCGGGAGATCTACGGAAAGAACCTCGTAGCCGAGTCCGCGAACGGCTGGGTCATTGATGACAGGGAGGAGAACGAACTCACTTTCCCTCCTCGGCCGCCTCTTGCCGTCGTAGAGGCCCAGCTTCTTCAGCTTCCTCTTCACCGGCTCCGCTTCCCTCTTTGGAACCTTCAGCGCTGGCACCTTCGCTTCCCTCCTTTGCTTCTCTAGCCGGCGGAAGCGTTCCGAAGAGCGCCCTCCCCTGAATCCTGTCGAGGAACTCGCTCACGTTTATAGGCTCAAGCTCCCGCTTGAATATCGCAAACTGGGTGGGTTCTATCACCTCTGGAGCGGCGTAGAGGATGAAGTGGCCGTTCTCTATTATTGCAGTGTCCCTCACGGAGAGGATGAACTTCGTGAGAGAACGGGGGTCAACGTAGAAGGATATGTACTCAATTCCCTCCATGTAAACGACGCCCCCGGGGTTTTCCTTTAAGAACTTTGTTATCTTGCCGTTCAGGACGTGGAGGCCGCTCGGGTTAACTGCATGTGGATGCTCAACGCGGGTTAGCCAGATGTACTCGGTGGGGGTAACCCCCATCTTCTCAACCCACTTGTCCGGGTGCTCCCGCCCTATCGCAAGTATCGGAATCCTGAAGTACGTCGCTATGGTCCTGAGAAGTGCTTTGGCATCCTTGGAGGAGGTTACAAGACCCGCCGCTGGGAGTTCAAGTCCTTTAACTTGAATCCTCTTCCTCGTACCCTTCCTGTACCCCTCCAGTTTTTCGAGGAGGCTGAGAGAGGATTCCGCCAGCAGAAGATAGCCACCCATTATTGAAATCGCCTCGAGGGGCCACATGGCCGGGCTTATCACCACCATCAGGATTACCCCGATGCCGCCCCCGACCCCGAAGAGGATGAACGAAACCAGAAGTGTCCTTGCAAAGCTTCTAACGGGGTCACCGTGTTTTCTGTACTCCTTAAAGGACCGGATTCCGCCGTATATCCCTATGAGTGTCAAGAATACCCCTGAGAAGTACTGGGCGAAGGTTCCGGAGTCCACGGTTTCACCTTATCCCTCTACGGCAACTGCTTACAAAAACCTTTTGATTTTCCTCACCGCCAGTACGGCTCGCGCATTAAAATGGCCTTCCGGAAGACCTCAACTATCTCCGCATCGCTCGCGCCGCTTCTTATGGCGCTGGCGAAGTCTATAAGGTCGTTCTTCCTCAGTAGGCAGGTCTTGAACATCCCGTTGGAGGTCACCCTCAACCGCGTGCAGTTGGCGCAGAAGATCGTGTTGTGCATCGCCCTGACCACTTCGACCTCGGCAACGCCGTAGTCCGTCGGTACGAAGTACTTCTTCCGCCTGTGCATCCTCCTCTCGCGCGTCTCTATAGCTTTCTTCTCAAGCTCCCTCTCGACGGGCTTGAGCGGGTAGAAATACTTCCTGAAGAAGCCGGTTTTGGTCATCTCCCTCGGGGCTTCAAGCTCAATGAGCTGGAGTATCGTTCCGGTTCTGGCCGCGAAGTCCACCATGTCCCATATCTCGCCCTCGTTCAGGCCCTTCATAACCGTCATGTTGAGCTTGACAGGGCTGAGGTATTTCACGGCCTCCTCGATTCCTTCAAGAACCGTTTCCAGCATGTCGACGCCCGTTATGCGCTTGTAAACGTCGGGTTTGAGGCTGTGGAGGGAGACGTTAACGCGGTCGAGGCCCACTTTCGCCAGCGGTTTCGCCAGCTCCTTCAGGCGGCTTCCATTGGTCGTCATGCTAAGGTCGACCACGTAGGGCTTTATGCGCTCCACTATCTCTAATATATCATTCCGTACCGTGGGTTCGCCGCCGGTTAGCTTTACCTTCTTTATGCCAAGGCGTGAGGCTATTCTGACGAGTCTCTCGATTTCAGCGGGGGTTAGCTCCAGTTTTGCGTTGAAGTGCTGGCCCTCCCTGTGGCAGAAGAAGCAGCGGTAGTTGCAATCCTGAGTGAGCGAGATCCTGAGGTTCGTTGCAGGTCTTCCGAAGCGGTCGTAGAGCACCATGGGAACACCGGGTTCATTAATTCATTGACTTAAAAAAACGTTTTGGGTAAGTCCCTCTGTTTAACCCCCTTCAATCGAAAACTACAAGTAGGTGGAGGAGCAAAGTTACCCCAGGGGTGTCCATGAACGTTGAGGAAATCAAGGCTCGGCTTTCCCGCTTAGAATCGCTCCACTCGGCTTTTGAGGAGAGGTTTCCTCTTCTCTACAGTGAAAATGATAAGGAAGGACTCGTTGAGGTTCTAAGGGAGCTTCACTCCATCTCGCGCGAGAAGCTCGAGCTTTCATCGGCCCTCTACCGCGAGATGGTCGGTTCCACCTACGCCGAGAACCAGGCGAAGGAACTCTACCGCAACGAGCACCAGATGAAGTTCCGCATCGAGGAGATGCTTTCACTCCTCCCGAAGGAGGACTACGATGCGAAGCTGAAGCTCTCGACGGCGATGGACAGACTGGCGCAGTTCCACAGGGTCTACGACTACGCCGTCAGGAAAGCGTTGAGCGAGCTGGCGAGGGAGGTTGAGGGGCTTGAGCTTCTGGCCGGAGGCGAAAACCAGAAAAAGGTACCCGCTGGTATAATGGAGGAACTCCGGAAAATCAAGACGCTCGAGGCCGAGCTTGAAACGCTCAAGGCCTTCCTGTTCAGGCTCTACGCTCATCCCGGCGATGTTCACAAGGTTGAGGATGCCATGAGAGACTGGCACTCCAGGGGTCTGCTCTGGGTCGAGGCGAGAAACGTTGAGAAGCTGAGCGGCGTTGAAAAAGCTGGGGAGATACTCGAAGGACTCGCGCTCATAGGAGTGGTGGAAAAGAAGATGAGGGGTGGTGAAGGTGTCTACAGACACAGGAGTTACAGTCCGGATTAGGGGCATATACAGCACGGCCCTGACGAAGCTCTTCCTCGACAGGGGCTTCGG
>JALVWX010000025.1 GCA_027023165.1 Thermococcus sp. | reverse complement strand
CTATATAGCGCTCAAAGAGTTTGAGAGGCTCAAGCCGAGGATAATAATAGCCGAGAGCGTTAGCGAATCTGCTCACAACAACGACGAAATTATCGTGAAGTCGCTCAAAAGGTACGACAACATGACCCCGACTCTGCTCGTCTTCCTGACGGCAGACATAGCGATAACAGACGTTGCCGAAATGGAGGGCCTTGAGTATTTCCTCTTCAAGTATCCCCGGGAGGAACTGGGACGGCACGAGGTTTCCGCATACCAGCTCAGAACGTTGCTCTTCAACCTCGCCGCGGTATTTGGAGTCATCGAGGTCAACAGGATTCTGATATTCGGTGAGTTCGGCGGTAAAGGAGACCTTAACGAGCTGAAGCTGGTCTTTCCGACGGAGAACAGGACCTATCACGAGTTCGGCTTTCACCTCAGGCTGAGCAGGAAGCTGATGAAAATAATGAAGGGTTAGCGCCCTTTGGCTTTCATCAGGACTACAAAGAACTCGAAGGCGAACATAAAAGCCGTGAAAACCTCTGCAAATAGGGTTATATACCCGCCCAACGGCAGGAGAACCAGGGCCATTGAAACGCCAAAGGCCACCAGTTCTTCGCATTCCCTCGATTCGCCCCCGTAGAGATACTCAAGCAAAAATGTAAGCCAGTTGAGGAGGACAAAGAAGGCAAGAACCGGTCGGAACATCCAGAACAGGTAAGCCAGGGAATAAACCAGAAAGGGAACCGCTATGTAAAGCCTTCTCATCGTCCCACCCCCATACCGGCTGGGGATGCTTTGGCAGAACTATTCGACACCGGAGAGGAGCTTGGAGTTTGGACGTTCGAAGACAGGCATCCAGCACCCGAAGTCAGTAGGAGAATTACGAGGAACACAACGTAGGCCTTACGCATACTCCCACCAGAAGTATTAAGGGAAACAATCCTTAAAAGTGTTGTGGAAAAGGGAATCAGCTAAGCATACCCTCAAGCTTTTCCACGAACTCCGTGCTCCTCCTGAGGTCGGCGAAGTACTCCTTGGCCCTCTCAACGTGCTCCCTCTCGACCCTGCCACCCTTCGCCAGCACGCTTGCTGGAGCGAGAAGCTGAACGGCGTAGCGCAGGCTCGTCTTCTCACCGAGTTCGGCTAGATACTCTATTGCCTCCTCGCTGACGTCTATCTTCTCCTCCTTCGCGCGTATCTTGACTATCTCCCTTATCTCGTCCTTCTTGTATGGCTCGGTGTTGATTATGAGGAGCCTATCGAGCATGTCGATGGGCATTCCGTGCGGCGCCTCAATGTCCGTTCCCCTTATCTTCGTCCTGCCGCGGTTGGTGGCCATGATGAGGATCGGCGCAAGCTCGCTCTCCATCGCCCTCGCGAGGAACGAGAAGGCCTCTATGTCGAGCATGTGAACCTCGTCGATGAAGAGCACTCCAGGAACGAGTGTTGCCTTGCCTTCCTCCATCCACTGCTTCACCGTCTCATCGACGCGCTGCCTTATCTCGTCGCTTATCTCCGCGCCGGTGCTGAAGAGGAGGCCGAAGATGTTCCCGCGGGCGTTGGCAACGTCGAGGTCGTGGAGCGTAACCGTGTAGGTGAACTCCTTTATCTTGAGCACCGGGCCGCTGGGGAGGTTGACCTTCCTCTTGAAGAAGAGGCCCTCTTCCTCCTTCGTGGTGCCGACCTTGGAGATCCTCCCCGTCTCGGCATCGATCTGTATGACGTCGCCCTCCTCGACGCCCAGCTCCATGAGCTGGTACGCTATCTCCCTGCCCGCCCTGACGGTCTTCTCGTCGTCCTTCGTGCGGAGGGTTATGAGCACGCTCTCCGGAACCTCGACGTATGGGTTGAACGGGTGCTTCGTCTTGTTGATCCTGACCTCCTTGACCTCGCCCTCATAGACCTTCCTCTCCTCGCTTATCCTGACGCCTATCGCCCTCCTGAGGGCCTCCTTTAGGAACTCGGTCTTCTTAATCTCGGCGGAGTAAATCTCACTCCCCGCTATCTGAACGAAGGGAACGTCCTCTCCAAGCTCTCTCGCTATTCCCATCGCGATTGCCGTCTTACCGCTGCCTGTCGGGCCGACGAGGAGGATTCCCTTTCCGGCGAGCTTGCCGCGCTTTATGAGTTCAACGGCTATTCCTGCAGCTTCCCTCGCCTTAACCTGCCCGACCATGCCATCCGCCATGAAGAGGGCCTTCCCGTTCTCGTCAAGACCGAGGCCCTTTATGTGGGAGTGGCTTCCAATTCTCTCAAAGGTTCTTTTAGTCACTTCCTCGATGACCGGCATGAACTCACCCCCAGCACTTAATCTTTCCGGGGGTTACTAAAAGGGGGAGATTTAAAAATTTGACGGCGCGGCTCAGACCGTCGATTCCGGGCATCGGTCACCCCAAAGGCCAATGTCATCATCGCCGGTGGGATTTCTCAAAAGCTTTTTAAAACGTTCCCCTTAGGACAACTATGGTGAGTAATAGGATGAAGATGAGGGGTTTGGTCATTGTCTTTGTCCTCCTGTTTTCCATGATGTCCTTTTCCTCCCCGGTTTTGGGAAAAACAACGTGTCCTCCGGGAATAGACTACCCGAACCCGGTTCTGTTCGATGTTACCCCCTACTCCTCAGGGCACGGCCTGATCCTCGGGGTTGATGTCTACTCCTTCTACCAGCCCTACGAGGGGATGTGCCCAATTTCCTCCGTAACTGACGAGCTTGAATGCCTCAGCGCCGATGCCCTCGACTTCTCAGTCCACTATAACGTGACCGGGAACAGCGTCACGGGGGAACTCGGCAGGGCCAATGGAGTCCAGCTTGAAACGTATCCCCTCAACGTGACGAATAACACCGTCGTGATTGACGTCAACGGTTCGAGGGTTTCGTTCCCATTCAGGCTTCTCAGAGGATATTTGTCGTCCCTGAACATCTCCGGCATGCTGGCCGACCACATCTACTCCGACGACCTGAAGTTCCTCGTTAAGGACTTCAACCTAACCGGCGTGGTCAGGAGAATGAGGGCCTTCTCCTATGGAGGCAGACTGTACATTTACTTCCCACAGGTCCAGCTCGTTGACTGCAGGTACTTCATACCGGAGAGGTTCTACAGCGGTGGACGTTACGTTTCCCCGATTGTACCGATGGAGTTCAACGGTTCCGTCCCAATCATCCCGCCGTTGGTTCTCGAATACTCCAACGGGAGCCTGAGGCCGGTTCTGAGGGTCGAGCCCGTGAGAAAGAAAGGCGAGTGGGGCTACTACTACGAATGCGGACTTCCAAACCTCCGGCTCCCCGGGACGGTGAAACCACCCATTCAACCCGCGAATGGCAGGAACTATTCTTACGTATACATCGCGCCCGAGAAGGTAGAGGTTTCGATTAACGGCTTCACGAACGGAACCTTTGCCCTTCTTCTTGTGAACCTGACCGCGGAGGGAATCCTAATCCCCGGTGCACCTCAAGAACGGGAGAGCATAAAGTACACCCTCCTCTTCGGCTACAACGGGAGGCCCTTCCAGATAGACCTGAAACCGATACTCGGGCAATTCAATCCCCCGGAGAAGGACGAATACGGGAATCCAGTCTTCTACTTCGGTGGGGTTGACGACGGTATCTTCAGCCTCGGCGTTGCCTTCATCCAAGGGAAACCCTACATTGGGGTCAGGGAAAAGGGTTCCGATAACGTCACACTGATACGCCTCTACCCGGAAAAGAACCGGTGGATGACCAACGGCACGGTGTCATTAAAAAGATGGGATGAGCTGGTTGCGGCCTCTCCAAAGGGAAAACCTCTGGAAAACGTCTCCCCCTACGCGAAATACTTCTTGTCAGTTCCACGTCTCGATTACGTCCCAGCCAGGGGTGGAACCTTCGTTTATCCGGAGAGGTATGCCGTAAGCTCTTCCGGGCTTCCCAGCGGATACGCGAGGGTCGGCAACAGGATAATCCCGCTCTGTTCCATCTGGCCGGTCTACGCGTTCTCGGGCAACGGCACTGCATACGGCCTCTTTCTAGCAGGTGACAACTTCACGATTTATCCACCTCTCCTTGAATACCACAAAGCCCAACCAGAAACCACGCCTAAGCCCGAAACCACTCCCACTTCATCGCCCACCGAACCAAAGGCCCCTGAAAAAGGAGGGTCAATCTGCGGGCCCGGGATTGTAGCTTTAATAGCCCTCCTGGCCCTTGGGTTCAGAGAACGTTGAGGTACTTGTGGACCTGGAAGCTTAGCCCGACGTTCTTTTTTCCCATTATCAGAGCGGCCTCGCGGTAGAACTCCATGAGCCTCTCCTGGCTTATCTCAATCGGCTCCTTGGGC
>JALVWX010000024.1 GCA_027023165.1 Thermococcus sp. | reverse complement strand
CGGTGGTTGACATGAAGGCGGTCTTCTTTGACTTCGTCGGCACGCTGATAACCAAAGTCGGAGAAAACGTAACCCACCAGAACATCGTGAGGGAAGTCCTGAGAAGGGCCGGCAGGGATGACTTGGACTACCTCAGAATCTGGGAGGAGTACGAGGAGGAAAGCTCGGCGCTCTTCAAGGAGCTGGCCGGAAAGCCCTACGTTAAGATAAGGGATGTTGACACCGAGGCCATGAAAAAGGTCGCGGATAGGTACGGCTTCTCCGTTCCCGACGACTTCTGGGGGATAAGCCTATCGATGCACGAGAGGTTTGGAGAGCTTTTCCCCGACGCCGTCGACACCATAAACGCCCTCAAAGACCTCGGCCTCCACGTTGGAATCATAACGGACTCGGACAACGACTACATTGAGACCCACCTGAGGGCACTGGGAATCTACGACCTTTTCGAGGGCATAACGACGAGCGAGGATGCCGGCTTCTACAAGCCCCATGAGAGGCCCTTCCTCCTTGCCCTGGAGAGGGCTGGCGTTAAGCCTGAAGAAGCCATCTACATCGGCGACAACCCGGCAAAAGACTGCGTCGGTGCCAGGAACGTCGGCATGCTCAGCGTTCTCCTCGACCCCGAAGGCAAAAAGCGTGACCTCTGGGGGGACTGCGACTTCGTGGTTTCAAAGCTGAGCGATGTTGTTGAGATCGTAAAAGGGTTAATGGAAAAATGAGGGGTCGGCAACGGCAGGGCTCTTCATCGGCCGTGCCTCGCCTAGCGAAATTCTCGTCATCCCCCGGTTTTCTCTCTCATTTGAGCCTCTGGTATGCGACCCACATTCTCTGAAGGACGGTTATCCACGCGAGTATTCCAACGAGGTAGACGCCGTACTCAACGTAGCCGAACAGCGCAAAGCCGATGAGGATCAGCAAACGCTCGGCCCTCTCCGCTATCCCGACGGCGAGCTTTCCGGAGCCAGCCAGCTCGGCCCTGCAGCGCTCGTAGCTCACCAGGTAGGCGCCCATGAAGGTGAGGAACGTCACCCTCCAGTCAACGAGGTTTCCGGCGGCTATGCCGAAGAGCACCGCGCCGTCGCTTATCCTGTCGAATGTGGAATCAAGGAACGCCCCAAAGCGACTCGTCTTCCCCGTCATCCTCGCCAGGGTTCCGTCGAGGGCATCTATGAGAGAGCCGATGAGGAGCACTATGGCCGCCCAGAACTGCTCGTTCAGGTAGAAAAGGTACGCCCCGGCGAGGCTTATGAGCAGTCCGAGGATGGTTATCGTGTTTGGGGTAACTCCCGCTTTTGCAAGGGGCCTCACGATCGCCTCGAGGTAGCCCCTGACGTTCTCGCGGTAGTTGTTGAGCACCATCGCGACCACCGGTCAAAGCTCGATTACCCTCTTCCTCCTCTCCTGCGGAATTATCTTGAGCTTCGCGTTCTGGAACTCCTTCCTCAGGCCTTCGCCGTCGAGGAGCCTGTCGAGGAAGACCGCCAACGCGGCAACCTCGCTGTGTGGCTGGTTTCCTATTGCAACGTTGTAGTGGGCGAGCTCGTAAACCTCCCTCGGAACTTTTTCGGCGCCGACAACAACCAGAATGTCCTTTCCGGCCTTGAGCTCTTCCTTCAGCCTGGGCATCGCGTCGTCAACGTGAATTCCGTACATCGTCAGGTGGGCGATGATTCCGCCCCTTTCCTTCCACTCGCGCATTATCCTCTTCCAGCTGGGGTTGAACTCTATCCCGAACGGCCCACCCCATCTTTTCACAACGTCCTCGACGCTCTCCTTAACGTGCTCGTCTTCCTCTGCGGCGATTATGATTTTATCGGCGCCGAATGCTCTGGCCGTTAAAGCCACGTGTGTGGTGATTCGTTTATCCCTCTCTGGCCTGTGTCCCAGCCGGAGAACCGCTATCATTGCATCACCCCACAAATATCTTCCAGTACCGCGTGAAGTCCTCGCTCCACTCCATGTCCTTGTAGAACTCGTACATGGTTTTTACGTTTTGCTCTATCCTCTCTGTGCTGAAGTCCTCAAATGCAGCGTTCAGCGCGTCGTCGCTCGGTGCCGAGCTGAAGAGGAAGAGGGCGTAGAGCCTCTCGTTGTCGTTCAGGTCGTTCATGACTATCATGAACTTCGACCTCAGCTCCGGCCTCAGCCTCGAACTCACGACTTTTATCAGCCTGTCCTCCAGGTTCGCCATGAAGTCCCCCGTCACGTCGATGTGCTCGTGCCCCTCGAGCGTTGATGGGCTCTGGGCCACGAGGCGGTAGCCTTTCTCCGTTATCAGCTGGTAGAGCCTCGGGAAGTAGGGACTAGCGAGGTAGTCGTCGATATCGCCTATGAATGAATGCCGCAGGTCGATAACGTACCAGCCGTCGGAGGTGTAGAATTCGGTTATCGGCCTCTGAGTGCAGTCCACACCGTTGTACATTGTTACAACCCTTGCAGGGATGTTTACTGAGCGGAGCATGGCTGTGAAGAGTATCTGACCCTCGGCGTAGCTTATCCTCTTTTTGGCAAGTATCTCGGAGGGCTTTAGAGTTGTGGTGTTCCCCCCAAATGTGTATTCGCGGACCATCCAGTCGTAGATAAGCCCAGCCGCCTGCCTTTCAGATGTTGCCCCCCTTATCAAGTCCAGCGTCCTCTCACGCAGGGTTTTCCTGTCAAAGTCGGGCGTTGAGTTGTACTTCTCCGCCCAGTAGCCGTCCACCAGATACCTGTCGGTTATCCAGTGGTATTTGAAGCCGTAGGCTTTCTGGAGCACGCTCTCACTGGCGTTCCATGGCTCCCAGACAACCACCACCGGGAAGCTCGCGGCGGCGCTCCTGTCGACCCCGCCGACGGTGTACTTGAGAACCGCGGAGATGTAGCCGTTGCGGTACGCGTAGGGTGCCCTAACCATGTATCTCACAGTTACAGTGTCCCCAATGCCGATCTCCTCGGGGAGCGTTCCAGCGCTGACCACACTCATCCCGGGCAGTAGGTCGAGCTTGAGGTCGTCCAGCGTTACTTTTGTGTTCATTGTGTTTGTTATCTTGATTCTTACCGCCGTCACTTCTCCCCCCGTGATCTGGTCCGGGGCGGTTATCTTCATCGTTACCTCTCCCGTGGGTGGGGCCTCCCTGGAAACCAGCACGTGGAACTGGCCGTAGAAGCCGGTCCACGTCCGCTTAAGCTCGTCGGTTAGCTCGAGGGACAGCTTCAGATTGTACGAGCCGGGCTTTGTTGGTGCCTTGACTATCCACACCAGCTGTATGGCCTTTCCGACGGGCAGAACATCCGGAAACTTGGGTTCCTGGATTATCTCGAAGTTCCCGTTGCTGATTATCAGCGTCGCACCCGTCAGGCCGACCTTCCCCGTGTTGTTGATCGTGACGATGACGTGAAGCGTACCGCCCGGGGCCACAGAGGTTCTGTCAAGGGAGAAGGTGACCTCGGCCGGCGGTTTGAAGAGACATCCCGAAGCTAGGACTATGAGAACCAACAGTAGGGAAGCAATTTTCCACCTCATGGCATTTCCAAACCCTTTAAAGTTAAAATCCTTTAATTAAGTTTTGGGTGGTGGCGATGATAACGCTCACGACGGACTTCGGACTTAAGGGTCCTTACGTTGGGGAGATGAAGGTTGCGATGCTTAGGATAAACCCGGGGGCGAAGCTCGTTGATGTGACCCATGCCGTAACGAGGCACTCAATAATTGAGGGCTCATTCGTCATGGAGCAGGTGGTCAAGTACTCCCCTCCCGGAACCGTTCACGTTGGAGTTATAGACCCGGGCGTTGGAACCGAGAGGAGGGCGGTAGTCATAGAGGGCGACCAGTGGCTCGTCGTCCCGGACAACGGGTTGGCTACTCTTCCGATGAAGCACATAAATCCCAGAAGGGCCTGGGAGATAGACCTCAAAAGGATTAAACGCTTCACAGGGTGGAGGATAAGCTCGACCTTCCATGGCAGGGACGTCTTTGGACCCGCTGGGGCGCTAATCGAGAAGGGAGTTTCCCCGGAGGAGTTCGCCGAGGAGGTTCCCCTCGATTCCCTCGTTAAACTCGATTTGGAGCCGAGAAGGGAAGGTGACCTCTGGCTACTCAGGGTAATCTACGTTGACGACTTCGGGAACGTTATCCTGAACCTTGAAAACTACGAAAGGCCGAAAGCCGTTGAGCTTCCGGATTTGGGCCTCAGAATTCCATATCTCGATACCTACGGTCAGGTTAAACCCGGAGAGCTTTTGGCCTTGCCCGGAAGCCACGACTACCTTGAGATAGCGGTAAACCAGGGTTCTGCATCTGAGAAACTCGGGCTGAAGGTCGGGGATGCTGTTAGGGTGAGGCTTGTT
>JALVWX010000023.1 GCA_027023165.1 Thermococcus sp. | reverse complement strand
CGCTTTTATCCGCTATCACCGCTATTTCCGAGGGTCCCGCGAGGCTGTCTATCCCAACAACTCCGAAGACCTGCCTCTTGGCCTCGTTCACGAACCTGTTTCCGGGCCCGAATATCTTGTCCACCTTTTCCATGCCGATGCCGTAGGCCATAGCCCCTATCGCTTGAACACCGCCGAGCTTGTAGACCTCGCTTATGCCGAGCTTTTTGGCAACGTAGAGGACGTAGGGGTTCACCTTCCCGTCCTTCGGCGGGATTGTAACGGCAATCTCCTTGACTCCGGCTATTCTCGCTGGAACTGCGACCATCATGAGGGTTGAAGGTAGCGGTTTTCCCCCGGGAACGTAGATACCTATCCTCCTTATCGGCCGGTATATGAGGCCGTAAAGCGAGCCGTTTTTAATGAAAAGCTCGTCCTTTGGTTTTTGCCTTTCGTGATAGTCCCAGAGCCTTTTGATTGTCCTCTCGATAATTTCTCTGTCCTTCTCAGGGATAACTTCCTCCGCCTCTTGGAACTCCTCCTCGCTGACCCTGAAGGGGCCGTCAAAACCGTCAAACCTTCTGGAGTACTCCCTAACGGCTTCGATTCCCCTTTCGCGTATGTCCCTAAGTATCTCGGCGACGTAACTTTCAAGCTCAAAATCCATCTTTAATCACCTCCTTTATCGAAAAAACGAGCTCGTTTATCTCCTCAAACTTGGTTTTCTGAGAAATTCTGTTGACGAGGAGCTGGGCCGAAACGTCCATGACCTTCTCAACTTCAACGAGGCCGTTCGCCCTCAGTGTTTCCCCGGTCTCAACGATGTCAACGATAGCATCGGCTATGCCGACCTTCGGAGCCAGCTCCACGCTCCCGCTGAGCTTCAGGATTTCCACATCAACTCCCAGCCTTGAGAAGTACTCCCTCGTTATTCTCTCGTATTTGGTGGCAACCCTATAGCCGTCCATCTCTTCCGGTGAGACCACCCTTTCCCGGGGCATTGCGAGACTGAGACGGCACTTTCCGAATGGAAGCTCCAGCGGGACGAAAACGTCGCTTTTCCGTTCTTCAACGACGTCGCTTCCCGAAATACCGACATCGACCCCGTGTTCAACGTAAACAGGGACATCGAAAGCCCTCGCGATTAAAACTTCATTGCCGTTGAACCTCTCAATGAGCCTTCTCTCGCCGGGCTTTTGAACATCGTAACCGGCTTTTCTCAGGACTTCAAGGGAACCTTTGAGGAGACGCCCCTTTGGAAGAACGAACCTCATCTTTCCACCTCCACGGGGATCCCGAGTTTTACCAGCCCCTTAGCTTCCCTGTAGGCCTTCGCCGGATCCTCAAGGGAAAGCTTCGTCCTCCCCCTCTTCTTCCCGGTGTAGAGCCTTGAGAGAGCAGCCATATCCAGGTAGAAGCCTGCGGCGGGCTTTCCATTGACCAGGTATTCCCCACCGCCGCCTATCGGCTTTCCAACCTCCGGGGAGTATATTTCGAAGATGATGTCTGTGTAGTAGGGCTGCGGCCTGACCGTTCCAAGGTCTACGAAAACCCTTTCGTCGTCCACCACTTCCAAAAGCCAGTCGAGCTTCTCAAAACCGCTCTTCCTTCCTCGGAAGTTGAAGAGGCGCCAGAGTTCCTCCTTCTTTTCTCCAGGGATGGGGAGCCGGTCTATCGGCTCGAAGTTCCTCCTGACGAGGGCGTTGAAGACAACCCCCCTGAACTCCTCGATCCCCTCGGTTGCTCTTCTCCACACCTCAAGGCTCCCGATGTCGATGTAGAACTCCTCTATGCCAAGGGCTTCGAGGGCGGTTATCGCAACGATGATCGGCTCTACGAGACTCTCTTTCGGAAACCCTATCATCTCGACTCCAGCCTGCCATTCCCCCCTCGTTGAGCCGGTTAGAACCTCTGTTATGTAGAACAGCCTTATCGACTCGTCTGAGAAGGCCCTCATTATCCTCGACGTTGGATCTGGGTTTAAGAGATAGAATGTGTTGTCGTAGGCCAGCTTGGTTCCCTTTCTTATTTCCGGCGAATACTCCTCTATTGCCGGAAACGTCATCTCGCGGTAGCCCCAGAGTTCGAAAACACCCCTCAGACGGTTCCCAATCTCCGCTAACCTGAGATAGTCCTCTATGGAACGCCTCAAGAGAACACCCCCTGCTGGATTATGGCGGAATGGACATCCGGTTCAGAAGAGGTGATGATGGCAGTGGCTCACCCAGTTGGGCTTTAGGATCTCAAGGTTTTCCGGTCTGGGTGGGATTGTACTTCCGGCCATTGCCATCACCGGCCCAAGTTGGAGTTCTCCTAAATAAATCTGTCCCAGAATATCCGGGCGATCTGGCAAAAAGAGACGAGTAATGGACACACATTTTGTCGTTTATCCAATTCCAAGGAATTCCTCGGAGAACCTCCAGAACAGCTATCTGCTCCCGCGTCTCGACGGCACCGGGCCTTACAGAGTGGACGCTCTTCAACGCTTTACGAAGATCAGTTATCTGGAAAATGAGGGGATATGACTCACATTCGACTCAACGGTTTCCCCTTTCACAACATCGCAGTGTGAATTGAACCCGCTTTTCATACGGCTTTCTTTTCAGCCATCTACAAAACAACTTCTTATTAAAAGGCGAAGAATCAAGGGGCATCACACTATAATCTCAAAGAACCGTCCAATTATTTAATAGGGGTTATGAGCCGTGGGGAATTAAAAGTCCAGAAAATGTTAAGAGTTCGGAAATCGAAATATCATAGACGAATCAAAACACCAAAAGGTTTTTAAATAGTTGGACATATGTAATAATAAGATTACATATAGAGGGGTGAACAAACATGAGGAAAATATTGGGCCTGCTCCTTATCGGGGCTCTCTTTCTGAGCGTCCTCGGAGCGGGATGTATAAACACCACTACAACCACCGGAACTAGTGGAACTGCAACAACGAGTACAGCTGCTGGAAGTCAGATTGGCGGCCAAGGTAAGGGCAACGCCGACCAGATGCCCTCGGCGGTCAACCAGAACGGGACAATAAACACGGCGGACCTGAAGAGCTACATCGATTCAATTCCGGCCGGCCAGCTGACGCAGGAGGAAAAGGACGGCCTTCTCTACATGGTCGAGGAGGAAAAGCTCGCACATGACGTCTACATCAAGCTCTATGAAAAATGGGGACTGCCGATATTCAAGAATATAGCCGACAGCGAAACAACCCACGTCAATGCCGTCAGGCTTCTCCTTGAGAAGTACAACCTCACGGACCCAACTGCAAACGAGGGGGTAGGTCAGTTCCAGAACGAAGAGATACAGAATCTCTATAACCAGCTCATCGAGATGGGAATGAAAAGCGAGATAGACGCACTGAAAGTTGGTGCCCTCATAGAGGAGACAGACATCAAAGACCTCCAGAAGTGGATTTCCCTGACAAACAAGGTGGACATAATAACAGTCTACGAGAACCTCATGAAGGGAAGCGAGAACCACCTACGCTCCTTCGTGGGCCAGCTCGAGAGCAGGGGAGTTAAGTACACCCCACAGGTTCTCAGCGAGGACGAGTTTTACGCAATCCTCAACAGCCCGATGGAAACCGGGCCGAGCACCGCCCAGCCACCCGCCAACGACACACTTCCGGCCGTTACCGATGAGAACGGTACAGTGAACACAGCGGACCTCCAGAAATACGTTAACTCGACTCCCACGGGCCAGCTGACCCAAGAGGAAATAGACGGCCTCCTCTACATGGTTGAGGAGGAAAAACTGGCTCACGACGTCTACGTTACCCTCTATGAGAAGTGGGGGCTTCAGATATTCAAGAACATAGCCGACAGTGAAACAACCCACGTCAACGCGGTCAGGACCCTCCTTGAGAAGTACAACATTACGGACCCGACGAAGGACGAGCCAGTTGGTGTCTTCACTAACCCTGACCTTCAGGCCCTTTACAACCAGCTGGTTGAGCAGGGGAGCAAGAGCGTTATCGATGCCCTCAAGGTGGGAGCGCTCATCGAAGAGACCGACATCATAGACCTGCAGGAGAGGATTGACCAGACGGATAAGCTCGACATCATCGCGGTTTACGAGAACCTGATGATGGGCAGCAGGAACCACCTCAGGGCCTTTGTAAAGACCCTGTCAAACTACGGGGTGACGTACGAACCACAGCTCCTCAGTATGGAGGAGTATGAGGCGATAATAAACGCCTCGATGGAGACCGGCGGTAACGGCCAGGGGCACGGCAACAAGCCGTGAAGTCTTTTTCTCTTTTTGTTGTTAAATTCTTCAAGCAGGAATTTATGAAGGAAAAACATGAAAAAATCTACAAATAACAGGTGATGGCCTGTGGAGCGCAGGGTGATGGTAGCCTTTGTGATATGCGCACTCCTAATGGCGTTGCCCTTCGCCGTCAGAACCGCCGAGAAAAACCTCGGCACCGAAGGCCCCTTATCTCTTCAACCTCAGAACGAAAGCGTAGTCTCAAACGGCGTCTATTACATCGGCTCAGCTGTTTCACACGAAGGTTCAGACCTTCTCTGTGTTGTTCCGGCCAAGGCCTACGTGCCTGAGGTTGGAACGGAGGTTACACTCAACGTCACCGTCAAGTTCAAGCATGCCCAACCCTGCCCATACTCGGACTGGAAGATAACAACGGAAAATCCCACAAACGTTGAGATCGTCGGGGAAAGCGAAACCAAGCTCTCCGACCCGTATACGGCGTTTAAGCAGTACACCGTCAAGGTTCTCGGGAACGGAACACTCGACGTCGTGTTCAAATACGGGAGCGGATGCCCCTACGGCAGCGAGGAGAGGGTAACGGTTCACTTCTACGTGGGGGTGCCGTCGGAGGAAGAGGTCGCCAACACTTCAACCCAAATCCCGGAGCTAAACACGACCGAGAAAGTGATAACTGGAACCATCGAGGAGGTAAACACCGCAGGACGCTACATAGAAGTCAATTCAACCAAGGTTTTCATCAGGGGAAGGTGGACGGACGACGAAGGCAAAGAATACACGTGGCGGTATATGCTCGCCATTCTCAAAGTCGGGGAGAAAGTCGAGGTAAAAGCCACATACGAGGACGGTGAATTGAAGGCCTATGAGATAAAGGTCAAAGACAAGACGTTCGTCAAGGGGTGATCGGATGAGCGCAAAGCTAAGGATGTGGGTGTCGCTGATACTCTTCGTCCTCTGGCTGATAACGGGCATAAGCGGTGTCTTCCTCCTCATAGGTCCCCTCGCCGCGAGGTTGGGAGCCTCGTTGCCCGTGGCACTGATGGACACGATTCATACGTACGTAGGCTTCGCGTTCTTCGGCCTCTCGGTGGTGCACCTTGCCCTCAACTGGCCCGCGATGAAGAGCTACTTCCGCAGGCTCGCCCGGTGAGGAGCGTCGTTTTTATTCTCCCTTCCAGACGACCAGTTCATCTTCTCTGCTTTCCGCAAGAAGGTTCCCGTTCCCGTCGAAGACCCAGGCGCCGCCCGGTGGATGGCTGTTAACGATGAAAGCCCTAACGCTGAGGAGCTTAACCCGCTCCGCCATTGCCTCAACGTCCTCCTCATTTGGCGGTCCATAGCTCGGTGAGTACTCCATCGGCACGAAGAGATAGTCTGGCCTTTCCCGCCTCACCCATTTGAGAATGCGCTTGTTGTAAAGGTCGCCGCAGATGATTACCGCCACCTTCCCGAACTCCGTTCTTGCCGTCCTGACTGTGTTGCCCGTGCAGAACTTCATCGGCT
This sequence comes from Thermococcus sp., assembly GCA_027023165.1. The sequence goes on along the minus strand of JALVWX010000023.1, from coordinate 11,816 downwards.
CCTGGAACTTGCGGTGCTTGAGGAGAACCTCGCCGTTTCTACCAATTAAAAGGGCGGAGTTGTAAACGCAGTTTTTATACGGTTCCAGAAGGCCGAAGACGACGTAAACGCCGGCCTTTCTCGCGAGTGAGCTTACGCGCTCGACTATCTCATCGTAAAGCCCCGCTCCAGAGAAGTTCCACTCCTCGAAGCCGGTGAGACAGTACTCTGGAAACACTACGAAGTCGGGATTATACATCAAAGCCTCGCTGAAGCGCCTCTCGAACTCGGCCCAGTTGGCGCTGAAGTCTCCAGTCTTAACCCACATCGGGATTAGCGCGACCCTCATTTTTCAGCCTCCTAAGGGTTGAGACTGAAACTAAAACCGCAAAGAGCGCGAAAAGGCGGGCATCCCACCGCCCAAGCTTCTCCATCAACAGATAGGCAAAAACAAGGGCAAAGGCGGCTGATAAGACCTCAGAGAGCCACCCAATATCCGGCTTCTCCGCCAAATACAGGCCCGAAAAGTACATGAGGACGAGGAGAATATACGTGCTCCCGATTAGGAGAAGGGGAGCAAAGAAGAGAACGATGGAGAAGACGACCAAAACCGCGGCGACGGAATCTCGCACAGACCCCACCGAAACCAGATGGTGAGATAACCTTAAAAACCTTTCCGCGTGGTAATCAATGGGGTAGAAATGAGAACCCACTCCTTCGGCGTTGAGACGGTTCCGGTTGCACTCGCCGGCGATCTGCTCATCGGGAGCGTCCACGATGGGAAGGCCTACAAGCTCATGCTCGCAAGGCTCGAAGGCGGGGAAATAAAGGAGCTAAAGTTCCTCTCGGGCAAAAAAGACTGGGAAGGCCACAGTATATCAAAGCTCAAGGACGGCTATCTCATCGGCGGGGCGGTCAATGGCGTTGCAACACCGGACGGGGGAGAGGGATGGAAGGGCTATGTAGCGAGGCTTGACGCGAACCTCAAAGTCCTATGGGAGAGAAAGCTGGAAATCCTTGGCAACGAGGCCGTTTACTCGATTCTGCCCGATAGAGATGGTGCTTTCATAGCGGGTGAGACCTCTAATGGGAGGGACAGGGGCTTCTTCATCGGAAGGATTACGCTGGAAGGCGAAGTACTCTGGCTCAGAACACTCGGTCCTTGGAGCGATGCCGTGATTTCGGGCCTCGTTGAGCTCGACGGAAGGCTTTTCCTTGTTGGGAGCGTGAAGGAAAGGAAGTGGAAGGTTAAGACCTTCGAGTTCACCGGGAACGGGGAGCTGGTGGCGGAAAGGGAGCTCGCCGATGGGACGGCCCTAACGGCCATCGAAATAGGTGGAAAAATAGTCCTGGGCGGTTACAAAGGGAGCGACCTCTGGGTTTGGAGCGAGAGCTGGGAGGCAACGCTCCCGAACGGCGTGGTTACTTCTCTCCTGCCAGTTGAGAACGGCCTCCTCGCTGGGGGTGAAGTCGAGGGAAAAGCTGTAGTGATAAAGCTCGACCCGAAAGGAGAAATCCTCTGGAAGAGAGAACTATGGGAGCGTGGCTGGGTCGAGGTTTTGAGTAAGAGCTTTGCGCTTGGGGTTAGGGAAGAGGAGGGGAAGACTGTTATGGTCGTTGAGGACACTAGTCAATAGACATAAGCTCAGTTACTCCGGAGGTAGAGGTAGGCTAGCTTTCACAATCGAAAGAAGTTTCAAAATCTAAGAGGGGGTGTGTTAGAATGGACATTCGAATAGTGTGTGGCATACCCGATGGGAAAAGGCGCGATATTTCAGCTTTGATTTATTCCGTGGATCCGGTTATTTTTAGGAGGATATTTGGAAAAGATGCTCTCAATATCTTGGAAGCGAGTCTCAACGATAAAATGATATTCGTGGCAATGATTGAAGACAAGGTTGCCGGTGTCGTGGGGATTGCATCAAAGGAGGAGAGATCCCTAAACGTAACCCCCGCGGTTGTTTTAAAATACAGGGGGATAAAGTTCCTGAAGTCCCTCTTGCTGTGGCAACTAATAAAGAGCATGCCTGGGAAAGGAGATCGTTTTATCGACTTCATAGCGGTTGAGTCCAGATATCGCGGTAGGGGCATTGGAACAAAACTACTCAACAGAGCCATTTCCACTAAACAGACTTCTGTCTATCAAAAGAGGATATAAAATGGTTCTTCCAGTTAGGAAAGGTGGGAGTCGATTAGGCTCTTGGAAAGGACAGCCTCTTCGACCTACTTCATAGATCCTATGAACCGTCGCTACTGCTTCATCTATACTCTTAATGTAATGAACTTCCTTTGATAGAGAGCATTCCCAAAATCTAAGTGATGATCCTTGTTCTCCTAATGTTCCGGGCCGTTAGGAAAGGATAATCCTCAAGGTTCCGATATCTATTTGGCTGGTGACTACAATATCATGAGGTCCCAGATTTTAAGGAAACCCCGGAGGCGTAAATCACCATTGAGAGAATGGCTCCCCCGAGGGGGAAGAGGATTATAAGCCCCCACGAACCCGGAAACCGGGGCTCCAGTGCTATGAAGACAGCATCCCATAGCGCGTGAACCGCTATCAGGGGTTCTATCCTCCTGAAGGCGAGCCGGTAGGAGGACAGCACCAACGCCGCGATAAGCTGGGATAAGTTGAGACCGGCGGCGAAGTGAGCGAACCAGAATATCACAGAGTTTCCAATGAGGGCAGGCCATCCGCCGAACCTTTCCTCAAGGGAGGCGAAGAGCAGACCCCTGAAAAGCAGTTCTTCGACGAGACCCGCTATGATAAGAAAGTTCAGGAAATAGAGGGCAAACTTCCAGAGCGGCATGGAGTTGTGGGGGAGAAACAACACAACGATAAGCGGGAGCATGAAGAAAACAAAGGGGAACAAGATGTGTTTGACGAAATTAAAGTCACCACCAAGGCCAAGCTCCTCCCTGGTGTAGCCCGAGAGCCTTAAAACGGCAAAGATTAGGAAGATTAATTCTCCGAGATCCAAGAGTCTCTGAACTTGGCCTAGGTTGATGAACTTGTTCGATATTACCATCGTGGTTAAAGCCAGCGTCAGGAATACTCCCCTGAGCCATCGCTCCACCCTACATCACTGGCGTGGCTTTGTTGAAAAATCTTTAAAATATTTCTGCCCTATAACCCCGCGATGCCGATGAGGGCAATCGTCCTCAAAGGCGAGAAAATCTCGCTTGGTGTTCTCCTGAAGGAAGATTTAAGCAAAAGCTGGGAGTGGTTCAACGACAGGAGCACCGTTAAACATCTCTTCAACTCGGCTTACTTCACACTTCCGGAGGAAGAAAAGGAGTTCTATGAGGAGCTGAAGAAGAACAAGGACAAGATGCCGACGTTTGCCGTGATTGAGAACAAAACTGGGAAGCTCGTCGGCATAGGGGGCTTCAACTGGATTAACTGGCAGGCCCGGTGGGCGGAGATACTTTACTACCTCGCTCCTGAGGAGAGGGGAAGGGGCTACGGCACCGAGACAGTCAAACTCCTTTGCGAGTACGCCTTCAGGCACCTCAATCTAAGAAAGGTCTGGGCTAAGGTGCACGAGGACAATAAGGCCTCCATACGGGTTCTCGAAAAGAACGGTTTTACGCTGGGCGGTCGCTTCCGGGAGCACGTCTGGAACGATGGGAGATACATAGACGAGCTGATTTATGAAAAGTTTAGGAGAGAAAACGATGATTAGTGAGTTGAAACTCAAGCTTATCCTCGACTTTAAAGCTGGAACACTAACCGGAGTATCTCACGAGAGCCTAAATGGAGAACCAAGACCTTTCTTTTGAACAGGGGATTAAAGGTGGAAGACACGTCCATTGGATTTTCTCAGGGAATCAGAGGGCTGAAGGGTGTTGAGGCATTTAAAGTAGCAGTAGTTAACCTGGAAAAGCCCGTCGAGGAACTCGAGTTGAAATATTCTGGAACGTTCAGAAGCTACGAGAAAGTGTTTCCCTACCTAAAGGACTCGATAAACCGGGAATACACGCTGTTGAGAACTGATTCTCTCTTTTACCCCATTCCTGCAGAGCTGAGCTTTGAAAGCCTCGTTAAATCCGTTGTTAGTTCTGAGTTTGACGCAGAGATAATCATTGAGGGAGTTCCAGACGACCTAACGGTGGCATTCGGCGGAGAAATTCAGGGAGACCTTTTGAGAATCGAAGGAACTAACAGGCTCGACATTGCAATAGCACCCTTTAAGGTTATTGAAGAGAAGCCGTTCCGGTTTTTTGTCCTCAGGGATGAGGGCATTGAAAGAACCGTTGAACTCCTCAGAAGAGCTTATGACTTCTATTTCTCAATCCTTGGGCAGAAAAACTTAATTTACACGGTTATCGAAACCCCTGAAAACTACGGTGGGCAGGCTGGGAAGTGTTATGCCCTCGTCTCTGGAAGTTCTTTACGCTCTGAAGTTCCAACCAACATCTATCACGAACTTGCTCACCTCTGGAATCCGAAAGCGACACCTGAAGCGCATCTAAGCAGATTCTTCGATGAAGCCTTTGCTAACTACCTAACGGCGTTAGCAGTTAAAGAAATTCACGGGGAATATGAGTACAAGAAGTTCATGGCGAATTTGGAGTGGTGGTACAAAGACATCTTAAAGAAGAACCCAGAGGTTGAGAACCTTAAGGTTCCCGAGTGGGGACGCAAAGGCCTTCACTTACTTTCCTACAGCAAGGGAGCCCTCATACTGAAGGAACTCCACGACCTTATGGGTGACTCCTTCTATGACCTGTTGAAAGCTATCGTAAGTGCCGATGCCATTGACTTCGAGACGTTCAGAAAACTCGCCGAAGAGCTGAGCGAAAGGAACCTCCAGGATTTCTTCGAGAGATATTTTTAGGTAAGGAATCTATGCGAGTGGTTCAGAGGGGCTTCAGCTGGATTAAGTGAGAGACAAAATGGGGGAGATTTCACAGAAAGCACGTGTGGAGTGATGGATAACAACGAGCCGATTTACGAGCGTTTCAAGGATTGAGCTGGCTAACTATTACCCCTGCCCTCCAAAAGATTCATGCCGAGGTAAACGACGCCGAGGGTTGCGATGGCCACTCCGGCACCCAAGAGGAGGCCTTCGTTGGAGTAAATCCCCTCTAAGTACCTACCGATTGAGATGAGCCCGTCCTGAAGGAGAACCAGCGGTAAAACCGCTAAGAGGATGGTCGCACCGGCTATGATTTCTCTGGCTTTCTCGTACTCTATGAAGGCCCAGGGAATCATGTCACAAAGCCAGTGTATTGCCATAACGACGAGAAGGCTTTTCGTGTATAGATACGCAAGCCCAAGAACGAAACCTACCAACGTGTTTGACATCAGCACGTTCCAGTTCCTGTTGGGATGGGAAAACTTATGGGAGAGTCCAAAGAAAATGGAGATGGCCATTAATCCCGCAAATGGGTTCCAGAGCGAGAGAAGACCCAAAAAGACGTAGCGGAAGACGAGCTCTTCTGGAAGGGCGGCGCTTATTATCTGGAGGAGTGCCACATCTTTGAAGCCCATGCTTTTGACCGATTTAACTTCCTCATCACTAATTTCAGGGCTTGATGACTTCTTAACTTCAAAAAGTGCAGGAACAAACGTAAGAATGCTCAGAGACAGGAAGAGCAGGAAGTAATCAACTGGAAAGCTCCAGCGGACGAAGTAGAGTTCCGGACACAGGAGGGTTATGAGCACTGCGAAAACGACTGTAAATATTGACATCGCCACCCAGTAGCCTTTAATACTTCCAAAACGCCTCTGAAAGGCCCTTATAAAGCCGCCGAGGTATAGTCCATGCGTTATGTAGAGCAGGAACGCCAGGATGAAGGCAGTTAGGGGACTCATAGGCATCCATTGGGTATCCTCATCTTCCTTAAAATCCTTTACCCTTCAACAATCGTTCCGAGTCGGAACCGGTTGAGGGTTAAAAAGAGTCAGAGGTTATGCTCAGACCTTAACTCACCCAGTAAAATCCCCGCAAGGTTCGCCGACGAGTGGAAGGCGAAGGCCGTGAGAAGGGAACCGCTGACCGCGAAAAGGTAGCCAGCGGTTAGCCCCATGACGAAAGCCCCAGCTGTTACGTAGGCCTTCTCCCCCGCGGAGGCTCTTTCAAAGGCCATCAAGTGAGGAATTGCAAAGAGAAGAGCCGAGAACAGGATCGCGCCCCAGAACTGGCCGTGGCTTAAAAGATAACCCTCAACCAGACCCCTGTTGAGGCTTTCCTCTGCGAGGGGAGCTAAAATGAGGAGGAGTAAGGCCTTCCAGAGGAAGCCATCGGGAAGAAACTCCAGCGTTTCCGCTTTCTCTCCGTTCTTTTTCTCCGAGAGGAGCTTTTCCCCGAAGTTTAGGGCTAGAGAAACGGAAAACCCAGTTACCACTGCCTGAGGAATGTAAGCTAATCCACAGCCGAACGGAATTCCAAGGAGCGAGATTAAGACAAACGACAGGGCTAGGAAAGCCCCCTGAATTCCAGCACCGGCTAAGCCCTTTCTCCTCTTCGCCAGGAGCGAGCCGAGACCTGAGGAGGGCAGGAAGACGGCAAGCCAGAGGAGGAGGGCATGGAGGTACTCAATCACCTCTTATCACCTCGCGGAGGATCCTCATGGCCCTCTCCAGCTCTTCTGTACCTTTCTCGCTCAGCTCAACGAACTTCCTCGGTCTTTTGCCGAAGCCGTAGTAGGTTTTTACCATTCCGGCCTTTTCGAGGGCCTTGAGGTGGAAGTCGAGGTTTCCCGGGGTGAGCTTCAAGGCCTTGGCAAGCTCGATAAAGGTAGTCCTCTCGCGGGAGAGGAGGTAGAGGGCTATCGCCAACCTCGTGGGATTTCCGAGGGGCGAATCGGCAAGCTCCCTGAGCCTTTCAGCCTTCATTTCACTCCCTCATGGCCCTTCTTATGTAGAGAAAGGCAGTAAAGGTAAAGGACGCCGAGACCACCATGACAGAGAAGGTCTGAGGATTCATGGTGCCGTTTAGATGGTTCAAGAGGTACAGCGCGGAGAGGTTCATCAGCGAGGCAAGCACCTGCGGCCACTCGATCCGTCTAAGGAAGAACAAAGTAGACAGTACTATGAAGCCGACGCCGAGGCCCACGAGAAGGAGCATGAATTCTGCCGTCTTGAACTCATACTGAGTAGGCGTAGAGAGCGAAAATACGAAGGCGAGCATTCCGGCGAGGAACCAGCCAGCAATCTGAGAGAGCATGTACCTTCGGCTTTTTCTCGAAGGAACACCCAGTATCCTCTCAAGGGCCTCGATTTTTTTGAATATGCGTTTTTCCTCTGTAAAGAACCAGATTATTGCAAGGGTAGAGAGTATCATTCCCCCATTGCCGCCGAATGAACCTTGGAACCATTCTGAAGTCCATGAAAGGACATTGCTCAGAAGGTAGAGCATCGGCAACACGGCCCCCCAGAAGATGAAGGGAAAAGCCAGGTAAACCCTCTTGGCTAGGTTCAACTCGTCCTCAACGGCTTTAAGAGCCTCAGCAAGCTCCTCAACCTTCTCCATTCCCACCACCGTTACAACTTCGCGCTCCACCTATTTATAATCGGTTGAAAGTTTGGAGAACAAAGTTAGACTTTTTAATCCCCCGCCCAACTTTTCGCCATGAACCGCCGCCTCTACAACGTTTATACCCTCACCTCTGCATTCAGGATCGCTGGCGATTCCATCGAGAGCGTTGCCCTGCCATGGAGCCTCCTTCAGAGTACAGGCTCGCTTGTGAGCATAGGCGGTTTTGCGCTCTTCACGCACCTTCCGTGGGTTATCCTTCCCCCTTTCCTCGGCAGAACCCTTGATAAAACTAAGAAGAAAGTTCGACTGGCGTTCTTAGCTTTGCTCCTTCAGGCCTCTTTCGCCATTCTAATAATCCCGCTCTCCGGGAACGTCTGGGCATTCTACCTCCTCGTTTCGGGCATCTCGGCCCTCGACATACTCCACCGCTACTACGGCCTCTCTCTGATAGCGACCATGACCCTTGAGGAAAGTGAACTTCAAAGGCTGAACGCAACGCTGGCAACCATCGGAAACGCGGTCTCGCTGGTGGCCTTTCCAGTTGTGGGGTTTCTGGCGTATCGCTTCGGGATTAAAGCGATGCTCCTCGATGCGGTTCTCCTCCTCATTGGAGCCGTGAGCCTGCTCCCTTACCTCGGCATTGAGCTTACATCGGAGCGTACAGGTGAGATTAAGGCAACTCACAGGCCTTTTGTCTTCAGCAGAAAACTAATTCTTGGGGTTTTAGTTTCGGTATTGCTCTTCAACTTCGCCCTTGGCTCATTCAGGATTTTTGTTTTCGCCTCGCTGAGAACCCTCGAGGAAGGCGAAGTCATCTATGGCATTCTCCAGTCCCTCACGACGGCTGGAAGCCTTGTGGCGGTGGCCGGGCTAACGTATCTTGCAGGCAGGAGGGGAGTCAGGTTGAAACGGCCGCTTATTACCGGAATGATCCTCCAAAGTGGGGCGCTACTCCTCGTGGGAATTCCGGCGGTGGTGGCCCTCTTCCCTGCGGTTCTCTTGGTGGGCTTCGGCGGTGAACTCCTCAACGTCTCCTTCGACAGCCTGATGCAGAAGGTTACCCCACTCAAAAGCCTCGGGACGGCGAGGGGCATCTTTGATGCCCTCGCGACGCTCGTTATTCCGCTGTCGCAGCTGGTCTTTGCGTGGGGGATTGAGAAGAGCAGTGAAATCTATGTTTTAGCGATTGTGGCGTTTTCCCTTGCGCTGACCGCTTCCCTCCTCTTTGAAGAACTCCTCAGGAATGGGAAAGTATAAAATCTCGCCGCCGAAACACCACCGGTGAAAACCATGGAACATGTTATACGCGAGGCCAAACCGGATGATAAGCCATTCATCGAGGAAATAGCGAAGCTGACGTGGGGCGGGGAGGATTACATAGCAAGTGTCTTCGATGAGTGGGTCGAAGACGGCGGCTTCTACGTTCTCGAGGTCGACGGCAAAGCAGTAGGAACCGCGAAGCTTACAATCCTGCCCTGCAAAGTCGGCTGGCTTGAGGGGCTGAGGGTCCACCCTGATTACAGAGGTAGAGGGTTTGGAAGGATGCTCCAGGATTTTATGATCCAATACGGAAAGAAGCTCGCGAAAGAAGGCAAGATAGAGTCCCTCGAGTTCTCGACATACTTCCTCTTCAGGAAGAGCATAGGGATGGCCGAAAAAGTGGGCTTCCGCGTTAGGGCAAAGTTCTTCGTCATGAGGGCACCCGTTGGCAAAACAGATGAACCGGCAGTGATCGAGCCTTCGATGAGCGATATAACCCTCGGAAGGATTCCCGTCGGCTGGAGATTCCCCCGCCGCTGTGATGACACCCTCGAATGGCTCAGAAAAAACGCGGTTCTCTACGAGCTTAACGGGCTGAGATTCATCGGGCAGAAGAGCGGGGCAACCTTCGCGGCTCTCGATCCCGGACCGGCAGTCTTGAGGGAGCTGATGCCCGCAATGGGGTGGGTGGCGAAGGAGCGAGGCTTCGACCATTTCGACGTGATGATTCCATCGGCCATGAGCGCGGTTCTGCCGAGCCTGCGCAGGATAGGCTTGAGACCGTGGGACGAGACTGAAGAACCGAACGTCTTAGTGTTCGGGAGGAAGATCTGAGGAAAAGGTTCCCACATGTGGAAACTCGGGCACCTTACGTTCCATCCTCCGAGCTGTTTGAACCTCAAGTATTCAAGCTTTTCCTTTAATTGTTCCCCCAGGGAGCCATCATAGGGACAGCTAACATTAGAACGCAATATCATATAAACCGAGTTTCTAATCACCAAAGGTCAGCATCTGGCCAGATTGACGCAACATTATAACAAAAAGTTGCACTGCAACACAACATATAGGGAATTGAACCACAATCATTAATAACGCAGTGTCTCGAAAATTCTTCGAAGACCTTTAAGTTTGCAAACAGAAGGGGATGAGGGACATGTTCAACACGGGCAGCGATGGGTTCATGTTGATAGCGGCCGCTCTGGTCTTTATTATGACCCCCGGTCTGGCTTTGTTCTACGGGGGAATGGTGAACAAGAAGAACGCGGTAACGATGATGATGCAGAACTTCTTCTCCGCCGGATGGACAACGATACTCTGGGTGTTCTTCGGCTTCAGTATCGCCTTCGGACCGGATGTGAAGGGAATAGTCGGCAACCTCCACTACGCGTTCCTCTCCAACATCTCTCCCGGAACGCTCTACCCGGGCAACGACCAGATAAGCATGCTGACCTTCATGGTCTACCAGCTCATGTTCGCGATAATCACGCCGGTTCTCATGACGGGGGCATTCGCCGACAGGATGCGCTTCAAGGCGTTCATAGTCTTCCTGACGCTCTGGCTGGTCGTTGTGTACTTCCCGCTCGCCCACTGGGTCTGGGGCAACGGTTTCCTGGCCAAGTGGGGCGTTGAGGACTTCGCCGGTGGACTGGTCGTCCACACGAGCGCCGGCTTCGGTGCCCTCGCGGCCGTGTTCTACCTCGGAAGGAGGAAGTTCCCGAAGGAGGGCAACCACAGCCTGCCGTTGATCCTGATCGGAACCGCCCTCCTCTGGTTCGGCTGGTTCGGCTTCAACGCAGGTTCGGCTTTAAGGGTCGACGCCGACACCGCGGTGGCCTTTGTAAACACCATGGAGGCGGCCGCCTTCGCCGCGGTGACCTGGATGTTCTGGGACTACTGGAAGACAGGGAAGTGGAGCGCGATCGGCTTCATGACCGGCTCGATAGCGGGCCTCGCAACGGTCACGCCGACGGCTGGGTTCATAAGCCCGCAGGCGGCGATGGTGGTCGGTGTCGCGTCCGCGGTGGTCCTGCACCTCATGGTCGACTACAAGAACAAAAAGGGCTGGGACGACGCGCTCGACGTCTGGGGCGTCCACGGAATGGGCGGCTTCACCGGTATAATCCTCCTCGGAATCTTCGGAAGCTCGGCAATACTAGGAAGCAACGGTCTCATCTACGGCGGAACGACCTTCTTCCTCAAGCAGACTGCCGCGGCCATCTTCGTTGCCATCTACGCCTTCGTTGTCAGCTACATCCTCCTCTGGATAACGGACAGGATAACGCCCGTCCGCGTCCCGGAGGCGGCCGAAAAGACCGGTCTCGACGAATACGAGTGGGCGGAGCAGACCTACGCCCTCTGAACCCCTTTCTTTTTGCCTTTTCCCACGGCAACTTTTTAGGACCAAGGCCAAACTTTTCACGGTGTTCACGATGGAGGTAGTGCCCCTTGACGCTTCACATCTGCCGGAGTTTCAGAGCCTCTACACCGAATTCTTCGTGGAACTTCGCGGAAAGCAGGGCTGGAAACCGGGCGATGAGGAATCCTACAAAAGAGAGGCTGAAGAGTACTCCAAAAGGGGAGACCTGATTCTCATTGCCCTGGAGGAAGCAAAAGCCGTGGGCTTCATACGGGTTTCTTCGCGGGAAGGATACTTCAAGGTAGAGGAGATCTATGTAAAACCGGACTTTAGGGGGAGAGGAATCGGCAGGATGCTCGTCGAAAAAGCGGAGGAAGAGGTAAAAAAGCACGATGATTCCGTGTACCTTCTCGTCCTGCCGCAGGATAAGGACGCCATAGCCTTCTGGAAAAGGCTCGGCTACGACGTGATAAACACCATCGAGCTGACGAAGGACCTGAAGTCCACGAGGCAGACGAGCTTTCACACCGTCGAGTTCCTAGGTGAAGGTTTCAAGATCTTCAGATGGAAGGACGAGAGGTTCACCGACGAGGAAAAGCGCTTCATTGAGCTTTTGGAGAATTTCTACGAAAAGGGTGGAACGAAAAAGGAGTTCCTAAAGCTGGTGAACTCGGCACTGGAGGGATGGCTGGAGTGAGGGTCAAGCCCCTTGAAAGCAACGCCGAAAGACTCGC
>JALVWX010000022.1 GCA_027023165.1 Thermococcus sp. | reverse complement strand
GCTTAAGAGGAACCACAGACTTTGATGAAACTTTTCGCTAGAAAAGTTTCCTGTACTCTCAAACCCCCCGATACCGGGTTTCCCCAGCAGAAAGAAACTTCGCTTAATCCCGGTAGAGGTGGGAGCTACAAACAGTGGTACTACTCTGCATGGATCTCTCTCAGGGACTCCTCAAGTTCCTCGATGGGCCTAAGCTCTGAAGCGAGCATGTTGAAGGTCTTCTCTCCAATGGCCTCCCTGTCGAGAGCTATGATGAGGATTCCCCTGTTGAGCGTTGCAAAGTCCTTGAGGCTCGTTATGAACTTAAGCACGGATTCCTCCCCGTTCTCAAGGATTAGATACTCTACGCAGTCCACCAGGATTACCTTGTCCATGTTTGTTGCCTCCAAGAAGTGGCGCAGGTTTTCCAGGATGTGGGCAAGTCTGGTGGGGCTTACGGCATCGTCGTGCTGAACCTTGGAGACCCATATCGCTGGAATGAGACGGAGGCCGAGCTTGCTCCGGAACACCTCTGGAGGATCCCTTGTAACGGCTATCCCGGGTAAACGCTCCCGCTTTGTCAGCTTCAGGAAGACCTCCTGCGCTTTTTCCCTGCCCCCCCAGTAGGCGCCGTATTTTAGGTTTTCAGCAGGCTCAACCGCTACGGGCACTATCATATACTTGCCGTGGGCGAATGGCACGTAGAGCATGAAAGAGGAGATGAAAAGGAAGAGTGCCCCGATGGTGAGGAGTATCGATCTTATCTCCATAAACTCCGGATTGTTATTGAGGACGTTTGTTCTAAGGAGAACACCTATCACTTGAGCAATGATAACCAGTATGAAAGCCAAAAGGAGGGCGTTGAATGCCTTTATAAAGTAGCTGTATCCTAAGTTTGAGACCGTTCTCTCCTTCATTACAATTAGCATAACAACTATCGCACCTGAGAGGAGGAGAACTGTAAGGTCACGGAGGAAATATCCCAGCGATATTATCTCCAGCATGCATGGCGTTACTTCATTGGGATATTTAACCTTTGCTTCCGGAAGACCGACGTAACCCCCCGTTATCCAAACCCCTAAAAACCCTGGAGATAATATCCATCGGTGAAAGCCATGTCGTGGAAGGACAAACTCGGCCTAGTTCACGTCTACACAGGCAATGGAAAGGGAAAGACAACGGCCGCTCTGGGCCTCGCCGTCAGAATGCTCGGCTCCGGTGGGAAGGTCATTGTGCTTCAGTTTATGAAGGCCCCCGACGTCTACGGCGAGCAGAAGAAGATAAGGGAATGCGGCGCGGTAATAGAGTCCTTCGGTTTGCCCAAGTTTGTCCACGGGAAGCCCGAACCCGAGGACATAGAGGCCGCAAAGAGAGCACTGGAGCGGGCCAAGGAAGTCGCTTCGAGCGGCGAGTGGGACTTGGTAATTCTCGACGAGATCTGCGTCGCCCTCGGCTTCGGAATGCTCGACGTCGAGGAAGTGGAGGAACTCATCCGAAACAAGGCTCCCCATACCGAACTCGTCTTAACGGGCCGCTACTGTCCGGAGGATATTTTTGGGCTTGCCGACTACGTAACGGAGATGGGGGAGGTAAAGCACCCGTACCAGAGGGGGGTTCTGGCCAGGAGGGGGGTTGAGTTCTAGCCCCAACTTCCTTTTACCCGATTTCGACGTTGACCGAAAAGTTTTTTAGTTAGGATAACTTAAGATAAGCCGAGGGGATTTTAGTAACAATTCTTTAGAAAAGGGGGTGATGGAATGAGCGACCTCATCGAGCAGATCGTGCAGGTTCTCAAGGAACAGGTCGTCCAGGACACCGTTGTTCCGAGGAACATAAGGCGTGCCGCCGAGCAGGCGATAGAGGTCCTCCTCGATGAGAGCAAGGAGCCGGCCGTCAGGGCGGCCGATGCGATAGCCATCCTTGAGGAAGTCAGCGAGGACCCGAACATGCCCATGCACACGAGGACGATCATCTGGGAGGTTCTCGGTGCCCTCGAGCAGGTTAAGTGAGCCTTTGGTTTTTCCGCTCATCCCCCGCTCGACCCTTTTCCGAGAGGTACCAGAGCTTTGCGCTCTCCTCAACCAGCTCCGCCTTGTAGAACGCCTCCCTGAGGCTTTTTCCAAGGGTTACGATGCCGTGTCTGGCCATCAGAACAGCATCGTATTTTTCCAGGGCTTCCGCGGTTACTTCCGCCAGTTCTGCACTTCCCGCGGGTCTGAAGGGAGCTATCGGAATTTTTCCGAGGTAAAGCTCCGCCTCGGGGGTTATGATGGGCAGGCTATCCCTTTCTTCCAGCAGCGTTGCGGCGATTATCGAGTACGGTGGGTGGAGGTGGACTATGGCCCTTACATCGTCCCTTCTTTTGTAGACGGCAAGGTGGAGCCTGTACTCAGAGGAAGGCCTCACGCCGGAAAGAATCTTTCCATCCATATCGATGACCGCGATCTGTTTGGGGGTGATGTCGTCCATGACCGCACCCGTTGCCTTGATGAAGATTAGGTTTCCCCGCCTGATGCTCAGGTTTCCTCCAAAGGCGGCCGTTAAACCGCGCTCGTGGGCTAGGTGGGAGTATTTAACCAACTGTACTCTGGCTGTGCGACTCATTCCCTCACCACCTTAACCCTGTAGCCGCAGTCCCGGCAGTACGCCTCGGAACCCTTCCATGCAAGCTCGCCGCCGCAGACCGGACAGGTGCCGGTGGTTCCGCCCTCCTTCCAGCGTTCGTAGGTTTCCCGGTCAATCGCGAGGAAGAGGCCGTTTCCATCCTCCTCAAAGTGGCCGAGAACCGGGTTGCTCTCTAACTCGAGGGTTTCGGCGTCGATCATGATTGGCTCTATCCCTATGTTGCCCTCGTATTCGATGTCGTTGGCGGGCAGTATCTCGACTATGAAGGCATTCAGTTGTTTGTCCCTGTACGCGATGACCTCGAGGGCGTCGCTCAGCTCCCCGCTCGCGGGGACTATGTCCACCATCAACACCTCTCCCTGCGGAAGAACGAGCGCGATGACATCCCTGTTCCTGAAAACGGTAACGCCCCTGCCGAGGCAGGCCTCCTCCAGGCCAAGCTCCTTCAGAATCTCCCTCATGGTCTCGCCGTCCGGAACGTCTCCGCGCTCCCCTATGGTTTCGCCCAGCCTCTTGGCGAGGGGCATGGCGAGGTTGACGGGTTCGTATATCCTCATGTCACCACCCCCGCTGAATTGAGAGAAAAATTTATAAACCTACCCCGGGCACTATGGAACGGGCATCGGTCCCGCGGTAGCCTAGCCTGGGAGCGGCGGCGGACTGTAGATCCGCAGGTCCCCGGTTCAAATCCGGGCCGCGGGACCACCAGAATTCTAAACCTTTCCACAAGCGCTTTCCGGATGCTTCTCGCGGTGTTACTCCGTTGTCATGTGTTATTTCTCATGCCCCTTTCTGCGGTTGCCCCTGCTCAACCGGTAGAGAATTCGAGAAAAGCTTTTAACCATCCACGTCGTGTTAAATTCAGGTGTTTAAAATGGGGAAGAGCTTTCTCACGGAGCACCAGATTAAAATCCTCCGGCTTCGAGCGAAGGGGCTGAAGCAGAGCGAGATTGCCGAGATGCTCGGCACGAGCCGGGCCAACGTGAGCATCCTCGAGAGGAGGGCTCTTGAGAAGATAGAGAAGGCCAGGAACACGCTCCTCCTCTGGGAGCAGATAAACTCGAAGATAAGCCTCGACGTTAAGGCTGGAGAGGACATATTCACCGTCCCCGAGCGGCTCTTCCGGAAAGCCGACGGGCTTGGGATTAAGGTCCCATACAGCACTGCTGAGATAATAGCCTTCCTCGTCGAGCACGCTCCGGTGGAGGATAGGCTGGCAAAGCGGGACTTCACGCTCTTCCTCGACGCCAGGGACAGGCTCAGGATAAGCGAGTGCCTACTTGAGGACTTCGATGAGGTGGGGAAGAAGGAGTGAGGTGAAGACCCCGTTCAGGGCCATTGCCAAACCGCTCACCGCTCCCGCTAACTCGTCGTTGAGGATTATCCTCGCCGTTCCAAGGCCGTGTGAGCTCACACCCATCGCAAGCCCCCTGGCTATTCTGTCCTTGATCCTTGCCGCGTTCAGGATTTCAACTCCGACAGCGTTGCCCAGTATCCCGGTCAGGATCACCAGAACCGCCGTTAATGCTGGAATCCCGCCTATCTTCTCGCTTACCCCTATGGCTATCGCCGTTGTGACGCTCTTTGGGGCTATGCTGAGGAGGACTTCCTCGGTTCCACCGAGGAGCTTCGCGGTGTAGAACGCGCTCAGAATGGCTAAAGTTCCGCCGATGGCTATTCCGGCCGTTATCTCCCTCCAGTAGGCCGCTATCATCTTCCTGCCCTTGTAGACCGGAACCGCGAGACTGACAACGGCAGGCCCGAGAAGGAACTTGAGTATGACCGCGCTCTCCATGTAGGATTCGTAGGAATAGCCACTTGCCCACAAAATGCCAGCTATCACGATTATCGAGAGCAGGACGGGGTTCGTGTAGAAGGCCCTCTTCCCCCTGTGGAGCTCGGAAAAGACGTGAAAGATCACCAGCGTGAGCGCTATCCCGTAGGGGTTCATCCTGCCCCACCCCTGAGGAGTTCAACCGTCTTCGCGGTGACGAGGATTGTTATCAGGAAGCTGATTATCAGAGCGCCGAAGACAGACAGGGCTTGACTCTTCAGCAGGCCAATGTAGGTGACTATTCCCACCCCTGGCGGCACGAACATGACGCTCATGTTCCTGACGAACAGTTTGGCCTCTTCCTCAACCCACTCGAGCTTCACCGCGCCACCGAGCAGAGCGGCGAGGAGGTAGAGCATTCCGAGGACGCTCCCCGGGATGGAGAGGTTTAAAGCCGAGCTTGTCAGCTCGCCCAGCGTGTAGAAGCCGAAGATTATCGCCAGTCCGCGGTAGGACTTCATGCTCCTGGTTAAGGTGCCGGAGTATAAAAGCCTCCCGAAGGCAAAAGACCATAAATCCTGGAGCGAAAGAATGGGCGGTGATATCATGCTTCTAAGGAACTACCGCTTTCCCGGAAGGTACGGCCCGGAATGGGGCAGCGGCGGAATCTTTGGGCTGAGGTACCACAACGGGACGCTCTACTTCACCCTCGCCTTCGAGGCGGAGGCCCATTTCATCGACGTAAAATCCGGCGAGGAAAAGACCTACGACTTCACGCTTCTCGGTAAACCTCCAACGAGCGGGGGCGACACGTACAACGCCGTTGAAACCGTCGACGAGTTCATCTACTTCGGCGGCTGGGTTCACGCCCCTGCCGTTTACAGAGAAGATAGGAGGATACTCTTCACCAACAAGTACTCCCACGTGCACGTCTACGACACCGAGGAAGAGTCAGTAAAGCTCCTCTGGAAGGACTCCATCCACCACGCGACGGAGTGGGCCGGCGAGGTGAGCGAGGTAATCTACGATCCCTACGGCGACCGCCTTTTACTCGCGAGGGAGGACGGCCACGCGAACCTCGGCGTTTATTTCCTCGACAGGAGAACCGGGAAGGCCGATACCTTAATCCATGAGCCGTCTCCAAAGGGAACCCTCGTGCACGACACCGCCTTCTTCGGAATCGGGAACAACTTCACGGAAGGGCTGAGGGAGTTTAGGGCCTTGGACTTCATAAGCGGAAGGTGGGAGGCATTCAAACCGGGGGAAAGCGTCGATGGAAAGCCCTACATCCGGCCAGAGCTGGGGGCGATGGCCTCGGCCTACAATAGGGCGTTCGCCTTCGTCCGCGGCGGAATCTTCGCAGGAAACCCATTCATGGGCGAGGAGTTTAGCTTTTACCGCCTCTTCGACTTCAACACATTCTACGCGCCCTTCCGGGTGAACGCGGTCAACGTTGGAGGCGGTATTCTAACGGCCTTCAACGCGCATCACGACGCGGTTTACAGGCCGGATTCCAATGAGTTTGGGATGCAGTGGGCCACGACCAACACCATCGTTGGCCCGAGCCTTCTCGTTTACATCGCTCCCCCGATGGTCAAGATTGTTGGAACCTTCGGCGCAAGGGTTACAAGCATCGAGAAGATGAACGGAAAGCTTCTCATCGCCGCCAACAGCGCACCCAACACCGGCGCGACCGAGGCGACGCCCTTCGACACGGGCAACAGGGACTTGGTGGTTCTTGACGAGAGGATAATCCAGGAGAGACCTCCCTCGGTGAGCTTCTCCATCCCCCTCGCCCTTCAGGGAACGAGAACCTTCGGGGGAATCCCTCTCGACGGCTACCGCGAGCCGAGGCTGATCCTGAAGCTCTCCGAGGACAACAGGCTGACCGTTTACGAGTACGACCTCTCACTGCCAGCTACCGGGGCGGAGTCAGAAGTCTTCGAACTCGATAAGGGAAAGAATGTGATTGACCTGAGTACCTTCGGTGGGATAGTGAGCTTCGAACTATTGAAGAAGGACTTCAAAGGAAAGGTGAAAATAGATCTGAGATAACCCCCAGACCTTTAGGCATTACAACTCCTCGATGAACCTCCTAGCATCGGAGGGATTGTTTAGATTTATCCCCCTAATCCCCCACATCCTTGCAATGAACCAGAGTTCCCGGATGTAGTCCCCCGGAACAGCCGAAAGATGATTCGCACCCATGACGTTCAGAAAGGTTTCTTTGTCCAGGGGATTCTTGATAGCCGTGTGGGGCCATTGCTTACCCCATAGTAGCTTTTCTTCTATTTTCTCGTCGATTTCAACTCCCTCCCCGAGGAAATAGAGGAGGTAATACCTCCCGTCTCTCCGTATTAATCTCACGAATGTGAAGGTTGCTGAGGGTGTGCGGTATGTGAGTGCGGCCCCGCTTTTTCCCTGGCACTGCCCCTGGAGCGTCGTTCCCCCGAGGTTCTCCTCGGGGTCTTCGCTTAATCTAGCATAATAGAGAGAAGATGCCCCGCAGTTTGCTATTATGACCACGTCGTCGTCGAGGTACTTTATGTCCCCAAAGAGAGGAGGTTTGTGACTCAGGAAGTAGAGGATTGAGGAGCTGATTGTGCCCTTAATATCCCCCTCACAGGTTGCAGGTATTACCCCCTTTTCTCCCTCTGCATCAACTGGGAAGGGGAAAAGCGCAGGGATTAAGCAGGCTGTGGTTCCATAGACCTCACTCAACTCGGGCTGACACTTTATTGATACCCCGGCAACGTTTTTGTCGGTTAACTCCTTTGATGCCAAGTAAAGCCGTATTTGGCGCTTTAGACTCTCGGGTGTCAGCATCCTTCCATCAAATTTAACCTCCGTTTTTGATAGCAACCATTCGTAGAATTCATCCACCCTCTTCTCATCGATTTCTCCGGCCTTTTTCACGATGAGGTACTGATCAACCATCAGAAAATCTTCCACCATACGTTTGAGCCCTGGGATATCGTCCATAAGGTGCTCCATTCCTAACGTGTAGGGGGATCCGAAGATAAGGAGGGGGTGGGTTGAGAGCTCTCTAACGGCTTCAGCGGCTCTAGCCCAACTCAGAAGAGAAGAGGTGTCCCCTTTTAGCCTAAAGTGCCGGAGAGTGTGCTCGTGTATGGAGCTCTCCCATAGAGAGGCCCCCACGGATGTTATGCAAGTGGAACCCGCCCATGCAGGGTCGTCATCTGCGTAGAGGAGCAGCGGGACCTTTGATTCCCTTGCAAAGGCCGTTACGAGATTGCTCTCGGTCCAGTGCCAGAGTCCAATAATGGCTCCCGCAACATCCTTCGAGGCAACTATCCTTGCAGCCCTGACGCTTTCCTCTTTTGAGTCTATCCCAAAGTTTCTGCCGTCCTTGAGGGAAGAGTATTTTCCGAGCTCCGAATTCAGATCGATCACGCCAAAACCACGGTTTCTCAGGAATGACACGAGAGTCTCGTGCTTTTCTTTCATTGCACTCTCCCTTTCTGATGAAAGAGATGTTGGTCGGGGATCTGTGAAAGTTACAACGGCCAGCATGTTTTCACCTCAGAACAGGGCTTCTCCGTGTTCATTGAAGAGGTGGGCCCTCCTGATGTTCACCACTAACCCGACCTCTGAACCTTCCTCCACCCGGGATTCCGGCGGAAGGGAGGCCGTGAGGGAATATCCTCCCAGGGACACGTGGACGATTTTCTCGTTTCCGAGGTTTTCCAAAATGTCCACACGGCCCCTTATCGTGTTCTCCTCATCGTGTACGGGGGAGATGTCCGCATCGTATATGTCCTCCGGCCTTATTCCGAGGGTTAATGTTTTTCCCGTGTAGCCACTGGCGAGTTCCAGCTGTCCTGCGGTCAGTCTCAGATGGAAGTCTCCAAAGTCCATTCTACCGTCTTCAAGAAGGGTCCCCTCAAGGAAGTTCATTGGTGGTGTACCAATGAATCCGGCAACAAAGGTGTTTGATGGCCTGTTGTAAACTTCTTCTGGCGTTCCGACCTGCTGGAGCTGTCCTTTGTTTATCACCGCGATCCTGTCCCCCATCGTCATTGCCTCTACCTGGTCGTGGGTAACGTATATCGTGGTAACCCCCAGATGCCTCTGGAGCTTTTTGAGCTCCGCCCTCATCTTTACCCTGAGTTTTGCATCGAGATTGCTGAGCGGCTCGTCCATCAAGAACACCTTTGGTTTTCTTATAATAGCCCTTCCAAGTGCCACTCGCTGTCTCTGACCCCCGCTCAGCTCCCGGGGCTTTCTCCTGAGGAGTTCCATAAGTCCGAGTAGTTCGGCCACTTCCTTAACACGCTGATCTATCTCCTTTTTAGGGACTTTCCTGAGCTTTAGAGGGAATGCCATGTTATCGTAGACCGTCATGTGGGGATAAAGGGCATAACTTTGGAAAACCATTGCTATGTCCCTCTCCTTTGGCGGAACAAAGACACCTTTTTCAGAATCGGCGACGAGATCTTCCCCTATGTAGACCCTTCCCCTCGTGGGTTCCTCAAGACCCGCTATCATTCTGAGCGTGGTGGTCTTTCCGCACCCGCTCGGACCGAGGAGTATCATGAACTCCCCATCTCTCACTTCGAGGTTCATATCCCTTACGGCAACTACTCCCTCAAACTCCTTCCAAACTCCAACGAGACGGACACCGGCCATCTTCAACACCTCACTCAAGTATGAGACGTATTTTCGTGCTCTCATACTCTTCCAACACGGCGAACATTCCTCCAACCTTCACAACACTTCCATCGATTTTGAGATCAAAATTGTCTATTCCCTCCTCCAGGACGACGCTATAACCCACCACCTGACCTGCCAGAGTCTCAATCTCTCCAGTTGACAAGTTCCGTCCCACTATTTCCGCGTATATCTTTTGGCGTGGCAGATACCTCCGTATCAAGTCAACGGCATGGAAGGTCGTGAAAAACCTGACGTCGTGCTTTTTGTTGACGTCTTCAATGAGAAGCTCTGATTCCTGAAAAGCCTCTCGAACAAATGCATACTGAGCAAAAATAATCTCAGGATACGTTGCTTTAAAGCTCGGAGGATTCCTCGGCCTCAGCCCTATGTTCTGTATGTCAATAACCTCCTTTCCATCGAACATCCCTATGAAATGGTTCAGCCTGTGAAACCTCCTTATGAACAGGTTTCCCTTTCCCCTAATCCCATTTAACGAGGCTTCTCCACCGGTGTATATTGACAGCGTAACACCCCTCTTAAGGGCGTTTTCTAGGTCCTCCTTAATTTCTTCTAGAAATTTCTCGGGTGCCACTAGTATTATCTCGTATTCGCTGCTCTCTATGGACTCACGTACCATCTCGATGGCCTCGTTTATATCTGTCGTTCTCCAGATAGCTGGTTTTTCCTGCCCTTTGCGCTTGGATTTTGAGAGTTCCTCTTCAAACAACTTTCTGAGGTCGTCTATGTCGCTCTTCAACCTCATAAATGCTATCGATGGCGAGAACGCTGCGTAAACACGTGGGCTTCCTTCCACCTCGGTAACGAAACCACGTGCCTTGAGGGAGGTCACGGTATCGTAAACCCTGTTGTAGGGTATTCCACTTTCCTCAGATATTTTCCTGGCAGTGCTTGGACCGTTTACGAGGAGAGTCCAGTATGTGAGAACCTCGTACTTCGTGAACCCGAGTCCCATCATGGCGTTCATAATTTTATCACTTGGCTCCATTGACACACACCCTCTAATTGGTTAGTTCTCCTTCCTAAATACATTGCCCACACTCCTTCGCTATGTGTTTACTTTTAGTAAATAATATGACCACAGTATATATAAAAATTTCCTTTTTTCCAGGCCCATAATTGGATATTGAAGTTTTTTCATGGCTATTAATCCTCGACTTTTGACTGAATCCAAAAACTATATATATACTTAAAGTAAATCAACTGTGAATACAACTTGAGGTGTGTGCGTATGGGAAAGAAACCCCTGAGCATTGCCATGGTTTTTGTTCTTGTACTCGCCGTTGTTGCGGCGGGGTGCATTTCGGGAGGAGGAACCTCCACAACCCAAACAAGCACATCCAGCTCCGGACAGGCAACCACGACCAGTCAGACAACCACCACATCCCAGAAGCCTGTTGAAGTAGTTATTTACGGACAGTGGGGTGGGGTGGAGGGCCAGAACTTTGAGAGCGCTCTCAAGGTGTACGAGCAGGAGCACCCAAACGTCAAGATAAAGTATGTTGTGCAGTCAAAACTTAGAGATTCCGTTCTCACAGAACTCGCAACAGGCTCGCCATCCTTTGATATCGCAATTCTGCCGTGGCCGGCCCTTATAAAGGAACTTGGCCAGAAAGGACAGCTTGAACCCATGAATAGCGTTGTTAACGCTTACAACGGAGAGATTCAAAAGGACCTCCTCAACATGGTCACCGTTGGAAACACATACTATGCAGTTCCAATTAAAGCCTGGGCCAAGCCAGGGATATGGTACAACGTCCACGACTTTGAGAAGTACAACTTGGAGCCACCCAAGACCCTAGACCAGCTCAAACAGGATTGTAAAATTTTCAAGGAAAACGGGATACAGCCCATGGCCAGTGGTGCCGCCGACAAGTGGCCACTTTCCGACATCTTTGAAGCGGTTCTTATTAGGGTTGGTGGACCCCAGCTCCACAACGACCTCATGCTTCACAAGGTCAAGTGGACAGACCCGCGCGTTCTTGAGGCTTTCAAGATACTCCGCGACCTCATAAAGGAGGGCTGCTACGGCAATCCCCAGACTGCTATAGGTGAGAAGTGGGAGGCGCAGGTCCCGAGGCTCGCCAACGGCCAGGTAGCCATGTACTTCATGGGGAACTGGATTGTCCTCATGCTTGAGAAGGAAGGAGCCAAACCCGGAACTGACTTTGGACTAATACCTTTCCCGGTCATAAACCAGAGCGCCAAGTTCGCCATTGTCGCCGGTGGAGACTGGGTCGTCATTCCGAAGAACGCTCCCCACAAAGAGGCGGCTATGGAGCTGGCAAAGTGGCTAGCCGGACCTCAGTACCAGGAGATCATGGTGAAGAAGAAGGGCTACCTCGCCCCGAACCTTAAGGTTCCCCTTAGTGCTTATGACCCAACGGACGCCAAGGTCGTTGAGTGGATGAAGGAGTACGGCATTGTGCCGGACCTTGACGACAATGCACCGCCAGGATTCCAGCCCATAATCTGGAACAAGCTCTTCGAGTTCTGGGCCAACCCGGACAACTACAAGCAGATAGCTGAACAGCTCGAACAATACGCGGAGCAGTACTACAAGTCATGAGGTGTTTGAGGATGGGCGGAAGAAGATGGCTGACGAAGGATTTCTTTATTCTAATGATGCCCGCCTTCATTCTTCTTTTAATTTTCATAATCTATCCCCTGTTCAACACGTTCTATCTCGGCTTCACCCACTGGGATGGAATGACCGCCCCCAAGTTCGCGGGGATTGCAAACTACAAGGAAATGATTCACGACCCTCTCTTCTGGACATCGATTAAGAACAACCTGTTCATATTCGTGGTATTCCTACCCTTGGTTACTCTCATCGGCCTTGGTTTCGCAGTCCTGCTCCACAACAAGGAGGTGTTCGGAAGGAACGTTCTCCGCGGTCTTGTAATGCTCGGTATGGTAATGCCCATGACGGTGGTCGGTATAGTCTGGATGCTTCTCCTGGACCCGCACGCGGGAATCGTGAACAGAATCCTTGAAATATTCGGCGTTCCCTCGAGGGCTTGGATACAGGACCCCTCCACGGCAATATACTTCGTAATAATAGGCTCCCTGTGGGCGTGGCAGGGGTTTGCAACTACGGTTTTTCTAGCAGGGCTGGAGGGGCTTGATACTGAAGTGCTCGAGGCAGCATGGATTGACGGTGCGAATGCCTGGCAGAGGTTCAGATACATCCTCCTGCCCCTCCTAAAGCCTGCCCTGATAGTTGTTGTTACCATGAGCGCCATCTACATCCTCAAGGTCTTCGATCTAATCTACGTCCTCTCCGGCGGAGAGTCAGTCCCAATGTACCTGTTCGTGCTTGCGTACATGGTCTACTACGAGATATTCTACAACTTCCGGTGGGGATATGCAGCGGCCATAGCAACCCTGCTAACCGTTTCGGTGTTCGTGTTCTCCCTAGGAATGCTGAAAAAGATGATAGGCGAAAGGGGTGTTGAGAGTGGTTAAAGTTAGCACCAAGTACAAGATTTCGATAAACTTGGTGGCGTGGATAATAGGAGTGGTACTCTTCATTCCACTCCTGGCCCTTGTCATGACCTCAGTAAGACCCTTTGCTGAGATAGTCAACGGGTGGTGGAACCTTCACAACGCCCACTTCACGCTCATAAATTACAGGCAGGTCTGGGATGCGGGTTTCTGGAGGTATATCCTCAACTCTCTCCTCATAGCGACCTTCGCAACTATCCTGCCAATTCTCATAGCGGGCATGGCTGCCTACGGATTCACTTCTTTCAGCTTTCCCATAAAGACGCTCCTCTTCCTGACGCTCGTTGCAATTCAGGTTGTGCCACAGCAGGCGGTTATAGTCCCCCTCCTCAAGCTCTTCAGGGACCTGCACATGTACAACCAGTACTACGGTATAATCCTTGTCCACTCAACGTTTGCACTTCCTTGGACAATCTTCTTCCTGCGGAACTTCTTTAAGGCTATTCCAAAGGATTACGAGGAAGCTGCAAAGATAGACGGTCTGAGCGACGTGGGGATATACTTCAGGATAATACTCCCCATAGCCCTCCCCGCGGTTATAAGCGTGGCCGTCGTCCAGTTCATCTTCGTCTGGCAGGACCTGTTCTTTGCACTAACACTGCTCCGCCCCGATAAATGGCCGGTCTCAGCGGGGGTTACAACCTTCATAAGTCGCTACAACCCCAACTGGGGACAGCTAACAGCCGCAGGAACCCTCTCGATAGTAGTCCCGATACTCGTCTACGTGCTGCTCCAGAAGTATTACATGAGGGGTGTCGCGGGAGGAATCAAGGGCTGAGCCCTTCAAATATTTTTGGAGGGATGGAAGTTGGAATTCACCTTGGGTGTCAACTACTGGCCGAGAAGGAAGGCCATGTTCTGGTGGAGGGACTTCAGCGAGGAAGAAGTTCTGGAGGAGTTCACACAAATACGAGATCTTGGACTTAGACTCATCAGGATTTTCTTCCTCTGGGAGGACTTTCAGCCCCACCCGGATGTCATAAACGATGCAGCCCTCTCTAACCTGGGTACGGTACTGGACTTAGCCCGTGAGCTGGACCTTCTGGTCATTCCAACGTTCTTTATCGGGCACATGAGCGGATTAAACTGGCTTCCAAAATGGCTCCTCTCAAAAAGGCCTCATGAAAGGTTCCTGACATTTTCGGATGGTAGGGTTGTGGATGTGGGAGCCGTAAACATATATGAGGATCTCAAGGCACTCGAAGCCGAGGAGTTGCTCTTACAGACCGTTGGAAGGGAATTCTCTTCACATCCTGCAATTCACAGCTGGGACATCTCAAATGAACTTGACAACGTCTTTATCCCTCGAAATCCAGCCGTTGCATCTGAATGGCTTGCATTTGTTTACAAAACCCTGAAATCCGTTTCAAAGAAACCGGTTACTTTCGGGATACACCAAGAGGATATAGAGGGGGACAAAAACTTTCACGTGCCGGACGTTGCAAGGTGGAATGACTACCTGTGCATGCACGCCTATTCGGTTTACACGGACTTCACCGATCCTCTGGACCCATATTTTATCCCCTTCACATCTCTGCTAACGCGAGAGATGGGTGGGAAGGACGTTCTCATGGAGGAGTTCGGAATGCCGACCACTCCAGGGAAGACTAGGAGAATGCCCTCTGCGACGGGAAAGAAGATCATGCTCCATTATTTAATAAACGAAGAAGAGGCGGCCTCCTGGCTGGAGAAAACTCTAAGGCTCACAGCCGCCGTGGGTAGCCTGGGAGCAGTATACTGGAACTTCTCCGATTATCACAAAAGCCTCTGGGGGAGACCCCCCTTTGACAGAGCCATCCACGAGAGATTCTTTGGTCTTTTCAGGGGGGATGGGAGCCCCAAACCGGCAGCCGAATTAATGAAAAAGATTAAAGAGGAACTGGAGTCTGTTGATAAAATCGATGTGAGACTTGAAATTCCAGGGCAATACTACCGTAATCCCAAAGAAAACTTGAAGATGCTGTACTTCCAGTTCCGGGAGATGGTGGGTGATGTAAAATGATGGTGTGTCTTGGAGAGGTTTTAATCGACATGATAGCGCTTGAGGACAAACCGCTGGCCATGGTGCGGAAGTTTGAGAGACATCCTGGAGGAGCCCCCGCAAACGTTGCAGTGGGCCTCTCCAGGTTGGGCGTTGAGAGCGGGCTCGTGAGCAAGGTTGGAGATGACCCCTTCGGGGATTTTTTAATAAGTTCCCTTGAAAGAGAAGGCGTTAAGCCGATGATTGAAAGGGAGGGGAAATTTCACACGGGTGTAGTGTTTGTACAGCTCATAGGCACAAAGCCTGAGTTTATTCTGTATGACGGAGTTGCATATTTTAACCTGCGGGAGGAGGATATACCCTTAAACATTCTTTTGGACTCCGAACTGGTTCACTTCGGAACGGTCATGTTCGCACGCGAACCCTCAAGAAGCACGGTTTTCAAAACCCTAAAGACCCTGCGGGGGAAGGTCCCTCTTAGTTACGACGTTAATATAAGACTCGATCTCTGGAGGGGAAGGGAGGAGGAAATGCTTGCGGACATAGAAGGGGGCCTGAAGCTGGCCACAATAGTCAAAATGGGATGGGAGGAGTACACCTACCTCCGCAAAAAAGGTGTTGAGGTGGAAACCTTTGAACCTTCGGTTCTTGCGGTCACACTCGGTTCAAGGGGAGCTGTTATAATCTCCGGGAAGACTCGAGTCGAAGTTCCCGCCCCCAAGGTTAATGCGGTTGACACTACCGGGGCGGGAGATGCTTTCATGGCGGCTTTTTTGGCCGGTCTTCATCATTCCGGAGCCATGGAACGACTTGAGGAATTGGATGGCGAACTGCTGAGGAGAATCGGGAAGTTTGCAAACACAGTAGCCGCAATCTCAGTAACTAGGAGAGGTGCATGGAGCGTTCCCTTCCTCAGAGAGTTGATGGAATCAACTGAGTTTAAAGAACTTAAAGGAGGCCATTGAGATGTTCCTCCGTAACTGGAGCTTTCCCGGCAGGTATTCTCCCGAATGGGGTAGCGGTGGAGTCTTTGGGCTTAAATATCATGAAGGAGTCCTGTACTACACCCTCGCTTTTGAGGCAGAGGCCCATTTCCTCGATGTTAAAGGGGAAGAGGAGAGAATGTACAATTTTGGCATGCTGGGCCCCCCTCCAAGGAGCGGTGGTGACACTTACAACGCAGTTGAGACCGTGGATGAATTCCTGTACTTCGGTGGATGGGTTCATGCGCCTGCAAGATATAACCGGGGCCGTGTGAGTTTTGTGGATAAGTACTCTCACGTTCACGTTTATGACGTTAAGGAAGACACTATGAAACTTCTCTGGAAGGATTCGATTCATTCTGAGACGCGCTGGGCGGGCGAAATAGGGGATATACTCTACGACCCTCTAAACGACAGACTTCTACTGGCCCGAGAGGACGGGCACGAGCACTTGGGCGTTTATTCCCTTGACAGGAGAAAGGGGGAGACTACGGAGCTTCTGGATGAACCTTCTCCCAAAGGCACAATACTACACGACATGGCCCTTTTCGGCATTGGAAGCAACTTTTCGTGGGGTGTGAAGAAGTTCGGGGTTCTATCCCTCGAGAGTGGAGAATGGGAGTTTATAAAACCCGGCCCGAGCGTGGATGGGGGTAACGTGGTTAGGCCGGAGCTCGGTTCAATGGCCACCTCCCACAACAGGTTTTTTGCTTTCGTGAGGGGCGGGGTCTTTGTGGGAAGCCCTTTCCTCCGGGAAGAGCCCGTTTTTTACCGTCTCTTTGATTTCCCAACGTTCTATGCGCCCTTCAGGGTTAACTCTCTGAACGTTGGGGGCGGGATTCTCACCGCCTACAACTCCTATCATGATGTCTCCTTCGGGGGGAGAAGGTGGGGGGAGTTCACCCATCTCGTCGCCGGTCCCACAGTACTGGTTTATATAGCTCCCCCCGTAGTCAGGATCGTGGGCGCACTTGGTGCGAGGGTAACTAGCATTGAAAAGATCGGGGGTAATTTGCTGCTCGGTGCCAACAACTCTCCTAACACTGGAGAGACCTCCGCCACTCCCTTTGATACGGGAGTAAGGGACATCATGCTGATAGATGAAAAGACCATATGGGGCCCACCGCCATCCGTGGCCTTCTCACTGCCCCTGGACTCCATAAAGCTTAAGGGAGATGGTCTCTTCGGCGGATTTCCCCTCGATGGGTACAAGGATCCAAGGGCAGTTTTCTATGTAAACCGGGACACAAAACTGACGGTTTACGAATACGACATCTCCCTACCCAGCCTTCCTGCAGAGAAAGAAGTTTTCACTCTGAAGCGTGGGAAGAACATGGTGGACCTGTCATCTTTCTCGGGAATAGTTAGTTTTGAGCTTGAAAAGGTGGTCGGAGGAAAAGTTAGGATAGAACTCCGTTAAGAGCCGCCCTGACCAAGGACGTTGTTCCAGGAGTAGCTTGACTCTATGAGCTCTGCCACCGTGAGTTTCTTCTCCCCTTTTATCTCCGGCTCTAACTCCCCAAGGGCCTTCAGTAGTTCCTCCCTCGAGAGAACGTCCTCATCGAAGATCACAAAGCCGTTCTTGGCATAGCCGTTGAGGAATATCCTCCATACTCCAAGCTCCTTCTCAAGCTCGTACTGCTTTATAGTGGCCTTCTCCCAGTTGATGTTCCCGAACTTCAGGTCGATCCTCACGAGTTCCTTATCGGGCTTGACGCTCATTCCAACCACCTCATACCTTCGTCTTTATCGTTCCGAAGTAGTCCTCGATGTCGATGTAGGTCCTCCTGTAAAGCTCGCTGTTCTTCATCTTCTCGATGAACTCCTTCGTCCTGAAGTACTTGTCCTTCTTGTAGTCCCAGTCAGGATGGAGGACCTTCCACTCCTCCCAGGTGTAGCTGTACTGGGCCTGCACCTTGTCGCGGTAGAGTTCAGGAATCACGTTGAAGGTACAGAACGGGACTATCCTGCCGTCGGGCATCGCGTAGTGGATGACGCAGCGCTCAACCCGCTCGACGTCGTAGTTGTACTCGTCCATGAAGTGCATCATTCCGAGGAAGAGGGCGTTCTCGTGGAACTTCCCGAGGGCATCGTAATTGCCATGCATGAAGGCGTTCTTTATGAGGTCGAGCACCTTGAGAC
>JALVWX010000021.1 GCA_027023165.1 Thermococcus sp. | reverse complement strand
CCGAAGGCTCGATGCGCGAAACCTTTGGCAGTTCATGCCACGGTGCCGGAAGACTCCTCAGCAGGAAGGCCGCGACGAGGCAATACCGTGGCGACAGACTTAGAAACGAGCTGTTGAAGAGGGGCATCTACGTCCGCGCGGCGTCGCTCCGCGTTGTTGCCGAGGAGGCTCCGGGAGCGTACAAGAGCGTGGATAACGTCGTCAATGTCGTCCACGAGGCTGGTATAGCAAACCTCGTCGCAAGAATGCGCCCGATGGGAGTTGCGAAAGGTTGATCTGGCTTTTCTTTTCCCCGCTCCGTCTTTTTCCTCCTCCCGCGTTTCTGAGGTCTTTGGTGCAAAAATTGAAAAGACTACCTGAGGTCGCTGGTCAAAAAGCGGGCATAGGCGAGGGCAAAGGGCAGGAGCAACATCACCAGAAGAACCGCTAGGTTGTTGAAGCCGTAGGTGAATGAATCGCCGAGGGGTACGTAATAGTTTGTGAACTCATCCCCGGCGAAGATGTAGCCAACGAGCTGGACGTAGTGGTGGGCAGGGTTTATCGAGTGGAGCCTCTCCATCCAGAGGTTAAGCTGATCCTGCCAGATCTGATGGGCCGCCGTTCCCCAGGGTGGCTCGGGGCCGACCAGCTTCGGCGCCGCGATGTCCACGAAGATGCCGTAGAAAACCGACAGGAGTATGGCGAGTCCTATGCCCGCGAGCATCGACGTTTCGGGCTTCCTGAAGAGCGTCGAGAGGAGCAGGCCGAGGGACAGGAAGGTGAGGGTGTATAGTATGGTGACGAGGAGGGCCAAGAATCCCCTGACCAGCGAGTCCGCGTCGATTGGCAGGCCGAGGATGAACATCGCCGCCACGAGGACGATGTAGGTCAGGATGTAAGTGGCCGTGATGAGGAGGGCCATCCCGAGGAACTTGCCGTTTATGACCTCGTCCCTGTAAACCGGATGTCCGAGGAGCACCTTCGCCGTTCCGTTCTCGACCTCTCTGTTTATCGCGTCCGAGCCGAGGGCCGCGCCGAGAACCGAGCCGAGGACGGTTATTATCGTCATGTTGAGCATGAAGAGGGTGGAAAAGGGGGTCATGTAGACATCGACGCTGCTCCCCCAGAGGCTAAGACCGCTCGGCTCAACTTCGGGCGTCCCCATCTGGATCAGGTAGTCTCTGGCCGAGTAAACCGCGAGTCCAAAGATGAGGAGGTACAGTGCAACGATGACGATAAAGCGTCTGCTCTTGAGGGAGACGTAGAGTTCCTTGAGGGCTATGTTCCATGCCGGGTTCATCTCCTGCCGACCCTCCTCATCAGCCATATCACAACGCCGAATGCCAGGAGCAGAAGTATGGCCCCTATCCAGGCTCCCCCTGAACCGCGGGTGACCCTAACGGTCACGACGGTCTGGCCCTTCGCCTGATCTCCTGCGGCAGTCACTGTTATCGTGTAGGTTCCGGCCGGAGCGGACTTGGGAACCCTTACGCGGAGCTGAACCTGAGCCGGTCCGGTGTACGTCATCACACCTCCATGGGACTCCGGCCCGAGGTTCGGTATCTCCTGCGGAACGACCTCGACGTTCCAGCCGCTTGGAGCCTGCGCGCTGAACTTGACGTTGGTTATCCTACCGGTTGCGTCGATGTAGATGGTCGTTGCGGTGGTTCCGCCGGTCCTGACGCTCAGCATTGGATTTTCGGCATTCAGTGAGAGGGCTGCGGGGTTTTCAACGTGAACCTTCAAGGGAAACGTCTCGTTCATCCCTGTCCCCGATATCGTTACGTTCACTGTGAACTCGCCGGATTCAACGTTAAACGGTGGAATGAGAACGAGGTATGCGGTCTCCTCCTCACCGCTCCTCACCCTGAGGCTTCCGATCTGGCTGTTGCCCTGCGGGTCCTGGCTGAGGACGTAGTCCCATCCCTCGGGGAGACCTTCAACGGAGACGCTGTAAGCGTCGTCGCTCTTCCCGAGGTTCTTAACGGTCAGCTTCACGCTCGGCTGAATTCCCGGCCCGGCTGTGACCACGTCCCTCTCGAGTGAGGCCTTGAAGTAGTGCTCGGCCCGCTTTAGGGTTATGGTTAATGACTTCTTCTCCCCGTCGGAAAGCTTCACCTTCTCCTCCGCCGGCAGGCACCCCTCTGCACCGGCCCGGAGCGTGTAGGTTCCCGGCTTGAGTTCGAAGGTGACGGTGCCTCCGGTGCCCACCGTCAGGTTATTTCCACCAACCGCGACCCATCCGGACACGGACTTTCCAGAGTCGTCCCTCAGGCCCACCTCAAGCTCCGCAGGCTGTCCGAGATAGGTTTTGTAGACGTAGACGTCGACTCTGTACTCCCTCCCGTTGATGGAGAAAGCGATTCTGTGGTCTCCAAGGGTGGCGTTCCTCGGCACCTCGATGGTTAATCCAGCGTTGAAGCTCCCCCTGACCTCAAAGGCTCTCAGACGGTAGCCGCCGCCGGTGAGGTAAACGCTCCATCCTTTGGGAACTTCCTCCGTTTTGAACTCCACTTTTCCAGTTCCGCTGAAAGAGAGCGGAATCTGCAGGGTCTTTCCGGCTTCAGTCTCTATGGAGCGGTAGGGCAGGCTGACGCTCACGCCCGGAACCTTGACCGTAACCTTTCCGGTGACGTTGCCGACCCTGAAGGTCAGCGTTCCATCCGAGGTCGGCTCGATGTGCAGGGTGAGGGTGGCGCTCCCCTTGGTGGGCAGGGTTATTTCCTCCACCCGGATTCCGCCGTAGAAGAACCCCGCGCTCCAGCCCTTTGGAAGGTTTAGAATCGACAGGCGGAGGGTGAGCGGTTCGTCAGAGTTGCTTGAAACGCTCACTGGAATGTCCACCGGTCCCGATGCCTCTATCTCTCCGTAGGGGCAGAAGACGGAATAAGTTCCCTTCCCGGACGGGACCGATGCAGGGGTCGCCGAGTAAACCTCTACGCTTTTCCCGTTGTATTCGACCGCTATGAGGCCGACCACCGCGCTCCCGTTCACCCCAAGGGTTCTGTGAACGTCACCTACCGCAACCTCGACCGTCCCGTTTTCCGTGCGTACAACCTCCACCTTGGTCCCGTTCACCGTCACGGATTCGCCCTTCTCCGGCCTGATGGTTGCGACGAGCTTCGGCTTCACCGAGACGGTGAGGAATCCCCCATCCTGGGTGTAGCTTCCGAGCAGGACTTTTATCTCGCCGCGCTCGATCTTCCTCCCGAAGGTGAACGGGGAAATGTCGAGGGTCTCGCTCCCGTTTTTGAGGATGACGTAGGGACTCCCGTTGGCGGCTTTGGTCAGCAGGAGCGTGTAGCTTCCAACGTGGAGCGCTCCGCCCTGGGGCAGCCTCCCCTGGAAGACCGTCACGTACGGTTGGGCGCCCACGAGCGGGAGCAGAAGCACAACGGACAGAAGAAACGTGAGAGCCTTCTTCATTCTTCCTCCCTCCCGTATATCGTCTTCAGGAAAACGTCTTCGAGGCTCGGCTCCTCGATTTCGAGGCTGAGGATGGTTATCCCCCTCGATGCGAGGTGCTTTGAGAGCCACTCCCTTATGTCGGAACGGGCGAAGATGATGGCCCTGTTTGGGCCAAGCCGCTCGAACCTCATTACATCGTTGTGTTCAATCTCGGGGAGAGGCTCCTTCGTCTCGACCTTTATCTCGTAGCCCTCAAGCTCCATGAAGCGCCTCTTGACCTCGTGAACAGGCCCCACTGCCTTCAGCTTCCCGCGGACGATTATCCCGACGCGGTCGCTAAGCTCCTCCACCTCGCTGAGAACGTGGCTCGAGAAGAAAACGGTCTTTCCGTTTGCCTTTGCCTCGCGAATTATCTCCTTGACGAGGTGCGCCCCCTCGGGATCGAGGCCGCTCGTCGGTTCGTCGAGGATGAGCAGTTCCGGATCGTTGATTAGAGCCTGCGCCAAGAGAAGCCTCTGCTTCATTCCCTTAGAGAAGGTTTTGGCCTTCCTGTGTCGAACTTCCCAGAGGCCGACCCTCTTGAGGAGGTCAGTTATCCTCTTTTCCTTTTCGGCGTTGCTAATCCTGTAGAAGTTAGCGAAGAACTCGAGATTCCTCCATGCCGTAAGCTCCCCGTAGATCGTCGCGTTCTCGGGGAGGTAGCCGAGGCGCTCCTTTATCCTTATTGGCTCCTTAGAGAGGTCCATTCCAAAAATCCTGATCGTCCCGCCGTCTGGGATTATGATTCCGAGCATGCTCAGGATCGTGGTTGTTTTTCCAGCGCCGTTCGGGCCGAGGAAGCCGAAGACCTCGCCAGAGCTGACCTCGAAGCTGAGGCCATCAACTGCCTTGAACCGGCCGTAGGACTTGCGGAGGTTCTCAACCTCGATGACGGGTTCGCTCATCCGGCACACCCCTAAGGTGAGTAATGATGACTCAATCGCTGGTGTTTACGGGGGTATGGTTTTAAGCTTTGCCGTTCAGAACGTTCGGGGATGTCCATGGGGGAGCTGACTCACGTTGATGAGAAAGGCGTTAAGATGGTCGAAGTGGGTCACAAGAGCGAGGTCTTCAGGAAAGCAATAGCGAAGGGCCGCATATACCTGAGGCCCGAGACCATAGAGCTGATAAAGGCGGGCAAAGCCAAGAAGGGGAACGTCATAGCCGCGGCGCAGATAGCGGGGATTCTGGCGGTGAAGAAGACGCCGGAGCTGATTCCCCTCTGCCACCCGATACCGCTCACCGGTGTGGACATAACCTTCGAGTTCGGCGAGGACTACATAGAGGCCACCTGTGAGGTTCGGGCCACCTACAAGACGGGCGTCGAGATGGAGGCTCTGACCGGCGTTAGTGTGGCGCTCCTGACGGTATGGGATATGGTGAAGGCCGTTGAGAAGGACGAGAACGGGCAGTACCCGGTGACGAGGATAGAGAACATCCACGTCGTTGAGAAGGTAAAGGCTCAGGCCCGGCAGTAGCTGAGGAGGATGCAGTCGAGGAACTTCAGGACGTCATCGAGAACGAAGCCGAAGGCGGTCAAAAGGAAGCTCACGAGGAAGTTTTCCCTGAGCCATTGGAACGCGGAGAGTCCGACTGCCGTCCAGAGGATCCACCGCGGAGCGAGGATGCGGAGCTTGGCGCGCGTCGAAAGCTCGCTCAGGATCAGCCTCTCAAGACCCTTCTCGTCCCGGGCCAAGTATCTCTTCGTTCCCTTTACCTCCTTCAACACTGGCCTATCCGCCCTCGCCAGCATCCTTCCGTCTGAGAGCTTGAGGACGTATGTGTACCTTCCCCAGGTTCCGGCCAAGAAGGATTCCACTTCCAACTCAACGTCGTTCCCTTTAAGCTCGAGAACGAAGGCGCCCCTCCGCTTCAGCACGGGGGCAACCTCATCCCCCTTGAACTTTTTCATCGGAACGACGTGCGCCCTGTATTCCGGCTTCAACAGGCGCTCAAGCATGTCCCTCCCCGCATTCCATTGTTCTGCTAAAACGTTAAAAGCTTTTCTGAGTTGGAGTTGAAAATTCCCGAGAAAGGTTTATTGGTTCCAGTATCGAACTATCTTAGGTGGTGCCCGTGAACATACTGATTTTTGGACCCCCCGGGAGCGGAAAGTCGACCCACTCTATGCGCATCGTGGAGAAGTATGGCCTGAGCTACATCTCCTCAGGCGACATAATACGCGGTGAGATTGAGCGCGGAACGCCCCTCGGAAAGGAGATGGCGGCGTACTTGGCAAGGGGAGACCTGATACCGGACACGATAGTCAACACGCTGATCATCTCCAAGCTGAGGCGCCAGAGGGAGAACTTCATCCTTGATGGCTACCCGAGGACGCCGGAGCAGGTGCTCTCCTTCGAGAACTACCTCTACGACCACGGCATCAAGCTCGACCTGGCCATGGAGATTTTCATCAGCGAGGATGAGAGTGTTGAGAGGATCTCCGGGAGGAGAATATGCCCGAACTGCGGTGCAGTCTACCACGTCAAGTACAACCCGCCGAAGGTTCCGGGAGTATGCGACCGCTGCGGCTCTCACCTAGTTCAGAGACCGGACGACAGGGAGGAGGTTGTGAGGAAGAGGTACGGGATATACACGAGGAACATGGAGCCGATAATCAAGTTCTACCGGAAGGCGGGAATATACGTGCGCGTTGACGGCCACGGCGGCATAGAGGACGTCTGGAAGAGGATGGAGCCTCTCCTAGATTACATCAAAGCCCGGGAGGACTCTTCCCGAGGGCGCTGAGGAGTTCCCTCACGTCTTTATCCTCTACAAGCTCCTTCACCAGCTCTTCCACGGATTTTTCCTCCTTTATGGCCCGGGCCAGAACCCTGTCCTCGGGGTCGAGTATCCTCACGGAGACGGGGTACCCCCTTCCGAGCATCGTCCTTGAAAACGAGAGGGTCTTTTTCTCAAGGCTTTCCTTCAGGGATTCTTTCTCGGGAGGGGAGAGCCTCTTCATGGTCTTCAGGGCCAGTTTAATCCCCCTGGGACCGTTCAGGGGGACGTTGATCGTGAGTGTGGAGAACTCAACCCCCACTCCCTCAGGGTGATGATAATTCCCCTGCCGAGTCTCTCCAGTTTTTCCACGAGTTCATCCGGTCCGTTAACGATGAGGCGTTCTCTTCCTCTCCATCCCTTTCCGGTTGATTCTTCGATTTTTAGCCTTTCAATCAAAAAATCCACCTGATAGAGCCTTCCAAAGGATGAGTTGGCCTCATCGGCAAACTTGTCTAGGAGACCCCTCACCACCGACTCGGTCCCCGTGGGCAGAAAACTCTCCCCCTTTGATATCATGATCTCAAAGCCGAGGCGCAGGGTTCTCCCATCCGGCACAACCAAGGCGGTGATGTCCTCAACCATAATCCCAAGGGCGTTGGTGGCCTCCACAAGCCTGGATGCAAAGAGCTTATCGATAATGGGATAGTACTCAGGGGGGTTCAACCTTCAGCAACTGGTTCACTTCCAGTATCACTACGTCGAAATCACTTTAAGGGTTTCCATTGAAATTCGAAGGGTGGTTTCATGAGGGTGAGGTTCTACGCGACCTTCAGGGAGATACTGGGCAGAAAGGAGATCGAGGTTACAGGGGTTAAGACGGTCGGTGAGCTTCTCGATTATCTGGCCGAGCACTACACGCCCGAGATTAAGAAGCAGCTCCTTGAGACCCCGCGCGTCGGTCCGGACAAGCCCATAGACGGGATGGTCCTGGTGAATGGCCGCAACGTCCTCCATCTCAAGGGCCTTGAAACGGAACTCCACGAGGACGACGACGTCAGAATATTTCCACCAGCCGGCGGGGGTTAAAGGGAAAGAAAAGGGAGGTTAGCTTCCCTCCCAGATCACGTACTGTTTCTCCGCTAGGAATATCGGCTCTATCCTCTTCCTGGCGATGACAACCTTGTCCTTTCCGTACTTCTTGTAAAGCCCCTGGATGAACTTCTCAAAGATTCCGGATGGCATCGAGGCCCTGGCCGTTATCGTATTGTTGCCGGCCCTAACGCTAAGCTCCTTAACCGGCACGTAGGCCACGATGTCCATGTGAGGTTCGAGGTAGAAGTCGTCCTTGTAGATGTCGTTTCCGTTGGGGGTCACGTAGTAGACGACGCTGGCCCTGAGGGTAAGCTCGACGTTGCTGTAGTCCTTTCTAAAGGCAGCTTTAAGCTCGAGATCGCCGCTCCTGCCCTCTGGGAGAACGTAGCTCGGGTTGACGGATCTTCCGTCCACCTTAGGCTCGCCGTTGAGCACTCCCACCGGGCCGGTCTGGGTTATAACGAGGCGGTACTTGGTGGCGTTCGGTATCGTGAGGTTGACTATCACAGGTGTCTCATTCATGTGGTTTATGTAGAGGTTTTCGGCGAGAACCTTCTTTCCGATTAGCTCGGTGCCGTTGTAGGCGCTGAATGTGAGCGTGGCGTTCTTCACGTCCCTTCCGAATGCGGAAATCCATATCCTAAGCTCCTGCTTCCCGACCGGCAGTTTTCCTCCAGTGAGCGTGGTGTAAACCGTCTTCCACGTGCCGTTCTGAAGGGCATCAATCCTGTAAACTGCGAAAGGTCTGAACTCGTAGGTTGAAACGCCTCCATCGCTGTGGACAGGCCTGAAGTTGGCGAAGAGCTTCTGGGTGTCCCACTGGTCGGGCGAGAAGGGTATATGGAACGCCAATCTGACGAAGTTGCTGAAGGCAACGTTCTTGTAGGCCAGCAGACCGTAGTTCTGGAAGACGTAGAGGACGTACGGGATGTCACCTCTGCCCTGTATGACCGCCCCACGGGTCAGGTCAACCGTGAGAACCGGCTGATAGGCCCCCTTGGAGCTTCCAACGTAGACCACCGTTTTGCCGCTCTCGTTTACGAACTGTATGTACTGCCTCGGAACGACCTGAAACATTGGAACCGTCTTGTACTCCCCATAGTTTATCGCGCCTCCTAGGTAGCTTATCGCGTTGAACTTGTAGATGTCCTGCTGCCAGGTTATCAGGTAGTTGAGCTCCCAGGCCTCGAAGTCCTGTTCGCTTTTGGTCCCGTAGTGGGAGAAGAAGTCTGCAACGATGTAGCGCCTGTCGTAGGCGTGTCCACCGTCCGTTGCGCTTCTTCTGTGGCTCAGAAGGCTCGATTCAATCCAGTAGCCGTAGTCCCACCAGCTCGTGGCGCTGTCGAGGGAATTGGAGTTCTCCCTCAGCCAGTCGAGGGTCTTGATCCAGTCGGCCGGAACGGAGCCTTCGGCCCTCGCGTACCTGTGGGCCTGGTCGCTCATGTACTGCGCGCCGACGATGGGCAACGGTATGAAGAGAAGCACCAGAAGGAGGGCGTACATGGCCTTGGTTCCCGCGCTCTCCTTCATGTTCTCAACGTAGAGGAATATCTCTCCAACGGCTATGCCCGCTAATAGCATGACCGCTCCTGAGGCCTGGAAGATGAAACGAACCGCGGTTATGAGGAGGTAGAGGGAGCCGAGGTAGTAGGAGACGATGAATATCTCCTTGTAGCCGCTCACGTCGTTCTTTGCCAGCTTTATGCCGAACTTCGTGAGGATTATCGCAAAGCCGAACAGCGACAGCAGGAAGAGTATGCCGTCGTTGGCCTTGACGCTGTAGTAGCCCGCTATATCACTCCACTTGGTTCTGGCAAGCTCTGCAACCGTCTGATAGAGCGGGTTTGACTGGGAGGCCGAGCCAAAGAACTTGAAGAGGTCCTTTCCAAAGTAGGCGTAAAAGGCCAGGAAGCCGAGAACTGCTATGACGACGAGCATGCCGAAGCGGTGCTTCTTGTCGGAGTAGTTGAGTCCGAGCCTCTCGCCGTAGAGCATGAGGGCAACGAGGGCGGAGAGGGCTATGAAGGCCTCGAGGGCGAAGATAAGGAACGGTCGTATTCCGACGAAGCCGGTGTATGACAGCCCAAGGCCGAGGAGGAGGGAGAGGCCGTAGGCGGTGAAGTAGTCGATGGTGAAGCGCTTCAGCCCCCCGAAGGCGCCGAAGGTAAAGTACACAACGACCGCTATGCCCGCAACGAGGAGCAGGATTCCAACGCCGAAGACGCTTCCCGTCCAGACACCCATGTAGAGGACGCTGCTGAGCAGGAACAGGATTCCGCCGGTTATCTTCTTCCAGTTCCAGGACTTCTCATCGAGGTAAACCAGGAGGAAAAACACGGCGAAGAGGAAGAACATCATGAAAGGTCCTTCACCGCGGTTGTTGCCGGACATGGTCTTCGTAAAGCTGGCGTAGGAGAACATCATGAACGCTGCTCCCCAAATCCCGGCCCATTCAGAGTGGAGCTTCTTTCCGACCAAGTAGATGGCTATGACGGTCATCGCCCCTACGAAGGGAGGCCATGCCTTGAACGCACCCATCACGCTGGTCCCGAAGAGGGCGTGGGTAATCTTGTAGAACGCCGCCTGAACCGCGTAGAGTCCGAGGTAGCCGGTGGCCTTCACCCCGGTTGGCGGGTCGGCGTAGGCGAAGTACTTGGGAATCCACTGGCTTATGGCCTGCCTGTACATCTCATAGTGGAAGAAGGTGTCCGGGTCGAGGAAGGTCTTGTAGTTGGAGGTGATGTTCCTCAGAGCGTAGCCCCAGTAGGCGAGTAGCAGGGCTATTATCGGGAGGCCGTAGGCCTTGAAAAGGCGGTAGTATCGGGACAGCTCCGCGTTTCCGCCCTCCTTATTCTTCTTTTTCTTCTCTTTAACGTCGGTTTTCATAACCACCACCTCATTCGACGGTAACTGACTTCGCAAGGTTCCTCGGCTTGTCGGGGTCGTTGCCCCTCAAAACCGCTAGGTGATACGCGATGATCTGAAGGGGAACCGCGTAGAGGATTGGCGTTAGAAGCTCGTCCGTTTCGGGCATCTCGATCAGGACGTCCGAGAGGCGCTTCAGCTCCCCTCTGTCGCCGAGGCTTATGATGAAGGCACCCCTCGCGCGGGCCTCCTCAATGTTGCCGACCATCTTGTCAAAGGTTCTCCCGCTCGGGGCTATCGCCACAACGGGAACGCCTTTCTCGATGAGCGCGAGCGGCCCGTGCTTCAGCTCCCCAGCGCTCAGGCCTTCTGCGTGGATGTAGCTGATCTCCTTGAGCTTCAGCGCGCCCTCCAAAGCAGTCGGCACGCTTATCCCTCTTCCTATGTAGAAGAAGTCCCTCCTATCTGAGAGGTTTTCCGCGAGTTCTTTAAGGCTCTCATCATGCTTCAGGACGATTTCAACCATCTCCGGAATCGCTTTGAGGCCCTCCTCCAGCGCGTTTAGGTAGCTCTTGTCTGCAGTCCTGAGAACCCTTGCGAGTTCGATGGCGAGCATTGTTAAAACGGTCAGCTGCGTCGTGTAGGTCTTCGTCGCGGCGACGCCTATCTCGGGTCCGGCGTGGGTGTAGAGCGTTAAATCGGCTATTCTAGTAGCCATACTCCCGACGACGTTGACTATCGCGAGCACCTTGGCGCCCTTCCTCTTCGCCAGCTTCATCGCCGCGAGCGTGTCAGCGGTTTCTCCGCTCTGGGTTATCGCTATAACGAGGGTGTTCTCATCGATGAGGTCATCGAACTCGTAGCGGAACTCGCTCGCGTCCTCCACCACGGGAACCCTCTTTGCGAGGCGCTGGAAGAGGTACTTGCCGACGAGGCCGGCGTGGTAGGAAGTCCCCATTGCAACTATGAAGATTTTCTCGTACTTCTCTATCTCCTCGGCAACTGCCCTTATAACATCGGCGTTTCCGTGAATGGCGTCCATTATCGCCCTCGGCTGCTCGTATATCTCCTTGAGCATGAAATGTGGAAAACCAGCTTTTTCGGCCATTTCTAAGGTCCACTCTATCTCGTGGACGGG
The DNA here is from genome assembly GCA_027023165.1 of Thermococcus sp. The sequence goes on along the minus strand of JALVWX010000021.1, from coordinate 6,606 downwards.
CTTCTCGACGGTTTCACCGGTGTCGAGGTTCTTGACGACGTAGGAGTCCTTCGTAACGACCGCGTACTCCCTGTCGTCGAGGAAAATCACTTTGTTCGTGTACTCTAAGAATGCAGGGACGTCGCTGGCCGCGAAGTTCTCACCATCGCCGAGTCCCAGAACGAGCGGGCTTTCGTTTCTGACGAAGTAGAGCCTGTCCGGTTCATCGGCGTAGATTATCCCGAGGGCGAAGGAGCCTTTGAGCTTAAGAAGGGCTTCTCTCATGGCCTCTTCAAAGCTTTTGCTCGACTTCAGCTCCTCTTCTATTAGGTGGGCTATTACCTCGGTGTCGGTGTCGCTCTCGAACCTGTGGCCTTTGCTCAGTAGCTCCTCTTTGATCTCAGCGAAGTTCTCTATTATGCCGTTGTGGACGAGGGCGATTTTACCGGTGCAGTCCCGTTGAGGGTGGGCGTTGATGTCGTTTGGGACGCCGTGGGTGGCCCAGCGCGTGTGGCCTATGCCCCTCTTTCCCGGCATCTCAAGGAACCCGAGCTTCTCGGTAAGTTCGTCTATCCTCCCGGCCCCCTTTTTAATGAAGAGCTTTCCTCCATCTTCGGTTACTATACCTGCAGAATCGTATCCCCTGTATTCAAGCCGTTTAAGCCCCTTTACAATCACCTCGCAGGCCGGTCTGTCCCCGATGTATCCGATTATCCCACACACGGCAACCACCCGCTTTACTCTCTTCCCCCGATAAACCGCTGGGAGTTAAAAGCCTTTCTCAGGGGGACTTTTCGGTGATTCATATACCCTTTGGTTCAGCTTTCGATGGGAAAAGCCTTTATAGTCCCTGGGAATACCCCCACCGGTGTGCCGATGGACAGGACCCTGGACGAGTTCCTCAAGGCTGCCGTGGAGAGGGTGGAACCCAAAGAAGCCCCCCGCAGGAAAAAGAAGCGCCTTAAATCAACCAGCCTCGAGTCTTTTCTCCCGGAAGAACACGTGAACTACTTTAAACAGCTCCGCATCGGCTCGAAGAGGATAAGAAACGCGAGGATAGAGGAGCTATAGCCCCTCAGCTATCACAGCCTTATCCCCCAGCTGGAAGATGAAGGCCCTTCTCTCGCCGCTTAAGTTCGCCTCCACGCGCTTTCTGAACCTCCAGTACTCGCTGTCGGGCACGCTTATCCTCAGCGTGGCCCTTCCAAAGCCCTCCTTCCGGAGGAAGTCGTTTATCCTGACGGGGTGGAACGGAACGACACCAAGAATGCGGTAGGTTCTCTTGAGATATGGGCTTTTTATCTCCTCATCTCCGGTCGCCAGAACGCGCCTCTTCTCGCGGAGGAGCATTCTGGCCTCGACCGGGAGGATATGGAACAGCTCGTTTATCAGGTCGGCGTAGTCAACGGCCTGCGGAACCTCGTAGAGGTACTCGCCCGGCTCGTCCGTCCACTCCACGATGTTCTCAAGGTTCGGGTTGCTCTCGATCCTCGCTCCAGCGGGTAGGATGACCGCGCTCCTCTCGGCCCTCGCGAGCGGCTCCGTGTAGAAGGTCAGTCGGTTCAATGCCCCAAAGAGGTCGATGTACTCGAACTCGCCCCTCCAGGGGACCCTCTCGCGCCTTATCTGTGGCGGGAGGTCGAAGATGAAGGCGTCGGTCTTCTTTGAGTAGGCCCCGTAAACCTTCAGCGGGCTTGGAAGGAGGTCTTCCAGCCTTCTCTCGGGCACCTCAGGGGGTCGGGCGGGATCGGAGAAGACCACCTCTGCATCGATCCTCTTGACGGTCTCGGGGGAGAGTGAGTCAGCGTTTATGAACTCGATGTTCGAGACGCCGTACTTCCCCGCGTTCCTCCTCGCGAACTCGACCTTCAGCGGGTCGATGTCTATTCCGTAGGCCCTCTCAACGTTCATCGCGTAGAAGATGAGCTGGATTCCAATGCCGCAGGAAACGTCGGCGATGCTCTTCACTCCAACCTCCTTGAGGCGCTCGGCGCGGTATTTAGCGACAATTTCGTGGGTTGAGTAGCGAAGCCCCTGAAGGTCCATCAAGAGGTCGTCGCGAGAGAACTTGTCCTTGGCTTTAATCCTCGCCCTCGCTATCTCGGCTATAAGCTCCCAGTTTTCACCAAGACGCGCGCGGAGCTTCCTCTCATCAAAGCCACGCCTTATGAGTTCGACTGCTTCCGCAACCATCTCCTCGGTGATTCCTTCGAGCATGTTCCCGCCTCGAGGGAGAGTCTTAAAAACGTTGCCCGCCATATGAGTAGGGTGGTAAAATGGACTGGAGGAAGTTGGTCTTCGCCCTCATACTCATTGCCTCGATGGTTGGCTCCTTCTGGTACCTCTACGACTTCGCCTCGCAGCCGGTCTTCCACGACTACGTGAGCGACGAGGTCTGGTACGTCCCCGCGAGCAGAAACGTCCTCCACAGGCTCGGTGTCGACCTCACCTACATCAACGAGACGACAGGCTCACGGGGTGTTAACGTCATCTTCGCGAACGAGAGCATACAGGCAAAGTACGCCTACACTGTGGGAGAGATAGCTCTCGAGCACAATGCCACCTACGAGCTGACCTACTACAACTTTCCCGGCCTCTACTTCGAGATTCCGCCAGGGAACTTCCAGCCGTTTCTGAAGTCCCTCGCGGAGACCCTTCCAAACGGCTCCTACTACGTTGTCCCCGGCTTCTGGTACCCTGACAAGGACAACATCCAGAACTACCTCAACACGGAGCATCCATTTCTGGGCAAGGATTTCATAATGCTCGGCATGCTCTTCGGCGACAGGCCGATAAACTGGCGCATTCCTGGAATCATCGCCTTTGCCCTCATTCAGCTCCTCGTTGCCCTCGCGGCATACCGGATAAGCGGAAGCTACTTGGCGGCGCTGATAGCGCTCGTCTTCACCGTGGCGGATCCGACTCTCGAGGCAATGTCCTTCATAGCGATGCTTGACATATACGTTGCCCTCTTTGTTTCCCTCTTCGTCTTTCTCCTGGCTTACGACAGGGAACGCTGGGCGGCATTTGCCGTTGGCCTCGCTGGCGCGACGAAGCTGAGCGGCGGCTTCGGCTGGCCCATCCTCCTTATAAGGGCGTTCAAGCGCGAGAAAAGCCTTCTGAGGTTCCTCGCCGTCGCGTTCGTCCTTCCTGCATTGGGTTTCCTGATACCTAACATCCCGGGAATGATGGCTGTTGGTCCGTTTGAGTGGCTGAACCAGTTTCTCGGTAGCTTCCGCTGGCACCTCTCCGACAAAGGGGGAAGTCCTAATTCCTCACCAGTCTGGTGGTGGTTCGTCGATAAGAACCCGTTTCCGCTCCACTTCAACCCCAACGTCTTCGCCCAGACTGACCCGGTTCTGCTGCTCTCGATGGTTCTCTTCATCCTCGCCCTCCCCTGGCTCTACAGGAGGAAGAGGAAGATCCTTGAGCCTTTCGGGGTCTTCTGGTTCACCGTGCTGTTCTTCCTCCTCCAGTACGCCCTCGGTGGAACGACGCAGTATTCGTTCTACACTACGGCGCTAGTTCCTCCGGCGGCAGTTGTCATGGGCGTCTCGCTCAACGAACTCCTGTGCTGGGAGGCGTTCACGACATCGATTAGAACTTATTTTGAGTGGCTCATCCGGCTGAAGGATGGTCTTATGTCGAGGGTGAGGCGATAATGAGAAGGTTTAAATACTAATCCAGATTAGTACTAATCATGATTAGTGGATTTGTCGATAGAAAGCGAGAGCTGAAAAAACTTGAGGAGGAATGGAAAGAAGCCCCTTCCTTCGTCGTAATCTACGGCCGAAGAAGGGTCGGTAAGACGAGACTACTCGTTGAGTTTTCCCGTGGAAAGAGAACGTTCTTCCACACCTTTACTGAGGGCACCAAGGATAGTCAAATACGGATGATAAGGGAGGAACTCTCCGATTTTTATGGTGATGAATTGTTTTTGAGCTTCAACGACTGGTACCCCCTTTTCAAGTACCTTGCTTCCAAAATAGATGAAAAAACCCTCGTGGTTCTCGACGAGTTCACCTACGCAATCAAAAGCGATCGGAGCATCCTGAGCGCCCTCCAGAGGGCATGGGACCACGAACTCAGCCGGAAGCCGACCATGCTCGTCATCTCTGGATCGTTGATGGGAATGATGGTAGATGACGTTCTCAGCTACTCATCTCCACTCTACGGCCGCCGCACTGCCGGATTCATGCTCAGGCCTCTGAATCTGTTCAATTCCGTGGAGTTCTTCAATACCTTTGAGAAAGGTCTCGGGAGTTATATGCTTGTTGGCGGTGTTCCGGCGTATCTCTCGGTGGCGGCCAGATATTCCGATGTCTCTACGTTTGTCAAGAACGAGTTCTTATCCTCCAGCGGATTTTTTTACGATGAGCCTTACATTATCCTCTCCCAAGAGCTGAGGGAACTGAAGTTCTACTTCTCAATACTCTCTGCAATAGCCAGCGGTAGAGAGCGGCCGAGCGAGATAGCCAACTACGTTGGCGTTGAGGCGAGGAGGATATACCCCTATCTCGAAACGCTGATGCGCCTCGGCTTCATTGAGCGCCAGCTACCGGTTGCGAGAAAAGAGAAGAGGGGATTGTATAGAATAAAGGACCCCATGCTTCTCACGTGGTTCTCGCTAGTCCACCCCAACAGAACTGAGATAGAGCTGGGGATTTTGAGTTTGGAAGACGTCAAAGAGGACCTCCAGAGGGTCTTTTCAAAGCGGTTTGAAGAGGTCTCAAAGGAGTTCCTTGTTGAGTTGAACCGTGTTGGAGGACTCCCCTTTAGATTCGACAGAATTGAAAGGTGGTGGTACAAAGGAGAGGAGATCGACCTCGTCGCTTTAAACGAGGGGGAGAAAAAAGCTCTGTTCGTCGAGGTGAAGTGGAAAAGCCTGCACAAGAGGGAGGCAAAGGGAATTTTGAGAGACTTAAGGAGAAAGTCCGAGCTGGTCGGTCTAAATGACTGGGAACGTCACTTTGGACTTATCTCCAAGGAGGTTGAGGGAAAGGAAGAGCTCAGGTCCGAGGGCTGGTTGGTTTGGGATTTAATGGACTTTGAAGGACTGTCCCCTAGTGTGCGCGGTCGTTGAATTCCTTACATGCCGGAAACGTTGCTGAGAAACGCAAAAGAGGATAAAAAGTTCAAACGGACTTCCAGAATGGATCCTTCTGGGCCTTCACCTTAGCTGTCATCTTCAGTGCCCTTATGTCCGTCTCGTCAAGCTCGTTCTTGAGCTGCTTGGCGAGCAGGATGACGTCGTTCTTGCTTACGTCCACGTAGAGCGTTTCTCCAGGGTGGATGTGCCTGCCGACAATAGCTCCCTCAATCGCCACCGCAACGGCATCGCCCTTCTTGGCCTCCTGGACGAAGTCGTTCTTGTTCTTGATGGACTTGATGACGCCAACCTTCTCCCCGTTCTGCTTGATAAGGACAACACCGGGCCTTATCCTGCCTTCTACGACCTCAACGCCAACTATGGCCGGCTTGCTCCTCCTGAAGACGTAGCGCTCGTCCGGGTAGAGTCTTATAACACCCGGGAAGGTCACGTTCTTTAGGAGTTCGCGCTTCTTCCTCTCTTCCTGCTCCTTGACCCACGCCTCGTAGTCCTCTATGAGCTTGTAGATGATGTTGCCGACGAAGATGGGGACGCCCTTGGCCTTCGCTACTTCCTCGGCGTCCTCGTTCACCTTGACGTTGAAGCCGAGAACCACACCGTACTTCTCCTCCTCGTCCCTGACGCTCAGGGCCTCCATCACGTCGGTCTTGCTGATGTTCCCGACGTCGGCCTTCCTTATCGGGATGTTCTTCTCGCCAAGCTCCTTGCTGAGAGCTTCGAGTGAGCCGAGCGTGTCGGCCTTGACGATGACACCGACCTTTCCGGTGCTGATGACAACGCTCTGTATCTGGCTCAGGATTTCTTCTTTGGCTTTCTCAATTTCCTCCTCCGAGCGGGCGGCTATGACTGGCGAGCCGGCTAATGCTTCCTCGAGGCCAGGCGCGGCTATCTTTATACCGGCCGCGGCAACGACCTCGTCGACCTGGTCGAAGCGGAACCTCGGATCGCGTATCTCGTCGAGGGGCTTGGGCTTGAGCAGGGCACGGATTTTGGTAACTATCGCCTTGTCCTTTCCACCGACGACTATCGTGTCGTCCTTTCTCAGCGTTCCGTCGTAGATGATAACATCTATCGTCGTTCCGAGGCCGAGTTCCTCGCGAACCTCGAGGATCGTGCCCCTCGCAGGGCCGTCAACCTCTATCTTGAGCTTCTCCTCGAGGTACTTCTGGCTGAGACCCGCGATGAGCACGAGAAGCTCGGGAACGCCGATGCCGTATTTGGCGGAAATCGGGACTATCGCTAATTCGCGCGTGAAGTTCTGGACGCGGTCGAAGCGGTTTGCCTGGAAGCCCATCTCGTAGAACTTCCCTATAAGCTCCCAGAGCTTGGTTTCAAGCTCCTGAACTGCCCTCTGATCCTGCTTCTTGATGTTGACCAGGAAAGGCTCGTCCTCCTCGACCTTCCAGCCCTTTATCCTGTCTATCTTGTTGGCGGCGACGATGAAAGGCGTCCTGTTCTTCCTGAGTATCTCGATGCTCTCTATCGTCTGCGGCTGAAAGCCCTCGTTGATGTCCACT
>JALVWX010000020.1 GCA_027023165.1 Thermococcus sp. | reverse complement strand
ACCTCCAGCTGAGGGCGTGGACGAAGACAGAAGATTACTGGACGGTCAAGGGCGACCTGACGAGGGGAATCTACGAGCTTTACACGAAGGAAGGCATTGAGATACCCTTCCCGCAGCTGGACGTCCACCTTAAGAAGGAATGATTCTCGCCCTCCTCTTCTTTCCCTTTATCCTTTGGAAACTGCCTCAGACGTATTTGGTTTACAGCATCACCGAAAGGTTCATAGGAGGTTTGAATACCGCTCGAATGGTGATGCTCATGAAGAGGATCGGGATAATAGGAGGAATCACGCCGGAATCAACCTGTTACTACTACCAGAACTACATAAGGATCGGCCGCGAGAAGTTCGGCTCCTTCAACTTCCCGGAGCTTATAGTCTATTCGATAAACTTCGAGGAGTTCAAGAACAACCCGCGCGGCTGGGAGGGGAGGACGGAGATGCTGATACGGGCCGCGAGGGCACTCGAGAGGGCAGGAGCGGAGATAATATCGCTCTCCGCCAACACACCCCACATAGTCTTCCCGGAGATTCAGAAGGCTGTCAACGTCCCGATGGTGAGCATAATCGACGCGCTCATCGAGGAGATGAAGCGCAGGGGCGTTAGGAAGGTCCTCCTCCTCGGAACCAAGACGACGATGACGGCCGACTTCTACAAGAACGCCCTACGCAAGGCGGGCTTTGAGGTGATAACGCCGAACGAGGAGGAGATGGACGAGGTTGACAGGATAATCTTCGAGGAGCTGGCCTCCGAGAACCTGAAGAGCAAGACCTACCTGATAGACCTCATAGAAAAGTACGCGAGGGAAGAGACCGTCGAGGGGGTCATCCTCGGCTGCACAGAGCTTCCGCTGGCGATAAAGCAGGGCGACGTTTCCGTCGAGGTCTTCGACACCGCGGCGATACACATGAGGAAGCTCATCGAGCTGGCGAGTGATTTTTAAGCCCTTTTCTCTCCCTTCCTCCGGTGAGGTAAATGGAGATAAAAGAGTTTCAGAAGCTTATCCACGACATTTACTTCCACAAGGACTCGAAGAGGGGCGTGGAGAGAACCTTCCTCTGGTTCGTCGAGGAGGTTGGAGAGCTGAGTGAGGCGATAAGGAAGCGCGATAGAGAAGCCATGGAGGAGGAGTTCGCCGACGTCCTGGCGTGGCTCGCGAGTCTGGCAAACCTTCTGGGGATAGACCTTGAAGAAGCGGCGAAGAAGAAGTACCCCGGCGTCTGCCCCTACTGCGGGAAGAATCCGTGTGAATGTGAGGAGAAGCTGTAAATAAACTTTGTAATAAATTTAAGGAAAATTCAGGGGGTCAGAAGGGTTCCCCCTCGGCCTCCACTGGCGTTGAGGCGTTCTCCGATGGCAGGGAGATGGCACCGAGAAGTATTATGAGACCGCCGATCAACGAGTTGAAGAGCAGCGATAGTATTGAGGGTATGAGCACCTTGTCCTTCGCCTCCTTGTAGCGCCCCTCCTCTATAAGCTGAAGCGCATCCTTTGCCCTGAAGTGGGTCCACACGGCTATGGCCAGCGGAATCCAAGCGACCACTATTCCTAAGCCGATGCTGAATATCACTATTACCAAGAACACCAGAACTCCTATAATTAGGTTTATTATGTCACCGATGTGTATCAGACTTTTTGCAGAGTCGGGGTCACCCATGGTATCACCGGTAATGGTTCTGTACGTTCTGCATAAAAATTTTGTGTTTTGAAGCCCTCAAACGGACGTTAATGTACCCAAGTGAGTCCATTAAGATAACCATCTAAACGAAAAGATTTTTATACCTCAGCAGACACTACTCCATGCAGTAATCAGAGGTGATGTGCATGCATGAACTTGTTGAGTTCGCCGTTGAAAAAGCCCTCGAGCTTGGAGCTAACTACGCCGAGGCGCGCTTCGAGGAGAAGAACGGCACCTCTCTAAGCATGAAGAACGGTTCTCCAGAGGGAATAAGCATCAACGCCGACAGGGGCATGGGGATAAGGGTTCTCGTCAACGGAGGAATGGGCTTCGCGAGTACGAACGTCCTCACGAAGGAGAGCATATCCGAGGCGGTGAAGAAAGCTGTAAAGCTCGCGAAGGCGGCCTCTCAGGTTAGGAACGAACCCATACGCTTTTCCGAGGAAAACTTCCACCGCGTTTCCTACAAGGTCAAGATGAAGAAGGACATCCGGGACGTTTCCCCGGAGGAGAAACTCGAACTCCTGAGGAAAATCGAGGAAGAGGTAAAGGCAACGGGCGTAAACGTGCCAATGCGTTATCTGATGTACTCCGACGAGCTGTGGAAGAAGGAGATAGTGACGAGCGAGGGTGCCTACGTGAAGAGCAAAATCCCGAGGGTCTCGGTGGTTTACAACCTCGTGGTTTTCGAGAACGGCCAGATGGAGCAGGCCCCATTCGTCCAGAGGGCATTTTCCGGTGGCTTTGAGCTACTTGAAAGGGACGAACCCTGGAACTGGGCGGTAAAGGACGTTAAGGCCTTGAGGAAGCTCATCACCGAGGGCAAGAAGCCCCCAGAGGGAAAGGTCGACCTCGTCATAAGCCCTGAAGTAGCGGGAATAGCGGTCCATGAGAGCGTTGGTCACCCCTACGAGGCCGACAGGATTTTCGGAAGGGAAGCCGCTCAGGCGGGAGAGAGCTTCGTGAAACCGGATATGCTCGGAGAGAGGATTGGAAGCGAGGTAGTTACGGTAATAGACGACCCGACGATACCGAACAGCTGGGGCTTCTACCTCTACGACGACGAGGGCGTCAAAGCCCGCCCGAGGTATCTCATAAGGGACGGAATCATCACGGAGTTCCTTACCAACAGGGAATACGCCTACAAGCTCGGCCAGCACTCAAACGCCGCCGCGAGGGCAATCAACTACAACCGCGAGCCGATTGTGAGAATGGCCAACACCTACTTAGCTCCGGGCGATTACAGCTTCGAGGAGCTGATTGAAGATATCAAGCTCGGCGTCTACATGGTGTCCTTCAACGAGTGGAACATCGACGACAGGAGGTACCAGCAGAGGTACATCGGCAGGGAGGCTTACCTAATCGAAAACGGAGAAATAAAGCACCCTGTAAAGAGGCCCATCCTTGAGATAACGACGAGAGCTCTCTGGAGTAGCGTTGACGCCGTCGGTAAGGACGTTGAGTTCTATCCCGGAACCTGTGGCAAGGGCGAACCCGGGCAGGGCGTCCCGGTCTGGATGGGTGGAGCCCATGCGAGGCTTCGTGACATACCCCTGAGGTACTGAGGTGAGAAAAGATGTTCGAGCTTAACGAGTTCATACTCAAAAGGGCCGAGGAGCTCGGCTTTGGTGACGTCGTTGTTCTGGGCTATGAAACGAACAGGAGGCAGGTTCGCTTTGCCAACAACGAGATAACCGTGGCAAAACACTGGCACGAGAGAAAGGTTGAGCTCTTCGTCGAGAAGGACAAAAGAATAGCCAACACAACCATAACGGAGCTGAGCAGGGAGAACATCGAGCGGGTTCTGAAGACCCTCAAGAAGAACATCGAGGGCCTTTCGCCAAAGGAGGACTACTACGGGATAGCTGAAGGCCCATTCAAATATAAGGACATCCCCGAGACCTTCGACAAGGCAATAGTAGAACTCGACGAGCCGAACGAGTACGTTGAGATTGCCATAAACACCGCCCTGAGCGAAGGGGCCAAGCGCGTTGCCGGCGTTCTCTACACCGACCACGACAGGATTTACCTCACAACCAGCAACGGTGTGGAGGCCTTTGATGAGGGGACTGGGATAGAGATAAGCGTTAGGGCCTTCGTTGGAGACCTCGAAAGCGGACACGGGACGTGCTCGGCGCGCGTTTTGAAGAAGTTTGACCCGGAACTGGCCGGAAGGAAGGCTGGTGAGATAGCCCACATGGCCAGAAACCCGGAGCAGGGGCCCGAGGGACGCTTTGACGTAATCTTCGACCCGTTAGCGTTCGCCAACCTGCTCAGTTATATGGGGTTCATGCTCTCGGCCTACGCCGCGGAGGCTGGATTCTCGTTCCTTGCCGGAAAGCTCGGAGAAAAGGTCGCCAGCGAACCCGTGACCATAAAGGACGTTGGAAACCTGCCCAACGGCTATGGAACCAGAAAGTTCGACGATGAGGGCGTTCCAACGAGGGAAACCACTGTCATAGAGAACGGAACCTTCAGGACGTTCCTCCTCAACACGAGCCTGGCGAGAAAATACAAAACCGAAACAACGGCCAACGCGGGTCTAATAATGCCCCGCCCGTGGAACATCGTCCTTGAGCCCGGGGATTACTCCAAGGCCGAACTTTTCAGCGAGGTTAAGCGCGGAATCTACATCACCAACGTCTGGTACACCCGCTTCCAGAACTACGTCACCGGGGACTTCTCGACCATCCCAAGGGACGGAATCTTCCTCATCGAGAACGGCGAGTTCAAGCCAATAAGGAACATCCGCGTGAGCGACAACCTCCAGAGGATTCTGAGCAACGTCATTG
>JALVWX010000019.1 GCA_027023165.1 Thermococcus sp. | reverse complement strand
GGCCCGCGCGACAAGCCGCGCGCGATAGGCAAGGGCGGCCAGAACATCAACCTCGTGAAAGAGTTGATGGAGAGACACCACGGCATTCATGATGTGGTCATAATTTGAGGTGATGATCATGGCTGGAAAGAAGGCCCCGTATGGAGAGTTTGCCGGTAGGAAGCTCAAGCTCAAGAGAAAGAAGTTCCGCTGGAGCGACATCCGCTACAAGAGGAGAGTCCTCCGCCTCAAGGAGAAGAGCGACCCGCTCGAGGGGGCTCCACAGGCGAAGGGAATCGTCCTCGAGAAAATCGCCGTCGAGGCAAAGCAGCCGAACTCGGCTATGCGTAAGGCTGTTCGTGTTCAGCTCATCAAGAACGGTAAGGTCGTCACCGCTTTTACGCCGGGTGACGGTGCCATCAACCACATCGACGAGCACGACGAGGTAATCATCGAGGGAATCGGCGGTCCTAAAGGCGGTTCGATGGGTGATATCCCTGGTATTAGGTACAAGGTCGTCAAGGTGAACAGGGTCTCCCTCAAGGAGCTTGTCAAGGGCAGGAAGGAGAAGCCGAGGAGGTGAAATCAATGAGCAAGGCACTCACCGAGCGCTTTTACACCCCGAAGGAACCCAAGGTCATGGGCAGGTGGAGCGTTGAGGACGTAACCGTCAACGACCCATCGCTCAGGCCCTACATCAACCTCGACACTCGTATACTCCCGCACAGCCACGGAAGACACGCAAAGAAGCCTTTCGGCAAGGCCAACGTCCACATCGTCGAGCGCTTGATTAACAAGGTCATGCGCAGCGGTTCAAGCGGCCACAAGGTCGGCGGCCACTTCATGAGGCGTGAGCACCGCTCCCTCATGAGCAAGAAGATGAAGGCCTACGAGGTCGTCAAGGAGGCCTTCATGATCATCGAGCGCAGGACGAAGCAGAACCCGATTCAGGTTCTCGTGAGGGCCATCGAGAACTCCGCCCCGAGGGAGGACACCACCACGATAGCCTTCGGTGGAATCCGCTACCACATGGCGGTCGACGTTTCCCCGCTCAGGAGGCTCGACATCGCTCTGAAGAACATCGCCCTCGGAGCCAGTGCCAAGTGCTACAGGAACAAGACCAGCTACGCCCAGGCTTTGGCTGAGGAGATAATCGCCGCGGCCAACAGGGATCCGAAGAGCTTCGCCTACAGCAAGAAGGAAGAGATCGAGAGGATTGCCCAGTCCTCACGCTGAGGGCTGATGGACTTTCTCTTCCCTTATTCTGCTTTTCTCAAAAGTTCTCCATTAAAACCTAAGTCCTGGAGGGGGCTACAAAAGCACTGGTGGCTCTATTAGGCTCCTCCCCACCATGTTAGCCGGCTTCTCAACGCCGAAGAAGTTCAGTATCGTCGGCGCTATGTCAATAAGGCTGACTTCCTCAAGATTGGCCTTCTCAAAGCCCCACATTATCAGGGGAACCTTCACAACCGGCCCGTTCATCGATCCGTGCATTCCCCTGACCCAGTGGCTTACTCCCTTTACCCCCTTGCACATCCTGTGGGAGCAGAACCAGTAGCCGGGCTTGGCCGAGACAATCAGCTCGCCACTGTTTGGCGTGTCAAGGTGGGGAAGCTCCTCGCGGAAGAAGACCTCTCCAACACCTGGCGCTCTCCTCAGAATCCCAAAGGCTTCCTCGGCCTCGTTGGGCTTCCTCAAATAGACGTGAACTCCCCCGCCGGAGGAAACACGGAGCGTCTCAATGCCATGCTTCCTGAGGTATGTTTTCAGGTTCACCCACGTGTGAACCTCCTCCTGCCCGTGGTCAGCGAAGATTATGAACGCGTACTCGTCCTTGAGGCGCTCCCACAGGGTTCTGACTGCTGTATCGACGGTTTCCACCGCTTCAAGCGCTCCCTCGCTCAGGGGCCCGTGATCGTGGCTCATGCCGTCGATCGAGGCGAAGTGGACGAGGAGCAAATCCGGCCTGCATTCTTCGTAGAGGTATATGGCAGAGTTGAGAACCCAGACGTCCTTCCTCCAGTCCCTTCCGTGCTCCCGGTACATTTTGTCGCTCGCGAAGAAAGGCGGAAAGATCCTCACGTCGGTCCCGCTGAAGGGAGGCATGGTGTAGCCGCTTACTGCTGCGGTTCTAACGCCCCTCCCCCTGAGGATGTCCACGATGGTTGGAGCCTTTATGACCTTGTGGGGGTTGAATACAATCTCGTAATCGTAGAAGTTCACCTTCCTGTCACTTAGCCTGTCGTAGTAGCCGTTCTCGACGACGCCATGGTCTTTCGGCCATACGCCGGTCATTACACTCGTGTGAACTAAGTCCGTGAGCGTTGGGAAGATAGAATCAACGACCGCAAAGTCGCCGCTTTCAGCCAGCTCGCTCAAGAAGGGCATGTGCTTGAGGTTGTAGACACCATTGCCGTCGAGGCTTATGAGGGCGAGCTTTCTTCCCATGGTTCAAACCCCAGTAGAGAACATAACTTTCTGAGTAACTTCCCTCTGGACCGATGGGCCAATCTCCCCCAGCTCCCCGATTATCAGATCCTTCTGGACTGTGGCAATTTTTGTAAGCCGGATCAATGAGGGGACCTTAAGACCAGTACCTTGAAACTCAGGATGGTCTTCGGTTATGAGAACGTCCGTTTGAGGATCGTAGTGGTCAATTCTGGAGGAGATAAAGGCGAGGGTCGCATCTCTTGGCCCCTCATGAAGAACAAGAGCCGGCCTTAGTTTTGTTTTTCGGAGGCTTGTGAAGGGAAATGGAACGAGGACTATCTTGCCCTTCATTCATATCTCACCCGAAGATCGTCTTCCGTGTATATATCCGGCTCTTCTCCAAGAAACTCTTTCAAAGACTCCTCAGCGAGCTTCATGATTGCGTAGGTTTCGTTTTCCTCGAGTAGTTCATCGAGCTTTCTCTCGATTTCCTCCAGGCGCTTCTCGATTCTCATTAGTTCCGAAACCACCCTCACATCCTCACTCATCACAACCCCCCCAATCGGTGTCAGCCTGACGTGCAGTCATCACCCTCTCAGTGGGATGGAGTGGTCATCATCCACCTGAATTCCCTTTGTTCAGGCGGTATATATTCCTTCCGAGCCATTCATCAAGGGTCTTCTGCCTCGCGAGGCTGCCGAGGATGTAACTCCTCTGGAGGTACTTATCAAATGGGTGTTCAAGGCGCCTCCGAATAGCCTCAAGAGCCTCGTTGAGGATCTCGAAGCGGCCTATCGAGTTGTTCAGGGCCTTCTTAACGCCGAGCCTTATCTGCCACACCCCGACGGGAGCGTAGTACTCGGGGGTGACCTCCCTGAAAACAACGGCCCTGGCCTGCCTCCTTCTCTCCCTCAGAGTTTCGAGGACGCTCAGGCGGGCCGCGTGATAAGCGCCGGCGGTTTCCTTGACGTATTCCTTCCGGCCTCTGAAGTCCTCGTAGTCGTGGATGACGCTGGGTTCCGAAGCGCCGAAGAGCGAGCCTTTCAGCCAGACCTCTAAAAGCTCGAAGGCGTAGCTCTCGGGCATCAGCAGGACGGCGTAGCGGTTGCCCATGAAGCGATAGAAGTAGACCTCATAGTCGTTGATGAGTGGATAGTGAAGGATCTCGCGCCGCAGGTTCTTTCCTATCGTGTCCTGCACCGCGGTGATGCTCCACCGGGTGGGAACGAGCTTCTTATCCACGCCGAGAAGTCCCGCCGAGAGGAGCCTTATGATATAGTACTCGTCGAAGCCCCAGTTGTAGAGGCGCATTATCGCCCCCTCTGCTTTAAGTTCGTCGCTCACCACATAGTCAGTCCTGCGGGGGATTTTGGGGTTCTCGGTCAGTTCAAAGTCGAGCAGTTCCGCCTTAGGCCCGACCGGGGGTGCGAACTCGCTCGGGAGAACCTTGAGGACGGGCTTTTTCTTAAGGAGTATCTCGCTGTCGACGGGCTTTATCGACATGGCCAGCTCTTGAACCTCACCCAGTATTCTGCCGCTCTTTCTCACGTGAACATCCGCCCTAGTCTCGCCCATGACGAGGAGCGAGCGGTAGTGGAGGATGTCCCTTATCGTTTTGTCCTCCCATTTGAGTGGGTTGTCGAGGTAGTCGGTCTTTCCCTCGATGGGAGGAACGAGGGGACCGATTCTAACCTTTGGATAGCCGTACTCGCCGACGAAGATGCTCGGCGGGGAGGAGCCGAAGAGATGGCGCTTGTTTAACCTCTGCTCCACACTGCGGGCTATCCTGAAGCGTTCGAGAATCGGGCAGGTCGGCCTGCCGCAGAGGAGCTTCCTGCCCTTGCATATCGCGCAGAGTTTCGAGTTGAAAACGGGAGCACTCATCGTTCCCACATTTGAGCCGGCAGTATTTATGGATAGCGCTGAAATCGAATAACGCAAGCATTGTTAGGCCATGCCTAAGGGAGTTTGTCCTGAGAAGAGATTCATCAAACTCTGAAGAAGAAGCTGTAATGGTGCGGTGGCCGGGATTTGAACCCGGGCCAGCGGCGTGGCAGGCCGCTGTCCTAGACCATGCTAGACTACCACCGCATTCGA
>JALVWX010000018.1:3432-4519 GCA_027023165.1 Thermococcus sp. | reverse complement strand
AACCGACAAGAGCGTCGTCATCGGCAACAGCTTCGTCATCGGCAAGCTCCGTGAGAGGATGAAGGTCAAGCAGGTGACGGTTTACTCCAACCTCGACCTCGAGATAAAGAGGAGGAAGCTCGGTGAGGCAGAAAAGCTCGTTAGGGGCACGGAGCTGGAGTTTTTACTCCCGGTAATCGAGGCCGAGAAGCGCTTTCCACCGCGGAAGTGGCCCGAAGTCAGGGGAGACATTAAAACCCTCGTCTTCCTCAGCTTCAACGCCAAAGCCCTAATCGGCTTCGCAGAGAGATTAGGCTTGGCTTACGAGGCAGTTGGAATACGCTACGCGTTCCCGAAGATGGAATACGAGATCATCGACGGTAAGCCCCGGGAGGTTCTCTTCCCGGACGAGGAAAAGCTCGTAAAGCTCGCCGGGGAGAGGGGAGCTAAGCTCATCCTTGCGGATTTCCCCTTCGGACTGAGGTGGAGGAATGGAACGGCGCTCATGAACCCCTTTAGGCTTCTTCACATAGGCTTCTTCGAGCTTAAATACCTCTTCGGCTTTGAAAGACCTGTGGTCTACGACAGAAAGGCTCTAGTGGAGTTCGTGGCTAACCTGACCTACGAGGGCCTGATGGAGTCAACCGATGGAGCCAATATAATCTGGAGGATGTGGGGGAGATGATAATCGGAGTGGTTGGAAAGATAGCCGCTGGAAAGACGACCGTTGCAAAGTTCTTCGAGGAGAAAGGATTCTGCAGGGTTTCCTGCAGCGACCCGCTGATAGACCTGCTGACCCACAACGTCTCGGACTACTCGTGGGTTCCAGAGCTTCCGGAGAGGGCCGAACCGACGCGCGACAGGCTCATTGAGTTCGGAAAGTACCTGAAGGACAGATACGGCGGGGATATACTCATACGGCTCGCCGTTGACAAGAAGCGGAACTGCAAGGACATCGTCATCGACGGCGTGCGCTCTCGGGAGGAGATAGAAGCAGTCAAAAGGCTCGGCGGGAAGGTCATCTACGTGGAGGCGAGGCCTGAGATAAGGTTCGAGCGCCTCTTGAGGAGGAAAGCGAGAAAGGACAAGACCATCAGGAGCTTCGAGG
>JALVWX010000018.1:0-3422 GCA_027023165.1 Thermococcus sp. | reverse complement strand
ACTTCAGGGCGATGGACGACGCCGAGGAGAGGCTTTACCACACGAGCGAGCTTAAGGGGCTGGCGGATTACGTGATAGTCAACGAGGGCACCTTGGAGGAGCTGAGGCGGAAGGTGGAAGGTATAATAGAGAACATCACGGGGAAGGTTTAAAGGAGGTTTGAGGAACTTAAAACGGTGGTGGCATGGGAGAAATAGTCATACGGGTTCCAGACGAGATTGAGAGATACCTAACTCCAGGGCTTAGGAGGAAGATAGAGATCGAGGCACTAAGAGAGATAGAGGCAAGGCTCCTGAAAGCGAAGAAGTTCATAGAACTCGCGGAGAAGAGCAAATTGGACGAAAAAAAAGCAGAAAAAGTGACAGAGGAACTGAAAAAAGCCCTCGCCAAGAGGTACGGGGTGATCTAAACGGAAGTTGTTCTCGACTTCAACGTCCTCTTCTCGGCACTCCACAGTAAGGGGGTTGCCCATCAGATATTTGCCTGGAATTATGTGGTCAGAAACATCAGATTCCTTGTCCCAGAATTCTTCTGGGAGGAGCTTGAGGGGCATTTTGATAGGGTACTGGAGCTGAGCAAGCTGAAAAGAGAGGAGCTTGAGGAGATGCTTGAAATCGTGAGAGAACAGGCGGTCACGGTTCCCCTAGAGGTCTTCAAGGACAAAATCCAAGAGGCCAAGCGGGTTTCACCAGACCCACTCGACGTGCCATACGTGGCCCTCGCACTGGCTCTAAACGTTCCCCTCGCCACGGGAGACAAAAAGCTCATTAAGGAGCTTCCCCCGGGGAGGATAAGAGTGATAACGGTTAGAGAGCTGTATGCGGCTGTGGTAGGTGATTGACATGAACCTCCTCATCATTGCCCCCTGCCTCCTCAGCCCGTTCTACGTCTACCGCGGGCCGAAGGAGAAGGAGTATGAGACTGCCAAACGGTTGAGAGAGTTTATCGGGAAGCTTGGAGACGAGTGGCAGGTCTTTGCCTACCCCTGCCCCGAATACGCCTTAATCGGCTGGCCGAGGGCACCGGCGAGCAGAGAGGTCTACGAGAGGCTCGGCATGCGCGAGAGGGCGAAGGTGATAGCGGACTTCATGGGGAGGGTTCTGACCGAGGAGAAGCCGGAAAAGGTCATCTTCCTCGGCGTCAAAGGCTCCCCCACCTGCGGCATCCTTCACACGAGTTCAAGCGACCCCGAGGGCTACCCCTACAGGGCGATGCAGGAGTTCTTCTACATGAGCAAGGAGGAAAGGATTAAGCGCTCGAAGGAGCTTGTTGGCGAGCAGGGGTTCAGGCTCGTGAAGATGCCCGGGATACTCTTCGAGATACTCATGGCGAGGTTTCCGGAAGGGACCTACCTCGAGTTCGATAAGGACGATGTGGATGGAAGCCTGGAAAGGGTAAAAGAGACCCTCCGAGACTAAGCCCGCGCTATCGCCTCCTCCACTAATCTCTCCGCCCTTTCCATCAGCTCTTCGGCTTTTTCCTCAGTGTGGGCCTCGAGGGTTATGCGCATTATCGGCTCCGTTCCGCTCGGGCGGAAGAGGATCCACCAGTTGTCGTTCTCTATCCTGACACCGTCAATGTCTATCAGCCGCCTGTAGTCG
Source organism: Thermococcus sp. (assembly GCA_027023165.1). The sequence goes on along the minus strand of JALVWX010000018.1, from coordinate 1,821 downwards.
AAGGCCTTGAGCGCCTCCTCGGCAATTATCTCCATCGCCCTGGCCTTCTTCTCGTTGGGGCAGGGAATCTTGGCGCGGAGGGTGACGTAGCGGGGCACTTCCTTCGCCAGCTCGCTTATCGGGCCGAGCCTGTCGATCATCTCGAGAACCAGGGCGCCGGCGAAGATCCCGTCCGGTGTTAGGTTCCACTGCGGGATTATCCACGTTCCGGAAGGCTCGCCGCCGAAGACACCGCCGTGCCTGGCGAGTTCATCGGCAACGGCAACGTCGCCGACGCGCGTCCTGATGACCTCCCCGCCGAGCGGCCGTATGTAGTCGTCGAGGGTAAAGCCGGCATCGACCGTGGTTATTACCTTCCCCCTCCCGAACTTCCTGAGGGTGTAGCCGGCTATGAGCGAGAGCATGACCTCGTACTCGACGAAATTTCCGCTGTCATCAACGACGCCAATCCTGTCGGCGTCGCCATCGTGGGCTATTCCAACGTCGGCCTTCATGGCCCTAACGGTCTTCGCCAGGGCGGAGAGGCTCTTCGCGTTCGGCTCGAGTTCGCGTACGAAGAAGCCGCTCGGATGGGAGTTGAGGCTGATGACCTTATTCCCAAGCTCACGCTGGAGGTAGGGACTTAAAATGCTCCCGGCGCCGTTACCGGCATCGAGGACTACCTTGTAGGAATCATCGAGATGAACCATCCTGAGGGCTTCCCTGATGTAATCCCGCCGCGGGTTGGCCCTTCTGACGGTTCCAATCTCGTTCCACGCTGCTTTTTTGAAGTTCCCGGAGTCGATTATCGCCTCGAGTTCCGCCTCCATCTCCGGCGTGTAGGCCATTCCGCTCGGCTGCCAGACCTTTATCCCGTTGTACTCCGGCGGATTGTGGGAGGCGGTTATGGTTACGCCCGCATCCGCCCCATAGAGCCTTATGGCAAAGCCGGTAAGGGGCGTTGGGGCCAAACCTATGTCAATGACCTCGGCACCGGCGGAGAGAAGCCCGCTTACGAGGGCGTTCTTCAGCATCTCGCCGCTCGTTCGCGTGTCCTTTCCAACGACGACGGTTCCCCCATTGAGGTAGGTTCCAAGGGCCTTTCCAACGCGCAGTGCCAGCTCCGGCGTGAGCTTCTCGTTAACGACCTCCCTGATGCCGCTGGTTCCGAAGTACTTCCCCATTGTGACCACCCGTGAGAGTTATGGATCCATTTGGGGGCGGGGGAATATAACGTTTTCGAGAAAAAAGGGAGCGAAGAGAAAAACCTAACTCGTAAAGGAAGCGATCTCATCGCCGTCCGGACTTAGAACCCTGAGGACGACCTTTCCGCCGAGCCTCTCCGAGAGGTCGGAGACCATCTTCCTGTAGGTGCCCTCTGCGTCTCCTATCTCCTCATTACTGCTGAACGAACTCATCGCGCTAACCGTGTAGGGGTTGCTCCCGTCGATGAAGAGGTCCCAGGGACCGCTTCCCGCGACGGAAACCGCGTAGTCGAGAACCTTCTGCGCATCATCGGCACTAACGCCCGCGTACCAGACGGTTATCCCGTTCGACTCGATGTAGGCGTATTTGCTCTCCGCCGAGAAGATTTCCCTTCCATCGCCGTTCAGGAGCTTCAGCGTGAGCTTTACGCCGTTTAAAACGTCCTGAGACATCTTCGAGGCCATAATTTTGACGTAGAAGGCGGTCTTCTTGTCGATACCATCCGCGCTCCCGTAGGGCGTCGTCACCTTGACCGTGTAGGAATCCCCGCTCTTCGAGACGTAAACGTCGGTCTTTCCGTTTATCTGAAAGTTGTCCCTCACGAAGCCCAGAACCGCTTTGGCCTGTGAGAGGGAG
>JALVWX010000017.1 GCA_027023165.1 Thermococcus sp. | reverse complement strand
CATGGACTGGAAGTGGATGGGATTATAAGAGCCTTGCAGATGTTGGGGCAAAGTTCGCTTACACTGGAAACACTTCTACCGGCCTCAGGACCCTTGAAATAGCCATCCCCTGGAGCGCACTCGGTGGTATGCCTGAAAAAGTAGCAGTGATGTCGTGGATAACTGGAGGCGGGGGTTCAGCCGTTGACAGCCTTCCAGTTGATCCTGCGATAAACTACTCCGACATCGGCTCCGAATGGGGAGATGTCGACGTCTTCTCCAACATGGCGGTTCTTTCAGTCAGACCAAAAACCATAGACGGAAACCTGAGCGACTGGAGTTCCTACGAAGTGGTCGCGGTTGGCAGGTACAACACCCTCGCCGGTGCTGACCTTGGAAAGCTCTACGTCTCCTGGGACAACGACTACCTCTACCTCGCGATCACAACCAACAACACCGGAAGCTGGGATGTTGCATACGGTTTTGGAATAGATGTTGACCCGGGAAGCGGAAACGGCTACACCGGCGGAAGCGACCCCTCCGACGCGTGGGGAAGGAAGATAGGCTTCGGCGGGGATTATGCCATCGACTACGAGCTTTACTTCTGGTGGAGCGGGAGTTCTGGAATGGGCACAGACAACTTCATCACATGGACTGGAAGTGGATGGGATTATAAGAGCCTTGCAGATGTTGGGGCAAAGTTCGCTTACACTGGAAACACTTCTACCGGCCTCAGGACCCTTGAAATAGCCATCCCCTGGAGCGCACTCGGTGGAAAGCGCCAGAAGTTCGCGGTCATCTCGTGGGTTGCCGGTGGGGACGGAAGCAGTGCAGTCGACAGCCTGCCGGTCGATCCTGCCATCAACTACGCGGACATTAACTCCGAGTGGGGGGATGTAGATGTATTCACGAATCTCGCTGAGGAAAACTGGTTCCTCATGGCAGACCTGACGACGGCCGTTTCTGGTCCCTCCGTCGTTGGCCTCAACAGAACCGCCATCTACAACGTTACCGTAAAGAACGAGGGTTCCCTCCCCGCTGACAACGCCACGGTCCTCGCCTACGTCAACGACACGTTGGTACTCAACGAAACCGTGAGCCTCGGGCCGGGCGAGGAGAAGTGGTTCACCTTCAACTGGACGCCCAACGAGACCGGAACCTACACCGTAAAGGCCGTTGTTGATCCAGAGAACAGGGTTCCCGAGGCCAGCGAGAGCAACAACGAGTTCGTGATGAACGTCAGCGTTGTGTGGGTTGGCAAAATAGACGTCGACGGCAACCCGGACGACTGGAAGATTTCCCCGGGAAGCCCCAACACCCTCGAGGTAAAGAACGGCATCGCCCTCTGGACTGACGCAGTCGGCGACCAGAGGACCGAGAAGGATCAGTATCTGCCCGGAGGAACCTCCGCTCACGCTGACCTCACGGAGGTCGGCTTCACGACAGACGACAAGTACGCCTACTTCCTCTTCGAGTTCAGGAACATGAGCAACATCAAGATAGGCGACAACGGTGCCACTTTCATAGCCGTTCCGATGGACTTCAAGAAGGGTGGCGCGAGCTGGCTCGCTGGCGAGATGGACACTCTAACGCCACTCCAGTGGGACCTCCAGATGGCCATAAACCTCTGCAGTGACCAGTACAAGGGCGAGACCAAGGCCGTCTCAGAGGCTGGAACAGGCAAGAGGTCGCTCCTCTACTTCGTTGACCCATCGGGGAACATCGTTCCGGTCGAGGGTGCCCTCGTTGGTGTTGACCTCTCGAAGAACACCGTTGAGGTAAGGATTCCGCTCAGCGTCTTTGGAAATGCTAAGAAGCTGAACTTCCAGGTTGCAACTGGCTTCAGCTACGGCAACGGCGTCTGGAACTTTGGCGATCCGTTCTCCAACGACGACAAGAGCGACGTCGTTGACACCATCAGCGACAAGGACACGAAGAGCGAGGTGGCGGATGACTACATCGACTACTACGTCCAGGTCGAGCTTGGCAACTTCATAACCCACGCCACCACCGTCGATTACCAGGAGGTGCGCCAGCTCATTCAGATTCAGACCTTCTGGAAGGGCTTCATAGCCACGAACAAGTACTACGGCACGACCACCTTCAAGAGGTACTACCAGGAGTACACCGACCTCGACAAGGAGATACGGGACACCGGGTTGCCCGGCAACACTTCTGAGCAGCTTAGGGCGCTCGAAAACAGGGCCGCTGACCTGCTCAGGGAGTACAACCAGGGGGTTTCGCTCATAGACAACAAGGGCTACGCCTTCATGGCATCGCTCAAGATATTCAGGGCCTACACCGGCATGAAGCAGGTCGTTGCCGACATGGAGGCCCTCCTCAAGAAGATACAGAGCGGACAGCTCGAGCGTGAGGAGTACCTTAAGGAGCTTGCCAAGAACCTCACCAAGACCATCGACGGCAACCTCGATGACTGGAAGGTCGCCCCGGTGGCGGTTGACGACACCGGCTTTGGCCAAGAGGGGGCTAACCTCAAGGCGCTCTACGTTGACTACGACGACCAGTTCCTCTACATAGCCCTCACCACCGAGAACAAGGCCTCCTGGAGGGTCGCCTACGGAATCTCACTCGACTACAGGGATGGCGGCTACACCTCCGGTCAGGATAGCTGGGGTAAGAAGATAGACTTCAGCAGGGGAGTGGATGCACAGCTCTACTTCTTCTGGAACGGAGAGTTCTTCGGCGACAAGGGAACCAGCACGATAACCACCGCCCAGCTGGCCATATGGAACGGAACCGGCTGGGAGTACCGCGACCTTCAGTGGATAGGCTTTTACAACTACACCGGCGGCCCACAGGACGGACTCCAGACGCTTGAGATAGCGATTCCGTGGAGTGAACTTGGAGGAAAGCCGAAGCAGCTCAGCGTCGTCGCCTACGTTACCGGCCAGGGCGTCGGTGACTCCGCCGTCGACAGCCTCCCGCTCCAAGATGCCGTGAAAGACAAGGAACCCGGCCAAGAGTGGGGCGACGTTGATAAATTCACCCAGTTCGCCACGGTCACCATAGGGTGATCTTCCCCTTTCGTTTCTCTGTTTTCTGGTTTTTCGCGCTTCTGCTGTTCCTGTTATCCCTTCAGAATAGTGCCTGGACCAGGTACACCGCCAGGGCCACGCTAATCTGGTTCGAGAAGTTGTCGTCTGGGGGGAGGTTGTAGAACTCCGCAAGCGTTCCCGCCAGCGAGCCGACGAGGGCAAGCGGAAGTCCGACGAGCGGCCAGAGTATCGCGAGTCCCGACAGGAAGTAGGCGAGACTGCCTTCAAGGCTCTTTCCGTTGGAGAAGCGGTGCCTTCCGAGGGATTTGCCGACTATCGCGGCGAGGGCATCTCCAACCGTCGCAACGCTTATCGCCCCGACCGCTACCTCCCGGGGGAAGAAGTAGACTACTGCGAAGGAAGCGGCGGCAAAGTAGATGTGAGCCGCGACGCGGTAGCGCTCGTGCTCCCTAGTTATCTCGTCGATGCGCCTCTCAATCTCCTCCATCCTCTCAAAGACGTCCTCATCGACGTATATCCTCAGCCTTTTCTTTATCCTGTCCCTGAGTTCCTCGATGATTCTAAACGGCTCGAGGACAACGAAGACAAAGAAGGCTATGGCAATGAAGGTGAGCGTCAGCTCCCTTCCAAAGAGGTGATACGATAGGGGGACGAGAAGGCCCGTTAGGTGTAGGGACTTCCGTTTAATCTCGCTTTTTATGCCTTTCGTGCTCACGTCTGATCACCTCCAGTGCCTCGATGAGGCTACCAACAACGTAGTCCGCGTGTTTCGCGAGCCTGCCACTGAAGTAACCCCTTCTGACAAGTATCGTTGTGGCCCCTATGCTCTTCCCGCCCTTCATGTCCGTGTCGTCCCTGTCCCCCACCATGTAGATTTCATCGTCCGGGAAGAGGTGCCTCGCGAGCCTGAAGTTGTGCGGCTCAAGCTTGCTGTGGCCGGTCTCGCCGCTTATGATGAGCGCATCGAAGTAGTCTTTTATCCTTAGGTATTCAAGCTTTTTTCTCTGCCACTTGCTTGAGGAGTCCGTGACCAGGACGAGCCTCGCACCCATTTTCTTCACGCCGCGGAGGAACGCTAGGGCATCGGGATAAAGCCGGAGGTTCGAGAAGAAGACCCTGTCTATCAGCTCGGTTATCTCCTCAAGCTCCTCCGGACGGATCTTGGAGTAAACCTTTCCCATGGCCCTCTCAACGAGCTTGTCGAAGTCAAGCGTGTGGAACTCTCGCGACTGCTCGAGTTCGCGGTAGCGCGCGGTGACGATGTAGAAAAACGCCCTGAACTTCCTCCTTCTGAGGAGGTACGGCAGGAGGCGAAGGATGCTGTACTTTCCGGCCTCCCACGTGTTGCAGAGGGTGTCGTCGAGGTCAACGAGCACGAGCATGGCCCTGTTTTCTCGGCGCGGGTTTTAACCCTTTGGGTGCGTTAAGCTTTAAAAGCCCCCCGCGGATGGGGTAACGTATGGACGGGAATACGCTCATAACCGCGGGCATCGCCCTCATCCTGGTCGGATTCCTTCTCGTCTTCCTCGGCACCATT
>JALVWX010000016.1 GCA_027023165.1 Thermococcus sp. | reverse complement strand
TGAACTGATAAGAAAGCTCCGCTCAAAGGGGTCGTTCGGTGATGACTTCAAGGTGAGCGAGGCGCTAATCCTCTTTTCCCTCTCCGGCGACTTGGAGAACCTTGTCAACGAGTTTCCACCGGGGGAAGGCATCAACTGGGTGCGGGAAAGGTTTGGCTTCGAGATACACCGGGGGAGCATAGAGAGGGTCTTCAACACGTTTTACCTCGGAAATGCCTATCCCGGCAGGCTCTTTGATTTTCCCGGCCTCTGGAAACGGGAAAAACCCCTGATAAGTCCCGAACTCCTTGAGGAACTCGGAAGGATAACCAAAATCGGCGTTGTAACCGGAAGGAACGAGCTTGAACTTAGGCTCGCTGAGAAAATCCTCGGCTTCCGCTTTGAGAAAGCCGTAACGAGGGAACTCGGCCTTAAACCTAACCCTGACCTTCTGTGGAGACTTGTTAGGGGCGAGAAAGGGGTTTACGTTGGGGATACCTTAAACGACGAGCTCTTTATCGAGAACTACCGGAGAAAATACGGGGATTTTGACTTCGTTATGGTCGGAAGGGACGTCGAGAACGTTTCGGTCTTTGTTGAGACCCTGTTAGAGGAAGCTAAAAGCCGTTGAAGCTGACAATTTCCTCCAGCTCCCTCCTCTCGTACTTCGGCTTTGGATCGGCTGGATAGCCGACCGGCAGAATCGTCTGGAGCTTGTACTCCGGAGGAACCTTCAGTAGTTCCTCGATGGGTTTGGGGTTCGGCGGTGTGTAGGTCACCGTGCCGAGTCCGAGTTCTTCAAGGGCAAGAAGCAAGTATCCGACGGCTATCCACGTCGATTGGAGCCAGTATGGCGCCTTCGTGTGCCCGAAGACGAGGATGAGGTAGGGTGCCTCGCTCAGGAAGGGCTTCTCCGGCCTGAACCCCTTAGCGTTCAGCCAGGCCATGAGGTCGCCCTTTGTCCTTGAGTATAACTTCTCCTCTTCGGCCTCGCAGGCCTCCCGTATTTTACCCTTCAGCCAGTCGTCGTCGATCACCACGAACCGCCAGGGCTGGGCGTTCATCCCGGATGGGGCTTCCTTTGCGGCCTTTATCGCCTTTAGAATATCCTCCTTCGGCGGCTTGTCGGGGAGAAACTGCCTCACGGTCTTCCGCCTCTTCGCCAGCTCAAGGACGCGCATGTCACCACCGTAGAATGTTGGGCCTTCTCCAAAAGGCTTTTACGGTTTTGAGATTGGCATTTCCGGGTCGGTTCATATCGGGAAGAACCCTTGATCAGCGCTTCTCCTCAGAATAAAACTCCCCGAAAAGCTCAACCTCCTGGACATAGCTCCGCCTCAGCTTTAAGGCTGTCTTAGCCCTCTCAAGCTCCCGGCCGAGATAGAAGGTGTGCCTCGGGCTTATCTCAAAGTGCTCCAAGATGGTGTCGATTATCGCGTTCGGCTCGTCGCCCACTATCGTAAGAACGGCCTCAGTCCCGCGGTGGGCGTTCACCCAGATTTTCCCGTTCTCAACCCAGATCCGGAAGTAAATTGGCTCAAGCTCGACTGGCCTTTCCTCAGCTTCGATGACCTTTTCAGCAGGCTCGAACCGCCATTCGCTCGCCCGCTTCTCCTTAAGAATCAGGAGGTCGAAGCCCAAATCCTTTGGCATCTCAAAGAGGTTCATGTCTATCGCTCTCCTCAGCTCCCTCACCGAGCCTCTCGCCTTAGTGCTCACCTCTGTTGTAAGGAGGAGGTTTATTGAAAGCTCCTTCGCTATTCCGGCCAGCAAAGCGTTCATGCCAACGCTGTCGGCGTCGTAAAGCTCCACGACGTTCCCAATGCCCGCTAAAAGCATGTCATCGGGGTTCCTCTCACGGTAGAGCTGGAAAGCCGTGATGGAGCGTGCCAGGTGGGGCACGTGCTCTAGGATTAGGTCGGGGATAACCATCTTGTATCCCAAATCAAAGGCCTTCTCCTTCAGTCTCTCAAGGAACTCGACGCGCTCGCTCGGCTTCGTTGGGAAGAAGCCCTCCTTCTGGTTCGTCGGGATTAGAACGACCGGCTTCTCCGTCACGAGTTCCTCAACGTTTCCCCCATCGACGCTGAGGAAGAGGTCCGCGTAGTCCAAGGCCTTCTTGATTTCGGTGGTATTGAGCGAGTCTATGCTTATTGGAACGTCGAAGCCTTTCTCCTTCAGCCTCTCGCGGATTTCCGGTATTTCCTCGATGAAGTGGAGGTTGGTCTCCCCGGCAACCATGCCGATGTCGATTACATCAGCTCCCTCGCGGAGGTAGTAGATGGTTTTCTCGACCGTCTTTTCTACGCCCAGCTTCGGAGCATCGACGACCTCGCCGAGAATCCGGGCCGGAAAGTCCCTTCCAGCTGGCAGGTTCCCAATGAGAACGTTCCAGGGTTTTTTGAGGGATTTCTCAATGTAGCGCTTGTTCCGCGTTCTGTTCCTTATGTCCTCCACCTTCTTGAGAGCGCCGACCGAGAAGAGGTCGTCGGCTGGCTTTTCCTTGCTCAGCTTGAAGCCCTCTCCTAAGGCCTTGAGAACCTGCGGTATGTCCATCGCGTTCCTCGGCCCTTTGAATGCCGGGATTCCAAGCTCGTCCTCGATGATTTGAGCGGAGCCACGAACGAGGCCGGGGATTAGAACCAGGTCGTAGTCCTCACTCCGGATTCCCGCCTTTTTGAGGTAGCGGGCGATAAGCTCCGGCGTGAGGAAGGCCGCGACGCTCACAGGGGTAACGAAGACGTCGCAACCCTTACTGTACTTCCTGACGAGCGGCTCGGCGAGCCTGCCGGTGACGAGGAGGATTCTTCCGGCGTTCTCCATGGAAGAACCTCCGCTGGATGGCTTTTAGGGGTTGCGGTTTCGGGCGAAAGGTTTTTGTTCCTGCCGGGGAAATCAACTAAAGGTGGTAATATGGAGCGTGATAACCCCGTTGGAATCGTGTTCGGTGAATCGACCACCGACCACTTCACGTTCATAGTTAACCCGAGGAACGAGCTTCCCCGCTTCGGGGAGTTTCTGATAGCGAGAAACAGAGACGGTGACGAGGTTCTGGCACTTCTGAAGTCGATAAGGAACGTCAACTGGCTGATGGATGCCGGGAGGGGGAGCTACGACTACGTGGAAAAGACAGTCAACGTTTTCTCGAAGGGCGTCCTCGACAAGAGCGAGGAAATACTCGCGACGGCGAAAGTTTTGGGAGTGCTGAGAACCGCCGATAGGGAGTTCCTGGCGAAGCCCGCTCCAAACCGCGTCCCGATAAAGCCGGGTGAGAAGGTCTATCTAGCGAGAGACGAGGATTTGGAGAGGATTTTCTCCCAGGGGCACATAAGGCTCGGAAGGCTCATAGCTAGGGAGAAGGTTGAGGTGAAGCTCGACGCCAACAGGCTCGTTTCGAGGCACTTCGCGGTCTTAGCAGTTACCGGCGCCGGAAAGTCCAACACGATAGCGGTTCTCGCGAAGGAGCTGGTGAGCAACGTCAACGCCACCGTCGTCATACTCGACCCGCACGGCGAGTACAGGCACCTGAGCTGGCCCGGCGCCCGCGTCAACCCGATAAAGGCCACGATTGATCCAGGGAGGATAAGGCTCAGCGAGCTGGCAACACTGCTCGGCATAGCGGAGAACGCCAGCCTTCAGAGGCGCTTCCTGGGGCTGGTCTACAGGACGGTTAGAGAGGAGATGCGCAGGAACGGGCGTGTCGTCGGCGGAATGGACTTCATCAACGCGATGGAGGACAAGATAGAAGAGTGGATACGCATTTACGAGAACACCGACGACAAGGTCATCTACTACTACGACGAGAAGGGTATCGAGACGCCGAGGAAGATACAGGCGAAGGACCTCGACTCCCTGATAAGGCTGAAGGACTACCTGAGCGAGCTTCGCGCCAACTTCGGCGAGTTCATAAGTCCGATTAACGTTCTCAGCGAGATAAGGCCAGGTATGGTGAACGTCATAGACCTGAGCGGCATGGAAGAGGAGCAGATGATAACCCTTGCGAGCTTCGTCCTGCGCGGAATCCTCAAGAACCGCATCGAGTACATAAAGGCCCTCAGGACGAACGACAGGCCCACCGCGAGGGAGATACTCGATGCCTACCCTGCCGTGAAAAAGCCCCTGCTCGTCATCGTAGAGGAGGCGCACATATTCGCACCGAGGGGCGAGAAGAACCCCGCGACGCTCTGGCTCGGCAAGATTGCCCGCGAGGGGAGAAAGTTCGGTGTTGGACTGGGTATAGTCTCCCAGAGGCCAAAGAAGCTCGACGACGATATACTGAGCCAGACCAACACGAAGATCATCCTCAAGCTCGTCGAGCCGAACGACCAGCGCTACGTGCAGCAGGCGAGCGAGCAGATAAGCGAGGACCTGCTCGGGGACATTGCCTCCCTCGGAGTGGGCGAAGCGGTGATAGTCGGCTACGCGATAACGATTCCCGCGATGGTGAAGATATACAGCTTCGAGAGGGACTTCAAGGGCCACTACGGCGGCGGGGACATAGACATCGTTGCCGAGTGGCTCGAAGGGAAGGACGAGGAAGAGAACGTGACGGAAGAGGAGGCCATAGAGGCCCTCCCGCTGTGAGGTGTCGCTATGAAGTTCGCGCACATCGCTGACGTCCACCTTGGCAGGGAGCAGTTCAACCAACCCTTCCGCTACGAGGATTACCTGAAGGCCTTCCGCGAGGCCATCGAGAAGTCGGTGAAGGCCAACGTCGACTTCATACTCATCGCCGGCGACCTCTTCCACGTGAGCAGGCCGTCGCCGAGGACGATACGCGATGCCGTTGAGGTTCTCGAGCTGCCGAGGAGGAAGGGAATTCCGGTCTTCGCGATAGAGGGCAACCACGACAAGACCATAAGGGAAACCTCCGTCTTCGACCTCCTTGAGCACCTCGGACTGATATACACCGTCGGCCTCAAGAGGGAGCCGAGGAGGGGCGAGTTCCAGGAAAGCAAGAGGCTCTCAGAGAACCGCCACTTAGTTTGGGGCAGGGTTGGAGACATTGAAATCCACGGGCTAAGGCACCACACGCGCTGGCAGCTCATAAGGAACGACGGGGCGATCAACGTCCTCAGGGCGCTCTTCAAGGGGAAGAAGGGAATTCTCATGCTCCACCAGGCAATCGACTACCTCGCCAAGGACACGCCCTATCAGGACGCCTTCGATTTGAGGCTGAGCGAGCTTCCGGATGGGTTCTCCTACTACGCCCTCGGGCACATTCACGTCAGGAGGATAGCAGAGCCTTCCCAAACGGGTTTAAGCGGCCCTCTGGCTTACCCCGGCTCCCTGGAGAGAACCGAAGTCAGGGAGGCGAGCCACATAATCCGCTACTCCACCAGAGATAAAAAGCCGAAGGTAATCGAGAACCGCGAAGCTAAAGGGTTCTACATCGTTGAGGACTTCCAGCCAGAGTTCGTGGAGGTCGATGCGAGGCCCTTCTACTCAGTGAGGGTCGAGGGCGAGAGCAAGGTCGAGCTGAGGAGGAAGGTTGAAGAAGTTTCTTCGCTCATCCCGAAGGACGCTATTGCGGTGATAACGCTTGAGGGAACGGTTAAGGGCGGGATTGCCCTGGTGGAGTTCAACGATCTGCTCAAGGACTCCGGAATCAGGTACTACACCTTCAGGAGCAGGGTCGTCGGGGAGGCTGTTCTCTCCAAGGAGAGGCTGAACGAGGAGGAGCTGTTCACGGATTGGGAGAGGGAGCTTTTGATGCACCTCCGCGTTGAACCGAGGGAGTTCTCGGAGGGGCTTCCAGAATTCGTCTCCTGGCTGATGGAGAAGTACGAGAAGGGGATACCAGCAAAGGCTATGGTCCCGAAGAAGTCTCAAGTGGCACCGGAGGCGGAGAAGGAGAAAACGGCAGAAACCGGGGAAAAAGCCCCCAAAAAACCGCCGAGGGAAAAGAAATCTCCAGAGACAAATAAGCCCGGAAAGGAAGGGAAGAAAGGCGAAAAGAAGCCCGTTCCCAAACCCAAGAATCCGGCCAGCCTCGACGCCTGGCTCAGGAGGGATAAGCCGTGAGGATAAGGCGGATTAAGATCAAGAACTTCAGGGCGCACGAGAAGAGCGAGGTCGAGTTCAGCGACGGCATAAACCTCCTCATAGGCCAGAACGGTGCCGGGAAGAGCTCGATCCTCGAGGCGATCTTCGCGGCCCTCTACATGGGGCACCCGAGCTTCCCCAGGGGCTACCTCCAGGCCAACACGCGGGTCAACGCGAAGGGCGGCATAGAGCTTGCTTTGGAGTTCGAGCACGGTGGAAAGGCATACAGAATCGTGAGGGACACCAAGAAGAGTGAGCTTTTAGAGAACGGCTCTCTGATAGCGGAGAAGAGCTCGGACATAGCCCGCTGGGTGGAGCGGAACGTCTACCCGATACAGGTCTTCACCAACGCCCTCTACATAAGGCAGGGCGAGATAGAGGGCATAATCACGAACCGCGAGGTAATGGAGAAGGTTCTGAGGAAGGTTCTTGGCATAGAGGACTACGAGAACGCCGAGAGGAACGCGGCGGAGGTGATAAAGGACCTCCGGAAGAAAAAGGAATACCTTGGCAGGCTCATCGAGAGGAAGGCAGAGGTTGAGGAGAGCCTCCGCGATGCCGAGAAGCGCTTCTCCGAGACGCTGAGGAGGATAAGCGAGCTGAGGGAGAGGGTAAGGAAGCTCGAGAAGGAATTCGAGGAGGCGGAGAGAGAATACGGCCGGCTCAAGGCCCTGAAGGAAGAACTTGATGGACTGGAGAGGAGGAAGGCAGTCCTCGAGCAGAGGATAAGGGCCGAGAGGGAGAGAATAAAGGACTACGAGGGGCAGATCTCCGAGGTGGAGAAGGAGATAGCGGAGCTTGAGGAGAAGCTCGCCCGCCTGAGGGAGCTTGGGCCGTTCGTGGAGGAATACCTCAAGCTGAAGTCACTTCTCTCTCTCAAGGACGAGCTTGCGAAGCTTGAAGTCTCGGAAGCCCGGCTGAGGGAAAAGAAAAAGGCGCTAGAGGAAAGGGCCGCTAAAATCGACGAGGTCTCCGCAAGGATAGCCGGGCTGGAGAAGGAGGAAAAGGCCCTCAGGGAGACCTATGAGGAGCTGAAGCGGAAGAACTCCCTCTACCAGCGCGCCCTTCAGTTGCAGGCGGAAGCGGAGAGGTACAGGAAGGAGCTTGAGAAGGCCGGAACCGCGCCGGAGGAAATCGAAGAGGGGCTGAAGTCCGTCGAGAAGGCGAAGGAAGAGCTGGAAAAACTCCGCCAGGAGATGGCGAGGATAAGGGAGGAGATGGCGAGCCTCAAAGGGCAAAAGGATAGTCTCGTTGAGAACCTCTCGAAGCTCGAAGGTGCCAAGGTATGCCCGCTGTGCAAGAGGCCCATCGAGGAGCACGACGAGGAGGAGATAAAGAGAGAATACGACGCCGAAATAACCTCCATCGAGAAGAAGCTGGAGCGCTTAGAAAAGAAGCTGGAGAAGCTCAGGGAAAGGGAGCCTGAGCTTAGAGAGGCCATCGAGAGGGAGCCGAGGCTCATAAGGCTGAAGAAGACCGCCGACCTGCTGAGGGAGGTCGAGGGGAGGCTTTCCAAGTACGATCTGGAGGAGCTTGAGAAGGCCGCGGAGGAGTTTGAAAATACCAAGGCGCGGCTCATCGAGATAAAGAAGGAGCTGAGGCACCTCAGGGAGGAGATTGAGGAGCTTGAGAACGCCAGGAAAGAGCTCGAGCGGATAGAAAAGCGGCTCGTTGAGATTGAGATAAAGAAAAGGGAAGTAGGGGAGAAGCTGAAGGCCGAGGGCTTCGACTCCTTCAATGAGGTTGAGGAACGCCTCAAAGAACTCGAGCCGGCCTACCGCGAGTACCTTTCCCTGAAGGACGTTCCAGCGCAGCTTGAGAGGGCCAGGAAGAGGCTCGACGCGCTAAAGAAGAAGCGCGAGGAGAGCGTCAAGACCCTTGAAAATCTGGGGAAAGAGTCCAGAGAGCTGACGGCGGAAATAGAAAAGCTCTCAAAGGAGTTCTCGGAGGAGGCTTACAAGGAAGCCGAAAAGAGGTACCTAGAGAGCGCGAGGGAGCTTGAGAAGGCGAGGGCGGAGCTGAAGGGTGCCGAAGAGCTGAGAAACGAGGTCATGAAGCTCCTCGACGAGCTGAAGGCCAAGAGGAAGGAGATTGAAGAAGCGGAAAAGGAGCTTGAGACCGTCGATAAGGTCATAGCGGACATAACGGCATTCAAGGAGAAGGTCGCGAGGCTTAAAGCTGAGGAGGAGCTTCGCGGACTGGAGGAGGTCCAGAAGCTAGCTGGTGAGACGTTCTCCGAGATGACCGAGGGCAAGTACCAGGGAATAAAGCTCAGGCGCGTGAGGAAGTACGGGAAGGAGAGGATAGAGCTGAAGGTGCTCTACGCGGGCAACGAGGTCGGTCTGGAGTTCCTGAGCGGCGGCGAGAGGATAGCGCTCGGATTGGCGTTCCGCCTGGCGTTATCGCTCTACAAGGTGGGGAACCTTGAGCTACTGATTTTAGACGAGCCGACGCCCTTCCTCGACGAGGAGAGGCGGAAGAAGCTCGTGGAGATAATCTCGAGCCAGCTCAGGAAGATACCGCAGGTAATAATAGTCTCGCACGACGAGGAGCTGAAGGACGCCGCCGATTACGTTATCCGTGTGGAGAACGTCGGAGGAAAGAGCAGGGTGGAGGTCGAGAGCCTTGGAGCGTATTAGCGACGTTCACGTCAGGGAGATCAGGGAGTTCCTCCTGAAGAGCCTACGGGACGTTGGGAGACTCAAGGAGGCAGTTGGGAAGCACTTCGAGTGGAGACCCCTTCCGAAGCCAAGGGAGGCGAGAGTTTACGCCATAGACGGCAGCAGGATGATGAAGCGCCTCAGCGGGGCGATAATCTACGCCGTCTCCGCCTCGGCCATCGGGGAGAAGCTCTACTACTGGAACGACATCGGCATGGTCTTCCCCTACAAAAGCGTCGACGAGCGCGTTAGAATCCACATGGACATCCTGGAGAAGAGGATGGGCGCGATGATGCTCGAACTCGGCGCCGATCTTGTACTCATGGACGGGACGATAAGCAGCGCCATAATCACGCCGCCGACCTACGTGACGTCGACGACGAAGGAGCTCTACGGAAAGCACGGGGAACAGCTCCTCAACGCGGCTTTGGAGTTCCTCGACTTTCTCGACGAGCAGTGGGTCGAGTGGCGGGAGAAGCTGGAGGAGGGCGGCGTCTTAAACGGTTTCTCCCTTCCGTCGAGGGGATGGAACGGTGAGGAGATATTCTCGATCCTCATGAAGCGCGGGGCGAGGAGCATAAGGGAGAGCTTCTGGTGGGTCAACGACAAAGAAGACTTAATAGTCCTCTTCGAGTACCTCGAGTACCTCCACGCCCTCGACAGGCTCCTCGGGGGAAGGATAGCGGCCATCGCGAAGACCTTCTACAAGGCCGACGTTGTGAAGGCCGTGAAGATGCGCGAGGGGGACAGGCTCAAGGGCACACCGATGATAGTCGATACTCCCGTTGTCGCTTCTCTCTCAGACGAGAGGGGCTACCTGGAGTTCAGCTACCTGAAGGAGCCGAAGGGCGGCTTTCCAAAGCTGGTCGCTGAGATAATGGCGCAAGGAAGGCTCCAGAACCTCAGGGAGACTCTGATCATGGAGGGCGGCAAGATCACCGGGGCAAGGATAAGGCCGGCCTACGTCCGCTTCGCCGACGGCGGGTTGATATACCTCCTCGAGGTTCCGGAGAGGCAGGACTTCGAGAGGACGCTGGCGGAGATACTCTCCGTTGCCGAGGACGAGTACGTTATACCTCTCGAGTACGCCCACCACTCCGTAGTCATAAAGAAGAAGGAGTTCGACGCCTACGTCAACGCTGTGCTGAGTGCCCTCGTTGGAGAGGACGAGCGTTTCCTCGACTTCCTGCGGTACGGGAGGGAGCCGCTGGAGTGACGGCTATGATAAGGGTCGGAACCTGCGGCTTCTGCGAAGCTCACGCGAAGTACTACCGCGACTTCGACGCGGTGGAGGTTCAGGGGACCTTCTACAGGATACTCCAGGAGAAGACCCTCGAAAGATGGAGGAAAGAGGCTCCTGAAGGGTTCACTTTTTCCATCAAGGCCTTCCAGGGGGTAGCGCATCCCCTGAACAGCCCCACCTGGCGGAGGAGCAACGTAAAGCCGGGCAGAGGAGTCGGCCTGCTCAGGCCGAACAGTGAGGTGCTCCACTTCTGGCGTTTAACGCTGAGGGAGGCCGAGATTCTGGGGGTGAGGTTCATACTCATCCAGCTGCCGAGGAGCTTTAAGGAGAGCGAGGAGAGCTTTGCCAACGCGGAGAAGTTCTTCGAGAGAGCGGAGAGGAAGGACTTCGAGATAGCGGTCGAGCTGAGGGGCTGGAGCGAGGAAGGGATCAAGCGCTTCGTGAGGGAGTTCGACGTGATAGACGTCACAGACCCGCTCGTCAGGATTCCACTCCACAACGGAGACGTAAACTACTACCGACTTCACGGCCGCTATGAGAAAGGGCGGATAATCTACAGGCACTCCTACAGCGAAGAGGAGCTGGAGAGAGTAAAGGAGAGGGTTCTCGGCTGGAACCGTTCGGAGAGCTTCGTCTTCTTCAACAACTCGAACATGTGCGCCGACGCTAAAAGATTTGCAAAACTATTAAAAGGACATTATTTTAAATAAGGACATGAGGGAGAGGTATGGAGCAACCTGAGGTAGAAGTTGTCGTGAGAAAAACATGGGTTAAAAACTTCAAAAGTCTCAAAGATTTCAAACTGGACCTAAACAAAGTAAATATAATTGTAGGGAAAAATGGTTCTGGAAAAACTAACCTAATAGAAGCACTGAAGCTATTTAAGAAGACTGTTGACTTTCTTAGGGGAAAAGAAGTAAACCCATTCCTAGATTGGTGGGGATACGATAATGTTGTCTGGAGTAGGGATGAAAGGCTTCCAATAACCATTGGATTTGAATATACAGTAAAACGCGGCAGGGTAAAAACCCCTGCTAGGTATTCTATTACGGTTTCAGGGAGGGGAGGATCATTTTCAATACTTCAAGAGGAGATAGAGATTCCAAATACAATAAAAATTAGAATAGAGCCAAATTCTGCAATTGTCTTTTTTGAAAAAAAGGAACTCGAGAAAATTTTGAAAAAAATCTCGAAAGGGAAAGCATACATTCCATGGAGGTTCCTTGTTCCTAGAGGATATCTATATGATAGTTACGTTCAGCTTCTTAAGGATAGAGGAGAGTACAATCCCGAATTGAAAACAAAAGATATCATTGAAATGGCAGAGGAAGAGCTTTTTAATGAGTTAAAAATCCTAAAACAGGAATATTTCAAAAAGTTGATGAAGAATCCAGTAGTTAAAGTAGAATTTGATGGATTCCTTTTGGACTCGGTTAGTGATACGTTGAAATTCACAAATGATATCGACGTAGTACAAGATCTGTTCACCGATATAATTGGGGAAGGTGTGAAAAACAATTTCGAAAAGTACCTCATAAATCATTTAGAGAGCATAGTTGATGTTTATAACCTCAATTTGATCCAAATGATCTTATTTAAAGCTTCCTCCGATAGGGGGCATGAAGAAACAAATGAGCAACTATTTAAAATACTGAGACATTCTCTTAGAGAATTTGATGGATACTATTATCTACTTGCACTTGCCACAATAGGAGTATATACTATAGCAGACCGTTCGGTTATCTTAAAACGCTTAGATTACAAAACTATCAGAGAGCCAGTCAAACTTAGAAAAGAACTAACACTGGCTGAAGATGGGTCAAATCTTGCATCAGTACTTTATAGCAGTAGCAAGGGCAGGATTCCACCAAGAATACAGAGGGCTATAGAGAGATCATTTGGCACTAATTGCACAGTGTATTTAGAACCAACTACAGATGGAAGAATTTACATTAAATTTTATGAAAATGGGAAGGAATGGAACCCACCCTCAATTCCCGACGGACTTTACAAATTGATAGCACTTGAACTTGCTCTGGAATATAAGGCCCCAATAATAGCTGTTGACGAAATGGAAAATTCTTTACATGCTGATGTTATTAGATACTTTATTGATGAAGTTAAAACATCATCTTCAATAGCAATCTTAACTACTCACTCTCCTGCCGTCATGGATTTCTCAGATCCCCAAGAGATAATAATCTTTCAGAGAAATGCTGACGGAGAAACAAAACCATTCCGTTTTACTAACCCTGAGCAAATAAAAAAGATACTTGCAGAAGAGGGAGTGACTTTGAGCGAGTATATCTTGTACAACGAAATGTCTGGAGAATAAACTAGTAGTTGGGGGGCTTGATGGTGGGAGTCTATGTCCTTACAGAAGATACCTATGGTGAAGATTTCTTCAAAATTTTAATTCAACAGCTGAAACAGGAGGGTATCATTGATAGACAACTCCCCATCAAAGTTAAAGCCATGCCTAAACGATGCTCACCAAAGCTAGACAGGATGCTAAAACTCATAGAACTCAAGGGGTTTTCCAAAATAATCTTCGTAGTTGATGGAGACGGAAACGATGAAAATAGGGTTAAGCAAATCGAAAAAGAACATGGGAGAGCTCTCAAAAAATCTCAACTTATCGTAATAGTCAATAAATATGAAATCGAAGAATGGCTGTTATACGCGTATGGTCAAAAAATTCCCGCTCATCCCAAGCCGAGTATTGAAATTAGAAGGATATTCTCAGATTATGAGAAAAACCAGTTGCCAAAAATTCTCAAAAAGACAATCTCCGATTCAAAAAAATGGGACCGATTAAAAAATTACAAGAAATTCCAGGAACTTCTTTCCGCGATAAATTCAAACTCTTAATATCTGAATCCTGGCTTTCTAACCTCCAGCGCCTCTCTGTTGACCAGAGTGGGAGGAACCTCGCCGTTCTTGAAGGCGATTAAATTCCTAGCCACTAACTCCGCCATGCCCTCGCGAGCGCCGAAGGTGGCGCTGCCTATGTGCGGCGCCAGAACAACGTTTTTCAGCTTGAACAGCTCCTCGTGGTAGTACGGCTCCTCTTCGAAAACGTCGAGACCGGCTCCGGCGATCCAGCCCTCTTTCAAAGCCTTCACCAGCGCCTCGATGTCAACCACCTTCCCGCGCGCTATGTTCACCAGAATCGCGGTGGGCTTCATGAGCTTGAGCCTCTCCTCGTTTATCATGTGATACGTCTCCTTCGTGAGCGGGACGGCTAAGACCACGAAGTCGCTCTCCCCAAGCAGCTCATCCAGCGGTCTGAACTCGGCGCCGAGTTCCTTCTCGGCCTCTGGCTTTCTGCTCCTCGCGTTGTAGAGTATCCTCATGCCGAAACCCTTAGCGCGCCTAGCTATCGCCTGCCCTATCCTTCCAAAGCCGACTATGCCGATGGTCTTACCGTAGACGTCATGGCCGAGGAACATGAGCGGGTGCCACGCTACACCGCGCCTCTTCCACTCGCCGGAGCGGACGAAGTTATCCGCCTCAACGAGCCTCCTAGCGGTCGCCAAGAGAAGCGTCCAGGCAAAGTCAGCAGTAGCGTTCGTGAGCACATCAGGCGTGTTTGTGATGTAGATTCCGCGCCTCGTGGCCTCTTCAACGTCTATGTTGTCGTAGCCGACGGCGTAGTTCGCCACGATTCTAAGCTTTGGCGCGTTGTCGAAGACCTCCCCGTCAATCCGCTCGCTGAGCATTGTAACCAATGCATCAACCTCACGAACCTTTTCGAGGAGGACTTCCCTCGGTATCTCGTGCTCGTCCTCCCACACCTCGACCTCAAAGTGATTCCTGAGGAGATCTAGTCCGTTCTCGGGAATCCTGCGCGTGATGAAGACCTTCGGCTTCATTGGCACCACCGGATTAGATTTGGGTGAGGTATAAAAAGCCTGCCCGGTACTGGATACCATGATGCTCAAGGGCAAGGTAAATGGTATCAGCGACGACGGCCTTGGTGTGCTTGAATCTGGAGGTAAGAGGTTCTACGTGCCGTTCACCTATCCCGGAGACGTTGTAAAAGTTAGAGAGAGCAAACGCCGCTTTGGAAGGAGAATTGCACTTGATTTTGAGCTGATAGAGGAGTCCCCTTTGAGGCAGACCCCTCGCTGTCCTCACTTCGGAACCTGCGGAGGATGCCTCTGGCAGGGGTTGAGGTACGGAGAGCAGCTTCGCCTGAAGTCGAAGATCTTTGAGCGGATAACCGGCTTAACGGCAGAAATGAAAGACTCCCCGAAAATCTGGGGCTTCAGGAACGTGAGCAACTTCATAGTTACAGTCGACGGAATAGGCCTCAAGGAGTACGGCAATCCCCTCAGAGCTGTTGACCTTCAAGAGTGCCCGGTCTTCTCGAAGAGAACGCCCGAATACCTCCGCTATCTCAGGGATTTTCTGGAGGAGACCGGCCTGAAACCCTGGAGCCTGCGGGAGAAAACCGGCGATGTTCACTACCTCCAGGTCAGGGAGGGCAAGTTCACGGGAGAGGTAATGGTGAACCTCATAGGTCACTTGGAGCCTTCAAAAGATGTTCTGGGGGCATTCAAAGACTACTTCTCCTTCGCAAACTCTCTCTACTGGAGTCTTAAGCGAGACGACAGGGACGACCCGCGCGGTGAGGCGGAACTTGTGGCAGGAGGACCTTACATCCGTGAGAGAATCGAGGACGTCGTTTATTTAATCCATCCCAATTCGTTCTTTCAAACCAACAGCTACGCCCTGCCCCTCCTCCTGAAGGCCGTAGAGCGATTCACGGATGGAGAGAGGGTTCTCGACCTCTACTCCGGAGTGGGCACCTTTGGAGTGTGGCTGGCTAAGAGGGGCTTTAAAGTTGAGGGCGTCGAGGTCAACCCCTTCGCTGTGGAGATGGCGCAGAGGAACGCCCGGATAAACGGCGTTGATGCCGTCTTTAGGGTCGGAAGGGTCGAGGAAACTCCGATTGGAGACTACGACACAGTTATCGTCGATCCACCGAGGAAGGGACTTAAAGAGGCGGCCGATTTGCTCGTGAGGAGCGGCGTTGAGAGAATCGTCTACATCTCCTGCAACCCCAAAGCCTTCAAACTCGACTACGAGAAGCGTTTGAAGAAGGCATACCTCATAGACGGGGCCGTTCTCATCGGCATGTTCCCGCACACGCCACACGTCGAAGCTGTTATTGAGCTTGTGCGGAGGAGTTAGTCCCTCGGGGAGAGGGGGAAACATCCCGTAAGCTCAGAAACTGCCCATGAGTATTATGCTCACAGGTAGGTCTGCAAGTTAGAGGGCTGGTTTGGGATTTGGAGGACTTCGGAGGGATCACTCGTCAAGAGGTTCAACTGCGTTATGACCTTCCCCTAAGGAACTCCTCCATGCTCTTCTGTCCCTTCTTCCCTCGTGGTTCAGCCTCCGTTCTCAGCTTCTCCTCTATCTTCTTCAGCGTCTTCCAGCTCCTCCGGACTATCGGCGGAAACTCGCCGTGCTCGCGGTAGTAGGCCTCAAGGAATGCCCTCGTCCGTGGATCACTTGGGTATCCGGAACCTATCTCCCCGTACTTCTCCTTCAGCTTTTCTATCGCCCTGTCGCGGATGACCTTCGCGAGGATCGAGGCTGCAGAAACCGGGAGGAACTTGTCATCTGCCTTGTGCTCCGCCACGATTTCGGCCTCGAAGTTCAGTCCCCCTTTGATGTCTTCACCAAAGCGCTCCTCCTTGACGTCGGCCGCGTCGATGTAAACAACGTCGGGCCTGACCTTGAGCGAATTTAGAGCTTTGATGAAGTTCTCGACCTCGAACTCGTTGAGCGTACCTTCCCTGGAGTCTATCTCGTCCGGCCAAAGCTCGATGAGCTTATGATCATCCACGAGCTTTATAATCTCATCAAAGAGCCTTTCGCGCCGCTTTGGGGTCAGCCTCTTCGAGTCCCTGACGCCAAGTTCAGAGAGTCTTGGAAGGTTCTCCTCATCCAGCACGACTGCCGCTACGACCATCGGGCCGATAACAGGCCCCCGTCCTGCCTCGTCGATTCCGGCCAGCTTTCTTCCCAAATTTTCACCTCCTGAAGAGAAGTGCCCCGTAGATGACCCCCAGCATTATGGTTGCAAGGCCGCTCGGCGGGATGTTCGTGATGTACGCGAGGGCGACGGAGGAGAGCTGAACGCCGAGGGTGACCAGGAGGCTCGTCCCGAGCACCTTTCTGAGGTCACTGCTCACCATGAGGGCTATGGCTCCGGGCAGAACCGCGACCACCTGGAGGGTTATCAGGCCAACGGTCTGAACGATGAGGGCGCCTATCGCACCCACTATCGCGTAGAGGACCATCAGGTAGGCCGTTGTGTTGCCCCCGTAGCTCTCCACGCCCTCTGGATCGAAGCTGAGGTAGAGGAAGTCCCGGTAGAGGAAGAGGATGATGAAGAACAGCAGTGCTCCGCCTATCGTGAGAGTCTCGAGGTCTGAGAGGCTGATGAGGAAGATGTCGCCCGTGAGGTATGAGACTATACTCTCCCCCAGGGGAAAGTAGGGCCTGCTCGCCATCACCTTGTAGAGGACGCCGAAGCCGAGAACCGTTAGCCCGGCCACGAAGCTCGCCACTATCCCCACCGCCGAATCGGGGGAGAACCCGCGCTTTTCGAGGTACGCTATGAGGAGGACTATAAAGAGGGTAACGAGGAGGGCCGTGAGCATGACCATCGAGAGGTTCTCGAAGAGGAGGGCGAATATCATGCCCAGCACCGCCCCGAAGAGGAGCGAGTGGAAGAGCGCGTGGGTGAGGAAGGCCAGGCCCTTCGTGTTTATCAGCGGGCTTAGAATTCCGAGGAGGACGCTCACCATAATGCTGGCAAGGAGCGCCCTGATGAGGTACTCGGGGATCATCTTCCTCCACCCCCGTGCCTGTGGAGGTGAACGTCGCCGGTTATGCAGAAGAGCTTTCCGCCAACGGGAATGACCCTGGCAAGCGGGCCGTAGACAGATTTTATGACCTCGTCTGTGAGAACCTCCTTCGGCCTTCCGAAGGCTATCAGCCTTCTGTTTATCAGCATGACCTTGTCGCCGATGTCGAGGAGGGGGTTTATGTCGTGGGTGGTTATCACCATCGTGAGACCCTTCTCGGACTTTATCTTGCTGAGGACTCCGGCGACTTCTGCCCTCGCGCTGGGATCGAGGGCCGAGAGGGGTTCATCGAGGAGGAGGAGCCTCGGATCGCTTATCAGCGCCCTCGCCAGGAGAACCCTCTGCTTTTGACCGCCGGAGAGCTGGGAGAAGAGGCGTTCACCGAGTCCTCCCAGACCAACGAACTCAAGAACCTTCTCGGCCCGCTCCATTGTCTCCCGTGGTATTTTGAAGTGGACGAAGCCCCTCCGGTAGATGGCGCCCATCGCGACGACCTCTAAGGCCGTGAGCGGAACGCGCTCGTTGAGGCTGTGGCTCTGGGGAACGTAGCCTATAAGCTCGCGAGCCTCGCAGGGTTCCCTCCCGAAGACCTCCAGTCTTCCCGAGTACTCACTATGGAAGCAGGATATTGTCTTGAGCAGGCTCGTCTTTCCGGCGCCGTTAGGCCCGAGAAGGAGGAGCGTCTCGCCCTCATCAAGGGAAAAGTTAACCCCTTCGAGGGCCGGTCTTTCGTCGTAGAGTATCGTGAGGTTCTCTGCGGTTATTGCCTTCATTCTCATCTCCGCCTCATCTTAAACGACCTATTTTTAAACCTTCACGCGATTATGGGAGGAAGGGGATAACATGAAGCCAGTTAAGGAGTGGCCGTGGTATCCCAAATTTGCGGTCGCGATATCTCTCCTGGGGATTGGAGCAGCGCTCGTGGAAAAGGACGGAAGGATGGCATTGCTAATGGCGCTTCTGACCATGGGCTTCGTTCCGGAAGATGCCTTAACCCGAGGTGAGAGCATTTTAAGGGAACTCCTCTGGGGATTCCTTGGAGTAACCCTATGGCACGTCTCCTCCGGTGTTTTTTCATGGGTTTTCCTAATCCTAGGGTTGATCGTGATGATCCACGGAACCTACCGGCTTGTGCAAAAATTTTAAAAGTACAGACGTGTACCCTCGCTGGAGAATTTTTGCAAGGCGCATGTTTATAAGGCTCGAAGTTGAGCGGAGGGAGGTGATGATAATGGCCTATCACAGGCGTGGAAACAACAATAAGAAAAAGAAGAACAGGCAGGTTCAGGGGGATGAGGTGATTCGCGTTCCCCTTCCGAGGGACGGACAGG
>JALVWX010000015.1 GCA_027023165.1 Thermococcus sp. | reverse complement strand
ATCAACGCCTTCACCCCACTCCATAAACTCGCTTTCATCTATTGGCACGAACTTCACCCTATCACCTGGCCGAAAGAGGGTCGGAGGGTCTTTTGTCGGGTTGAAGAGCCTGAGTGGAGTTCTTCCAATGAGTCGCCAGCCGCCGGGGCTTTCGAGCGGGTAAATCCCAGTCTGCTTTCCAGCTATCCCAACTGAACCCGCTGGAACTTTCAAGCGGGGTTTTTCTAAGCGAGGTGTCGCTATCCTCTCGTCCATTCCGCCGAGGTAAGCAAACCCTGGGAGAAAGCCAAGGAAGTAGACGCGGTAGACCGGCCTCGAGTGAATCTCGATAACGTCATCAACGCTCAAACCGTTGTATTTTGCAACGAACTCCAAATCCGGGCCGTATTTGCCACCGTAAACAACGGGAACCTCCACAAGTTTTCCCTCAAAGCGCTCTGAAGTAATCTCTATTCCCTCAATGGCCCGCTTAACGCTCTCGAAGTCCACCAAAGCGGGGTCATAGATTACCGCGAGGGAAGAATATGCAGGAACAACTTCGACGAGCCATTCAAAGTTAGCCTGCTCTATGGCCCTTGTGAGAGCGTGAACCTTTTCGTTTATTTCCTCGTCTATGGTCTCACCAAAGGAAATCAGAAGGGCGGAGTCGCCGAGGGGTTTGATTTCCATGGTCTCACCTTTTTCTGTCCCACTCCCGTCTGAGGTCTTCTACGTTAATCTCCTCCTCAAATATCCCAAAGGCCAGTTCCAAATCCTGCCGGAAGTCTTTGAGTTTTTCCTCCTTTCTCTTCTCGGCCCTCATCTCACGAACTCCCCCATCGGCACGACCTTGACCCCTTCACTCTCCAGAGCTCCCCTGACAGCTTTTGCTATCTCCACAGCCTTCGGATTGTCGCCGTGGACGCAGATTGTATCTACCTTCAGCTCGATCCACTCGCCGTTTATCGCCTTAACCCCGCCATCTTTGACCATCGAAACAACGCGCTCCGCTATCTCTTCCTTGTCGTGTATTACCGCCCCGGGTTTGGAGCGTGGGACGAGTGTTCCGTCCGGGTTGTAAGCTCTATCAGCAAAAACCTCGTGGGCAACATTAACGCCAAGCTCTTCCGCTATCTGAGCAGGCCGTGAGCCGGAGAGCGTTACGAATATCAGGTTCTTATCGAAGTCCGCTATCCCCTCTATCACCGCTCTGGCCAGTTCCTCTTCTTTCACAAGGGCGTTGTAGAGTGCCCCGTGGGGCTTGACATGCTGTAGTTCAACCCCCTCAGCTCTAACAAAAGCGTAAAGCGCCCCGATCTGGTAGAGAATGTAGTTCCTCGCCTCCTCCGGTGAAAGCTTCATGTATCTCCTTCCAAAGCCAAGCAAATCCGGATAACCCGGGTGCGCACCAACGGCAACGCCGTTCTCCTTTGCGAGCCTCACGGTTCTCCTCATAACCAGCGGATCGCCGGCATGCCAACCCGTCGCAACGTTCGCCGAGCTTATGAACTTCATTACCTCCTCATCGAGGCCAAGCTTATAACGGCCGAAGCTCTCCCCCAAATCGGAGTTGAGGTCAACCTTCATGTTCCCACCGCAGTCCTTTCGACGGAAATCTAAAAAAGGGTTTCTCCAAGTTGGGGCCATGGGAGGAAAAGTTCAGGTAATAGACACAGCCATATTCATACAGGGTGTCGATGTTGAAGGCGTAACCACGCCAAAGGTCGTTGAGGAGGTAAAGGACCCTGAATCAAAGCTTTTCCTGGAAGGATTAATCAGCGCGGGCAAAGTTAGGGTTTTAGCCCCGTCGCGGGAGAGCATCGAAGCCATCAAAGACGCTGCGAGGAGAACGGGTGAGCTAAACGAACTAAGCGAGGCCGATCTGGAAATCCTCGCGCTGGCCTACGAGATTAAAGGAATTCTCTTCACCGACGACTACAATCTCCAGAACATAGCCAAGACTCTCGGATTAGAGTTTAGGACCCTCAAGCTCGGTATAAAGCGCGTCATCCGCTGGAACTACGTCTGCATAGGCTGTGGAAAGAAATTTGAGGAGATGCCGCCGGAGGGAATCTGCCCCGACTGTGGAAGCCCTGTGAGGTTGATCCCAAGGAGAAAGCGAAGAAAAAAGCGGAAAAAGAATCATGGGTAGATGTCCACGACTATTCTGTCGGGGTTCGAGAGCGTGAAGTCGTTGTAGGGGGCGTAGGCACTGCTCACGTCCACCACGATGTAAACCGTGTCCCCACTCTGAGTCGCGTATATTACCGGGGCGCTGGAGGAGCCGGTGTATGTGTAGTACCAGCCGTTGTAGGTCGCCCATCCAAGGTCGGCTAGGCGGGCGTTGTCTATCTGGATGACGAGGTGGTGGCCGTCTGAGTAGGACGTGTAGTAGGTGTGGTAGCTGGCCCTCTCGCTCAGGTCAACGACGATCCTGAAGTAGCCCCCGTGGTCGGCGAACCTTACCCCCGTCACAGTCGGAACCGGGTCGTGGACGGGAACGCCGAAGTATCTCTGAACGCCGTGGAGAACAGCGTAGGCGTACTTCCACTGGTAGTTCTCGTTCGTCAGGATCGAGGCGTCGTAGGAGTTGGTCACGAAGCCAGTCTCGATGAGTATCGCGGGCATGTGGGTGTACTTGATGACGTAGAAGCCGGCCTCCTTGACGCCCCTGTTCTTAAGCGGGATTAGATTTGCGATCTCCTGGTCGACGTAGGTGGCCAAGAGGTTGCCCCTGTAGGAGCCGTAGTAGTGGTAAACCTCGAAGCCGCTCGCGGAACTCGGTCCGGAGTTGGCGTGGATGCTGATGAAGATGTCGCAGCCGGCGGAATTCGCTATCTGGACCCTTCCCGAGAGCGTCACGAAGTAGTCGCCGTCCCTCGTGAGAACGACCCTGGCCCCATCTCTCTGGAGCAGGTCGGCCACCTTCAGGGCTATTGCCAGGTTGATGTCCTTCTCCTTGATTCCGTTAACGCCTATCGCACCCGGATCCTGGCCCCCATGTCCGGCATCAACGCAGATTGTATATCCGCTCAGGTCCGAACCGCTGGCCCCCGTCGCTGGCACCCATAGTAGGGCACTAAGGACCAAAATTGCTACAAAAAGAGCCTTTGATTTCATTCATCCCACCTCCGACCCATCGGTGGACACTTATTTTAATCGAGCCATTATAAAGCTTGTGCGGATAATCCTGTGCAGTATTCCGCCGATCAATCCTGTACAGGCTCCAGAATCGATCGCTGAAGTAAGGCCCACCAACGCATTCAGTCCCGGCGTTATTTTACGCCCCGGACGGGCTCGGCGCTCATAGGGCACGTCATCGCTCTGCTCAGCCCGTCTTGGAATCGTCACGGCCCGCCCGGGGCGGCGTCAGGAAGCGTTGCTCTTCACCGATCCGCGCAATTCGCTGTCATCATCCGCGGGTTAGCCTTGAAGGTAATAGGATATAAGCTTTCTCAGCTCGAGGTTTCTCCCGGGCGTCATCCTTAAAAACCGCCGGAGCTGGCTGTTCTCCGCTACTAGCCCGGACAGCTCGATGGCGAGGATCTTGTTGTCCTCGCTCAGCCCGTAGGCCTTGAAGCGGAGCGGCGCGTATTCCCTCTCGAGCTCCCAGGTCTTCTCCTCGAGCTCTTTGACCTTCCCCTCCAGCTCCTCAAGGTCTCCCAAAGGTTCTCTAAACTCGCCGGTGAGGGCTATCTCAATTACCCTCTCAACAGGAACGCCGTACCTCTCGCTCAGCCGGTTTATCTCCCCTGCGAGTTCATCGTCCACCTCGACCTCGATCTTCCCAAAGCCCTTATCGGGTTTGATGATGAGCTTCATTTCGTTCACGCTCCATGAAAGACTCGTTCACGCTCCGTGAACATTCCTCATCTCGCGTCTCTTCTCTTCGAACTTCTCCCTAAGCTCGGCGTTCTCCTTCCTGAGCCTGTCGCGCTCCGCCGTCATAAGCTCCTTGTCCTTTAGGGCCTTTTCATAGAACTCCCTAAGCTCTTCGATTTCGCCCTCCATCTCGCGGAGCTTTTCCTCCAACCTGGCGATCTTTTCCCGGAGAACCTCCTCCCGTTCGGCGGTTAGAGTCTCCTCTACCTTTGGCAGGTTTTCCCTAAGTAACTCCCTTACATCCCGCCCCTTTATGGCTTTGAACCTCTCGCGGGGAAGAATGACTTCTATCTTCATAACTCCTCACTCATGACGATCCATTCGAGGAATTCTTCAGGGCTTAGAACCATTATCTGCCCATCTGTCTTCTTTCTAAAGTCTTCGTCTCGCGTTATCAGGACATCACACCCCGACGCCAGTGCAGATGCCAGCGCCACAGAATCGTAGGGGTCAGTGCCGAGTTTCAACTGAAAGGAGAACGCATCAATCAAGGTCAGTTCATTGGGAATGTAAACCTCAATACCGACGTCTTCAATCTCCTTGACTTTTTCCGGGTTTAACTTGTTTCTTTTGAACACGTGGGCGCTTTCCATCAGCGTGAATATCGAAACGATACCCTCAATCTTTCCGTTCTCGATAAGTTCCAGAATCTGAAGGGAGGCTTTCCAAAGCTCATTCCCAGTTTTGGGATCCTCTTCTTTGAACCAGACGTTCAAGAGGACGTTTGTGTCGAGATAAACCCTAATCATACTCCTCCTCCCTCATCCTTCTAAGCAGTTCTACACTGCTCATTCCCCGGGGGAGCTTTCCTTCCAGTATCCCGAGCATCTTCTCGGCGGATCCCTTTTTACCCCCTCTCTTGGACCGGATCTCCATCAGCACGGAGAGGGTTTTCATATCGATGAGCATCCCATCACCTGGAACTTTTTCTCAGGTTTTGTATTTTAAGTTTCCTCTCCAGCTCCGTCTTCCTGTCGTAGCAGGTCACGTAAAAGGCCAGCAGACCCTTCCACTTCCCGTACGGTTCAATTATCTCCCGCACGTCCCGCTCCTTCACTTCCTTCACGCTCTTCCCGAAAATCTTCGCTATTCCGCGCCTCAGCCCGAGGTCTCCGGCTGGATAAACGTTCTTCCTCAGGCCGTAGGCAAGGAAGAGCTCCGCCGTCCATTTCCCTATTCCCCTGAACTTCGTCAGGTGCTTTATAGCCTCTTCAACGCTCCACTCCCACAGGTCGAGGTCGAGCTTCCCCTCAAGGTACAGGCTGGTGATGCTCTTTATGTAGCCCGCGCGGTAGCCGAGCTTTGCAGATTTCAGCTCTTCTTCACTCATTCTGGCTATCTCCTCCGGAGTCGGGAATGTATAGATGCCCCCAACCCGTTTGCCGGCGAGCCTCACGAGGTTTGCAATCGTCCTCTGGGCGAAGTCGAAGTTGACCTGCTGCTGCGCTATGACCTCCACCAGCGCCTGGTACGGGCTCGGGGCGGCTGGTGTTGTTAGGCCCCTAAACTCTTCCGCCAGGAATGCAAAGGGCGAGTCGCTTATCTCCGAGTAGAAAGAATCTAAATCCGTGTCGAGGCCGAGGATGAAGGAGAGCTTCTCCCTGGCTTCCTTTCTCCCCCGCCTTGACCACGAATCCGGAAAGAAGAAGTTTTCTCCGTTGTAGCTGGCAACTCCGTTCCGGAACGCCTGGTAAAACGTCCCGTTCACGAACTTCCAGGTGCCGTTGCGTATCATTTCCCAGGCGGTTTTCTCGATATCGACAGCCATCGGTCGAGCCTAACAGGTTTCTCCCTTATATCCTTTAGGGTTGATACGTAGAGTCGCCTCCCATCGACGGAGCGCTTTATCCGAACTTCCTCCGTTTCCTCTAAGAAGCAGAGGGCGTCCTTAACATCTTCCGCCCTGACGTCGAAGGTCTCCCTCAGGAAATCCCAGTAGGGTTCCCCCTCCGCGTATCTCGCCGCCTCCCGGACGAGCCTCCAGGCTCGCCCAACCTTCTCTTTACCCTTTGCCACGCGGTAGAGCTTGACGAGGGTGCGCAGGTTCATGTGGACTGGTTGGAAGAGGGGATATAAATCACTTTTGGACGGGCAAAAGCTTTAAACCTCAAAGTGGTAGTAATGAGTGGCGAGGGCCATGAAAAAATTGCCCATCCTCCTCGGACTCCTGCTACTTGCACTGCTCCTTCTTCCATCGGCACAGGCCGGAGAAAGAACGGTCTACGTGGCCAGGGTCAACGGAATGATAACCGGCTACACCGTCGACCAGTTCCACAGGTACATCAGTGAGGCCGAAAGGGGGAACGCGGAAGCTTTGATAATCGAGCTGAACACCCCCGGCGGAAGGGGTGATGCTATGCAGGCCATAGTTCAGGAAATCGAGGCCTCCAAGGTCCCTGTCATCATCTATGTCTACCCGTCCGGAGGAATGGCCGCCTCCGCCGGGACGTACATCGCCCTCAGCTCTCACTTAATAGCGATGGCTCCGGGAACCGTAATGGGGGCGTGCAGGCCCATAATGGGCTACGGCCAGAACGGCAGCGTCGTGGAGGCCCCGCCGAAGATAACCAACTTCTACGTCGCTTACATACGCGAGTTGGCGGAGAGGAGCGGAAGGAACGCGACTCTGGCTGAGGAGTTCATAACCAAGGACAGGAGCGTAACCTCCGAGGAAGCCGTAAAGTACGGTGTTGCCGAGGTCATAGCGAACGACGTGGATGACCTCCTCCAGAAAGCGGACGGCATGGAGACGAAGATCCCCGTAAGCGGGCGCGGAAAGGTCGTCCTTCATCTGAAGGGAAGCAGGGTGGTCTACATCAACCCCTCGATAAGGGATTCCCTCGTGCAGTACATAACCGACCCAACCATCGCCTACATGCTCATCAACCTCGGCATAATCGGGCTTATCTTCGGCTTTCTGACCCCGGGATGGCACGTTCCAGAGACGGCTGGAGCGATACTCCTTGCCCTCGGCCTCATCGGTCTGGGCTACTTCGGCTACGAGAGCGCCGGTTTATTGCTCATATTCCTTGCAGTCATCTTCTTCGTTGCGGAGGCCCTGACACCGACCTTCGGGCTGTTCACCGTGGCGGGGGTGATCACTTTCATCATTGGAGGTCTGATGCTCTTCAGCGGAGGGGGTGAGTACCTGGTGAGCGAGGGAACGTACACTATCCTGAGGATAGCAATACTCGTCATGGCGATTCTCCTCGGGCTGTTCTTCCTGTTCGGCGCGGCGGCCGTGGTAAAAGCGCACCGCAGGAAGCCCGAGGCCGGAAAGGAGGAGCTTATCGGTGAAGTCGGCAAGGTGGTTGAGGACCTCGACCCGGAGGGCGTCGTAAAGCTCCACGGGGAGCTTTGGAAGGCGAGGAGCAGGGACGGGAGCGTCATCCGCGTCGGGGAAGAGGTGAGGGTCGTCGAGGTGAACGGCCTCACTCTCACCGTTGAACGCATTAGTGGAGGTGACTGATGTGACAGGTGCCGGAACGATTGTTTGGAGTATTATTTTGCTTTTTGTGTTGATAATACTGGCCAGCGCCATAAAGATAGTGAAGGAGTACGAGAGGGCCGTCATCTTCCGTCTTGGAAGGGTCGTCGGTGCAAGAGGCCCGGGACTGTTCTTCATAATCCCCATATTCGAGAAGGCAGTCATAGTGGACCTTCGCACGAGGGTTCTCGATGTGCCGGTTCAGGAGACCATAACCAAGGACAACGTCCCGGTAAGGGTCAACGCTGTGGTTTACTTCCGCGTCATAGATCCCGTTAAGGCCGTAACGCAGGTCAGCAACTACATAATGGCGACAAGCCAGATAGCCCAGACGACGCTGAGGAGCGTTATCGGTCAGGCGCACCTCGACGAGCTTCTCAGCGAGAGGGAGAAGCTCAACCTTCAGCTCCAGAAGATAATCGACGAGGCAACCGATCCCTGGGGAATAAAGGTCTCCACCGTCGAGATAAAGGACGTTGAGCTGCCTTCAGGGATGCAGAAGGCAATGGCAAGGCAGGCCGAGGCCGAGAGGGAGAGACGCGCGAGGATTCTCCTGGCCGAGGCTGAAAGACAAGCCGCTGAAAAGCTCCGTGAAGCCGCAGAGATAATCAGCGAACACCCGATGGCCCTCCAGCTCAGGACGCTCCAGACGATAAGCGACGTTGCGAACGACAAGAGCAACGTTATCATCCTGCCGCTCCCGATGGAGATGCTCAAGCTCTTCAAGAGCGTGAACGAAGCGGCGGAGGTCGTCAAAAGGCTGGGAAGCACCGACGAGAAAAAACCCAAGAAAGAGGACGAAGCCGATTGAAGCCTTTTCCTTTTCTTTAACCCCTTTGACAAACGTTTCAAGGATTTCTCAATGTACATTGTTAACCGCAAAGAATAAAAGCATTACACCCATAGTTATCGACTGCTGAAGGCAATCTTTGATATTAAATTGAGGACGTACTGTTCATTCCGGAGGTGTTAGCTTTGGAGGGCCGTTCGATTGTTTTCGCATCGGGAAAGGGTGGAACTGGTAAAACAACAACGGTTGCGAACCTCGGTGTCGCCCTGGCCCAGTTTGGTAAGGAAGTCCTCCTCCTGGACGCCGACATAACGATGGCCAACCTCAGCCTCGTGCTCGGCATGGAGGACATCCCGATAACACTGCACGACGTGCTGGCCAGGGAAGCGGACCTCAAGGACGCGATATACGAGGGACCAGCGGGAGTCAAGGTAATTCCGGGAGGCCTCAGCCTCGAGAAGATAAAGAAGGGTAAGCCGGAGAGGCTCAGGGAGCTTATGAGGGAGATAAGCCAGATGGCCGACTTCATCCTCATCGACGCCCCGGCTGGTCTTGAGCTTACCTCGGTTACGGCGCTCCTCATCGGTAAGGAGCTTATCATCGTCACCAACCCGGAGATATCGGCCATCACCGACTCCCTCAAGACCAAACTTATCGCTGAAAAGCTCGGAACGCTCCCGCTCGGTGCCGTTCTCAACAGGGTCACCAACGAGAAGACCGAGCTGACTCAGGAGGAAATTGAGGCTATCCTCGAGGTTCCGGTCCTGGCGATGATCCCCGAGGACCCGGAGGTCAAGCGCGCCTCGGCGTACGGTGTGCCGCTCGTCATCAAGAACCCGACCAGTCCAGCAGCCATAGCCATAAAGCAGCTCGCGGCAAAGCTCGCCGGCATCAAGTGGCAGGCTCCCGAGCCGGAAAGCCCGATCAAGAGGGTCTTCAAAGCGCTCTTCGGGGGGAAGAAGTGATGGCAGACGTCATCCTGTACGGAATCATCGTCATCCTCCTGATCCTCGTCATAGTGCTCCTGATGCTCTACCTCTCGGCGAGGAACAACCCGTACTACGTCGTCTACGACGAGGAAACAAAGAGCGCCCTCAAGAGGCGTGTCAGCACGCTCAAGGAGGATCTCGAGAGCGAGCTGGTTGACTTCGACGTTGAGGAGTGGGAAAAGACCCTCGAGGAGTCAATAGACGAGGAAGTCAAGAACCTCTGAGGCCCCACCTCTTTCAACCCTTTTGTTACTAAACCCTCTCGGGCCAGTAAATCTTAAAAATCTCTTTTGCATACCTCCAATGGGGGTGAGGGCAATGGTTCTCCGACTCGGCTATCCAGACAGGATAGTCGAGGTTTCTGGAGACAGGGTCTACGTTTTTAAGGGCAGGCTCTTCAGCGCACCCCTTGAGGAGGTCATCAAACACTACACGACCGGAGATGCACTCCTCCCTCCGGCCATAAGGGAAGTTGCAGGGAGCGTGGCGAGAACCATCCTCCGTGCAGGCGATTTCGATGGGGGCATAGCAGGGGGTGCCTCCGCCACGGTGAGAATAAACGGGTGAGCGGTTTACATCGTCCCGTCAACAGTTCTTTTTTAGAACGCCCTTTTTCAGAACTATCGGTTGAAAAAGTTTAAGTACACCCTCAGTCTACACAACAAACTACACAAGAGCACGAGGAGGGACGCGAATGAAGGCCAAGGTTAAGATTCTGGACATGTACAGCGGCAGGTATTCCGTGTTCATAAACGAGAAGGAGGCCAAAGCCTCAAAGCTCCACCCGGACGACCTCGTTCGCATAGAGGCCGGGAAGAAGACCGTCTACGGAAGCGTCGTTATAAGCAACCTCGTCGAAGAGGGCACCATCGGAATGAGCAAGGACATTCTCCAGCTCCACAACTTCTCGGAGGGTGAGGTCGTCTCCGTGTTCCCAACGGGGACCCCAGAGAGCGTTCGCTACATAAAGAAGAAGATGAACGGTGAGAAGCTCAGGAAGGTCGAGATAGAGGCCATAGTCAGAGACATCGTCGACAGGAAGCTCAGAGACATCGAGATAAGCGCGTTCGTCACCTCGCTTGAGATAAACGGCCTCGACATGGACGAGATAGCCGCTTTGACCATAGCGATGGCAGAGACCGGTGACATGCTCGACATAGACAGGAAGCCGATAATGGACGTCCACAGCATCGGCGGCGTCCCCGGAAACAAGACCAACATCCTCGTCGTCCCGATAGTCGCCGCGGCCGGCCTCACGATACCCAAGACCAGCTCCAGAGCCATCACCAGTGCCGCCGGAACGGCCGACGTCGTTGAGGTCTTCGCCGACGTCAGCTTCTCCCTCGATGAGATAAAGCGCATAGTGGAGAAGGTCGGTGCGTGCCTCGTCTGGGGCGGAGCCTTGAACCTCGCTCCCGCGGACGACATAACGATCAAGGCGGAGCGCGCCCTCAGCGTTGACCCGACCGGGCTTATGCTCGCCAGCATAATGTCGAAGAAGTACGCGATGGGCAGCCAGTACGTCCTCATAGACATCCCGACCGGCAAGGGCGTAAAGGTCGAGACCGTCGACCAGGCAAGGGGCTTAGCGAGGGACTTCATAGAGCTTGGAAAGAGGCTCGGCCAGTATGTTGAAGTGGCGATAACCTACGGCGGCCAGCCGATAGGACACACCGTTGGTCCAGCCCTTGAAGCGAGGGAAGCTTTGTCGGCCCTCATGACGGGAACGGGTCCGGGAAGCCTCATAGAGAAGGCCACCGGCCTCGCCGGAGTCCTCCTTGAGATGGGCGGCGTCGCCCCGGCCGGGATGGGCAAGAAGATGGCCAGGGAAATCCTTGAGAGCGGAAAGGCCTGGGAGAAGATGAAAGAGATTATAGAGGAGCAGGGTGGCGACCCGAACATAAAGCCCGATGAAATTCCCGTTGGAGACAAGACCTACACCTTCACAGCCCAGACAAGCGGCTACGTCACCGCAATAGACAACAGGGCCATAACAGGAATAGCGAGGGCCGCCGGAGCGCCCGAGGATAAGGGGGCCGGACTGGAACTCTACGTCAAGGTTGGGGAGAAGGTCAAGGAGGGTGACCCGCTCTTCACAATCCACGCCGAGAACGAGGCGAGGCTCGACCAGGCCATAGTCTTCGCGAGGAGGACAGAGCCAATAAGGATAGAGGGCATGGTTCTCCAGAGGATAGGCAATATCTGAAGCCTTTTCCCTTCTTTCCCGCCTTTGTCCGTTCTCGCAACATCATTGGGCGTTACAGAATCCTGAAGTCTATCGCGATATTGAACTGCCTCGGCGCGTAGGGGCGGACCTTTCTCCTCTCAAGGAACTCCACATTAAGGCCCAGCTCCCTCGCCACCGCCTTTATCTTGGCCTCGTGCTCGGAGTAGAGGTCCTCCTCGGGACCGAAACCGTAGTAGTGGATTACTCCCCCTGGCTTAACGCTCAGCATCGCCTCCCTCAAAAAGCGGTCGGCGAACTTGGGGAGGTTCATTATAACGCGGTCTGCCTTTATCTTTCTGGCGACCTTCCTCACGTCGCCGAGGATCGGGATGACGTTGTTAACCCTGTTCAGGCGTACGTTCTCCTCGAGATACTTCACCGCCCAGGGGTTTAGGTCACAAGCAAAGACGAGTTTGGCCTTCTTTGCGAGGAGAATGGAGTAGGGACCAACGCCCGCGAACATGTCGAAAACTACCTCCCCGGGGCGGGTTTTTCTGAAAATCCTCATCCTCTCGGTGGCGAGCCTTGGGGAGAAGTAAACCTTGGCCACGTCGAGCTTCAGCCTTATCCCGTTCTCCCTGTGTATCGTCTCTGTCCTATTCTCGCCCGCCAGGTGCACCAGCTCCCTCACGCGGTATTCCCCCTCGACCTTGCTCCCCTTGGCGAAAACGGCCTTTATGTGTCTGTGAACTTTCAGGATGGCCTCGCCGATTGCCTTCCCGTAGGGTTTTAACTCATCTGGAAGTTCGATTATGGCAATGTCTCCGATGATGTCGAAGGAACTCGGAAGGAGCGGTTTGACTTTTTCGGGGACATCAACGACCTCGCGGTAGTTGTGGGGCCTCTTCTCCAGCTTTTCAAACTCTGCCTCGACGAGTTCAAAACCATCAAGGGGCCCCGTAACCGGGAAGAGGACAAAGTTTCCCTCCCGTTTTACGGAGTATCCTCTAGCTAGGACACCGAGTTCGAGGAGCTTCCTTCTGGTCTTTTCAGCCTCTTTCTTGGGGACTTTTACGGCGCGCATCGGTGAGGAATGGGAGGGAAGATTAAAAAGAGTTATCCCCCATAGGAATGTCAAAGACCAGGCACACACTCTTTTTCGGACCATCTGCAAGACGCCTGAACGAGGTAAAAGCGCGCTGAAGCTTCTTTTGAAAAAAGTTTGACCAGAAGTTCGTAGCTCCTCTTTGAGAAAGCATGTCGTAGGGTTTTTACCCCCACAGCTCATTTCCAAGAGGGGGACTCTAAGTGAATCATCAGCAAGGGTTTGCTCTTCTTTTGACGCCCTCTGGGCGTCGATTTTAGAGTTAAACCACTTTAGCGAAGCAATTCAAAAAGTTCCCGTCCAAGATTAATCAATTTCAAGCAAAAACCCCTTGTGAGTTGCACTCAGAGAAGAGCTACGGACTTTGATGAAACTTTGCCCAGCAAACAAACTTTGCTTTGCAAAGTTTGATCAAAGAATGCCCTTCTCATGAAAGAGCAGGAAGCTAGTCGTGCCACTCTCAAGAAGCGCGTGTCAGGGGGTTTAAACACATTTAATTGGACTCCCCTAAGCAGTTTCAACTTTAATCAGCGCCCTTCGGGCGCTTCTCCAGAGAGAGAAACACTCACCAAGGGGTAAGTGAGTAAAAACCCCTACAGAATTTGAACATTACAGAAGAGGCACTTACTCTTCCGCCAGCGCTGAAGCTTTTGGAAAAAGCTTCACCAAAAGTTCGTAGCTCTCCTTGAAAACGACCCTCTGAGAGGAGTTTACTCACAAGTACTCACCATCTAAGCGAGAATCTTTTTGAAATAGAACTTTCAGAGGG
Organism: Thermococcus sp.; assembly: GCA_027023165.1. Next base: position 5,064 of record JALVWX010000015.1, on the reverse strand, counting down.
ATTTACTTCCTCTTTGACGCCCGAAGGGTGTCGATTTAAAAACAAACCCACACCAAAGAAGTAATCCAGCAGATTCTCGTCTTAAATACGCCATTCGATAAAATCACTTGAAATCAAATTTTCCAAAAAGAGTTACAGACTTTTGATGAAACTTTGCAAAGGCAAAGTTTCTTATGGTGGGCCCGCGGGGATTCGAACCCCGGACCTCCACCTTGTAAGGGTGGCGTCATGACCATCTAGACCACGGGCCCGCCCGAAATAGGAAAAAAGAATGGAGTTATAAAATTTTCTACTTCTCAACTCCCCTCCTCACCTTCACTGCCAATCCGCTCTGGAAAACCTTCAGCTCCTCGCCGTTTAAGAGCGTCTGTCCCGTTGCGAGCAACTCGTCCCTCTCGTTCACCACCAATACCTCATCGTAGGGCCTTATTCCCGGGTCGGCATCAACTACAAACTTCGCGAAAACGTTCTTCCCCTTCCTCGCGAAGGGCTCGGCGTCGCTGTTCACAACGACACGCATCCTCGGGAACGGAAGAACATCGTGGAGTCTCTTGGCACCTTCTATTCCGAGCGTTAGAAGGCCGCCCTCGGCCCTAAACGTCGCTAAGTGCTTGCCCTTGGCTTTAATCTGCCTCGGCATGCCGGTCTTTCTTGAAAGCTCGACGAATGCATCTCTGAACGCCTCTCCGGCTCCTTCACCGAACTGGTATTCCGCTATGGCCATGACGTATTTTTTGGCTTCCCCCTTCCCGGGCTTCTCTATGGTAAAGTCCTCCTCACCCTCGCTCTGGGCGAAGGGGTAGCTTAGGCTGAGGTACTTCGAAATCTCGCCGAAAATCGGGTGCTTCACCGTTTCCGGGAATTTTCTCTTTACACGCTCCGCCCGTTCTCTGGCCCTAACGGCTGTGGGCCACCTCAGGGATTCCTCGCTGACCTTGAAGAAGGCGCTGGCTTTGGTTACTGGCTCGTTCTTCTCGAGGTAGTCCCTGTATTTAAGCAAACGCTTGTAGGCCGAGTAGAGCTTCGGGTGACTCCTTGCCCTTTCATCAACCAGCTCCCACAGAGTTCCCTCCTTTATCGCCTGCTTTACCCTGTTGAGCTCCTCACGTATGACCCAGAGGTTGTGGATCGCCAAAAGCCTTGTCCTCTCTTCCTTCGGCATCTCCCTGAGTTCCTGAGGCGTGTAACGGGAACAGACGGGGCAAGAGCAGGGGAAGTACTCAAGTTCATCAAGCCTTTTCGTGCCCTCTGGCGTTAGGTAGCGGTCGTCTTTGGCATAGAGGGCGTAGCTTGCCGAATCGAAGAGGTCTATTCCCATGGCAACGGCCAAAGCGAAAATCATAGGGTGTCCGGCCCCGAATAGGTGGACCGGCCTGTCCGGTCTGAGGCCGAGCTTCGAGGCAATAACCACGTCAACGAGGTCTCTGTAGCGGTAGCTCTCCATCAGCGGAACTACCGCACCGATTGGATGGATTTCGAAGTTCATCTCGCTCAGCCTTTTGGCGGCATATGTTCTTAGCTCTGGGTAGGTCGAACCCTGAACGGCCGCGTTCATCGCTATCTCCTTTATTTCCTCCGCTTCCCTTGCCCTCTCCAGCGTTATCCTCAAGTCCTCCTCGGCCTTCTCTCTCGGCACATCGGGTGGAGTTGGTATGTCGAGGAAAGTCCCTATGTCGACGCCTATTGCCTGCTGGAACTGGACTATTTCGCGGTTCGTGACCTCTACGCCTCCATAGCGCATGAGCTGGAAACTGCCGGAGTCAACCTCTATTATGCCATCGTAGTCGAGCAGTTTATGAATGCCCATATCAAGGGCTTTCTCCCTGAGCTCAGGTGTCTTGTAGATGATGTAGGAGTTCGTGATGATAATCCCGAAGCCAATCTCCTTGAGTTCCTTTGGCGTTACGATAAGCTGTTTTGGATTGACGACGGGCATTATTGCGGGGGTTTCTATAGTCTTTCCGTTAACGGTCAGCTTTCCTATTCTTCCAGCGGCGTCTCTGGCCTTAACCTCGAACCTGAACTCCATGCTCTCACCTCTAAGGGAGCTCTCCCTTCAACTTAAAAGCCTGCCGAGAAGAGCTTAATCAGGAGAAACGCCAGAAGGCCCGCGAAAAGGGGTGCCCTCACCCAGCTCTTCACGATGTCAACCAGGAGCTTTTTGTTTACCCTTTCCCCCTTGTAAGCGCTCAGCCCGCTTATGGCTCCTACGATTGCCTGTCCCGAACTCACGGGCAGGCCGAAGAGGTTCGCAACGCCCACAGCTATGGATGCACCGAACTGGCTTGAGAAGGCCGAAGTCGGCCCGAGGGGGGCTATGTCCCTCCCTATGGTCATCATGACCTCGTAGCTGAAGGTGAGAGTCCCGAGTGCCATGACGAGGGCCAGGAAGGCGTTGGGGTTTGACATACCGCCCGCCTTAGCCAGGCCTATCACGTTTGAGACCTCGTTCGTTCCGAGGTTGAAGGCCGAGTATGCCGATGCAAGGAAGACGAGCCACTTCTGGGTCAGTTCAAGGTTTTTGAGGCACTTTATCCTCCTCAGCAGGGGTTTGTAAAGCTTGTATATCGCTATCGCCAGGAGGGAGGCGAAGACCGGCGAGAAGAACCAGGCGGAGATAATTTTACCGATGGTCCACCAGTCAACTGGAATGCCGAGGGCGAGAGATGAGCCTATGAGAGCGCCTATTATGGACTGAGTCGTTGAGATTGGCCTGCCCCAGAGGCTCGCTATTGTAACGGCGGAAGCAGCGCTGAAGAGGGCCAGGGCGACGTTCCAGGAGGAAAGGCCACTCGCCAGTCCCGTTATCGTCCCTGAAACCGCAGAGTGGCCTATGACAGCACCGAGGGTGGTAAAGACGGCTATTATAAGCACTGCTCGCTTAAAACCCACTATCCCTGAGCCGACGGCGGTTCCTACGGCCTTTGCACTGTCGTTCGCTCCAACGGCCCATGCCATGAAGATGGCAGTTGCTATGACCTCCAGCATCTCCCTCCCTCTATAGTCTATATAGTTTATGTAGTACAGAGTTGGACATTTTAAAAGGGTTTCGGTGATTAAAGCCTTCCCGCGAGTAGTTTGGAATAGCCGTAGAGGTGAAGCGAGAGATAAAACAGAGCCCAGAACCAGACGATTAGAGGGAAGAGGAGGGCGTTTGAAAGTCTTCCCCCCTCGACGAAAGTTGGAACGAGCATGGTAACGGTCTCGAAAGCCCACCAGAGGAGGAAGAGTTTCCAAAGGCCAAGAATGAGCAGGAGCGGGGGAACGAGTACGTCCAGAAACGCTACGAAATCACCGAGCAGGAGGAATGCCCAGTCCTTGGTGAATCCCCCGCCGAGGTTTTTCAAATCCCCCAGAAACCAGCGCTTCCTCTGTCTCCACAGGACTCCCAACGATTTGGGCATCTCCGTCCAGACCCTTGCCCTTGGAGCGTAAACGACCCTTCCAATTTCCTTGAGGGCTTTGGTAGTTGCGTAATCCTCAACAATGTCCTCTACGAAGCCCCCAATTTTTTCCAGGGCATATCTCCTGAAGGCCGCTATCGGGCCCGGCGCGAGGCTCAAATCATCGAGCTCCTTCGCCCTGCGGAACATCGCTATTCTCAAATGCTCCGCGTCCTGTGCCCTTTCGAGGAAAGAACTCCCCATCACCCTGACCTGACCGCCAACGGCCAGGACTTCATCGGAGTAGAACCTCCTCACGAGCTCCCTGACGGCTTCCGGTTCGAGGTAACTGTCAGCGTCCGTCGTTACTAGTATCTCGCCGGAAGCCTTTGAAAGGCCAAAGTTCAGGGCTTTCGCCTTTCCACCGTGCTCCTTCCGGTAAACCCTCAGGCGGGGGCTCTCAATGGAGGAGGCAACCTGGAAAGTGTCGTCATCGCTTCCGTCATCGACGACAATGACCTCAAAGTCCGGGTAATCCTGCGCCAGGGCCGATTCTATGGCCCTTAAAACTCTCTTACCCTCGTTGTAGGCCGGGATTATGATTGAAACCCTCGGCCTCCATTCCCTAATCCTGTAATTCCTGAAAAGGCTAATTATGTAATTGAAGAAAAAATAGCCGTCCCAAAGGAGGATTAATGCCAGGCCCAGCGTCAGCGGGTTCATGAAGGAAACTCTGAAAAGGGGTTTTAATCCTTAGCGCTCAAAGTTAAAACGGGCTTCCTTCCGAGGCGGTATCTTACGACGTACCTCCCGTGCTCGAAGTCGTCCTCCTCGGCCTCAAGAACCTCCACAGGTTCAAGCTCAAGGCCGAAGTCCATCGCCTCCCATTTGATGTCGTCGAAGTAGTCGTAAAGCCCGCAGGTCGCGCAGAACGAGCCCTCGAACTCGATTATAACCTCATCTCCCTCCATCTTAAGGATTCTGGCGTTGGCCTCGCTACCGTGAAGCCTGTTGAACTCCTTGAGAACTTTCTCAAGCTTTTCCCTTACCTTCATTCTCCCACCGAAATGAGTTCGTGAAAATGACTTAAAAAGTTTGCTTGACCAACCGAATAGTTTAAAAACCGAAAAGAAAGACGATGGCCCGATGGCTGGGGAAAGGATAAGGTGGGCCGAGAGGGAATACAGCAACGAGGAGATATTCTCAATCCTGAGCGAGCCGGTTAGGGGGTGGTTTAGGCGGAAGTTCGGAACATTCACCCCACCACAGCGTTACGCCGTTTTGGAGATACACCGGGGCGAGAACGTGCTTATTTCTTCCCCGACAGGTTCCGGAAAAACGCTTTCCGCTTTCCTCTCGGCCATAAACGAGCTGATTCTCCTCGGCAAGGAGGGGAAGCTCGAGGATAAAATCTACGTCCTCTACGTCTCCCCTCTTCGAGCCCTCAACAACGACATAAAGCGCAACCTCGAGGGACCTTTGGCCGAAATCAAGGAAGTGGCAAAGGAGCTCGGCTACGATTTGCCCGAGATTCGCGTTGGAATAAGGACGAGTGATACCTCGAGCTACGAGAAGAGCAAGATGGTGAAAAAACCTCCCCACATACTCATAACGACACCAGAAAGCCTGGCGATAGCTCTAAACGCCCCCAAGTTCCGCGAGAGGCTGAAGACTGTGAAGT
>JALVWX010000014.1 GCA_027023165.1 Thermococcus sp. | reverse complement strand
TCGGCCGTTCTCGGCCACGGAACCTTTGAGCTGAAGGCGGTTCTGGACATTCCGCTCGCGAGGGACGTCGTTGAAACGGCCGATTTTACGGTCGAGCTAGGGAAGGAGGAAAAAGAGTTCGAGGAGGGATGGGGATTTAAAAACCGAAGATTCTTCCAAAGACGCTTTTAAAAACTGCGAGGAGTGTAAACACAATAAGCGAGCTCATAATGGAGATTATCACCACAAAAAATGCATAACGCAACGTTGCTGCCCCAGAATGAACCGCAATTAAGATTATGGACGCTGGGGGCAAGAACAAAGCCAACAAACCCACACATGCCCGTTTTCCGGTGAAAAAAGCGACTACCGTCCAAAACAGCACGATGCAGAGTGATGTCCCAAGGGGCGAGTACCCCATCAAAATTCCAAGGAAGAAAAATGAAGTCACCGCAGATAGACTAGAGAGGATAACATCACGCCTATTGGGACGAAAGAGGATAAATAAGAAGAGTGAAATGAGAACCATCAGCGATCCAACACCTTTCATCGTGAAAATGCCCGTCCATAAGTCCATAACAGAAAAGAGGCCGCCGTAAGCCCGTATCATTGCCTCCAATCCCGATTCTCCCGGAGTGTAGATATACCCGTTTACGCGGGGAAATATTTTCGCGTAGATACCAACGGCAGGTCTTACCACAAGATTTTGCCTACTTGAATTTACCGGAACGATTGCCGGATCCCCAAAAAGGACGACCTTTGGAGGTACCCCCACCTTAATAAAATAGGCGTTGCTGATCTGAACGAGTTTTCCAATGGAATACCCCGATGCCCAAAAGCTATTAGGAAGATATGAAACACCGCCCATGTCAATTGAGGCAACGACAGCGGGCGAGCCCTCTTGTATAAGCGCTGTGACGAGTGGATCCTCGGTCTCCCATATCTTTCCGACGTCACAGGACTCCAGAACAAAGACCTTACCCCCCACATTCCCAAGGTTCGAAGGATACAGGCCCCATGAGCCCATGCTGATTCCCTCAGGGCTTCCATGCCCCTCCAACCAGATGAGAGAAGCGTTTTTAGAAAGTCTCTGAAATCCTTCCCAACTCACCTTCCCATATCGAACAAAGACTGCCCGGGTCGGCCTAAAGTCAGTCAATGTCAAGTAAAACCGGACTAAGTCATCAGCACCCCAAACTGGCAGGAAACCGACAACGGGATCATATATACCATCCCCATCAAAATCAAGGCGTTTGTACACAGAATAAACGAAGCCTTCATCGAAATGGGAACGCTCAACTATAAACAGAGCGTAATCATTGGCACTCAAGAAACTCAGATTCGAGAAGTTAGAAACCACCAAACTTCCATTGTGAAAACTTGCGATCTCAACGGCGTAGGGTTTAAGGTATGATAAGTCATCATCTAGGATCACATAGTAATGAGCCGAAACAGTGGGGATCGAGAGAAGGAACACCAGAATTACCAAAAACCACCTGCCAAACTCCATCCAATATCCCCCAATATGAAAAAGTATCCACATATAAAAAAGTTTTGAGAGAGTCTCAGTTCCTCAAAGATTCTGGAATGGCTTTATCCCACTGCTCCCTGGCCAGCTCTCCGGTGTACTTGAACTTCTCGACCTTCTTTTCTGCCTCTTTCCTCTTCTTCTGGTGCTCCTTCAGGAACTCCTGAACCTTCTTGATGAGGTAGCGCTTGCACTCACCACAGGTCAGCTCGCCGGCCTTACAGGCTCTATAGCGCTCCATGAGCTTCTTGTCATCGGGTTCAAAGAAAATCTCCAGCCACTTGAAGACGACGCACTTCTCCGGGTTTCCACCCTTCTCGCGTTGCTCCTTAAGCGTTGGCTGGCCACCGGTTAAGGCGAACTTCCATATTTTTTTGCCGGCCTCCTCCGGATCGTCGGTGAGGTAAACGGCTGTTTCCGGCTTGCTCGCGCTCATCTTCCCCTCAAGACCCGTAAGGGGCGGGACGAACTTGCTGTGGAGAGCAGCTGTCTTGTAGTAGCCCAAACTTTCCGCGAAGTCCCTCTGAAGTCTCCAATAGGGGTCCTGGTCTATGGCCGCCGGAATCAGACAGCGCTTCTTCTCGAAGAACGTTGGAGCGGCCTGTATAGCTGGATAGAAAATCATGCCAATCTTGCTCTGCTCGTTGAAGCCAAAAACGGCTCTCGCCATCGAGAAGTTTATCTTCTTCGCTATGGGAAGGGCCATCTCGTATATCTTCGTGAACTCGCTGTCCTGGAAGATGAAGGTTTTATCAGGGTCGAAGCCAACCGCTATAATATCCAGAATGTTTTCGTAGGCCCAGCGCTTGGTTTCATCGAGGGTTAGGTCCTTGAAGAGGAACTTCTCGTCGTCGGTTATCTGGATGTAGAGGTTCACGCCGAACTTCTCCTGGAGCCATTTGGTCGCGTAAAAGGGAATGATGTGGCCTATGTGCATCGGCCCGCTCGGTCCCCGGCCGGTGTATAGGAAGAAGCCCCTCCCGTTCTCGTAATCCTCCAGGATTTTGTCGTAATCCCTGTGGGAGAAGAAGAAGCGCCTCCTGAAGTAGATTGGGAGCTCGCTACCTGTTAGCTTTGCGGTTTTTTCCAGCAGTTCGTCCGTCAAAGGACTCGTTCCAAACTGCTCTATGAGCTTGTCGTAGTCCACCATGCCCTCAACGTCCCAGGGGGTAACCTTAAACTCCAATTCCAACACCTCCGTTTCCAGTGGAAATGAAACTCCGAACTAAGGCGGAGCAGAAGAGAGGTTCACCAGAGCCAAAAACGACCACCGCGCATGGGGAGTAAAATGACGGGAAGGAATTTAAAGGTTTTGGAAGAGCCGATGACATGAAGGGAGAAACCGAGGGAACGTTGCTGGCGTTCCTGGTTCTCGTGCTCCTCGGACTTGAACCCGTCATTATAAAATCCAATCCGGTCAATCCACTTGCCTTTGCCTCCCTTTCGGCCATCTTCGCCTCGCTAATCCTCTGGCCCCTCCTGCTGGTCCGCGGGCATGTGGAAGAAATTCGGAAAAGCCCCGGGGAGCTGAAGAAGGCTTTCCTCACCGGCCTCTTCGCTACCGCCATAGCTTATTCACTCTTTTCCTACGGAACCCGGATGAGCACGGCGATAAACTCCGCAATACTAACGCGTTTTGAGGTCTTCTACTCCTTCCTAATCTCGTGGTTCCTCCTGAGGGAAAGGATAACTGGAAGGGCCGTTATCTCGGCCGTGGCCTTAATCGCGGGCGTTTTCCTCGTTGTTGCACAGGGAAAAAGGCCGGAACTCCTGAAGGGAGACGTCTTGCTTCTCCTGACTCCCCTCTTCTGGCAACTCGGACATTCCATAGCGAAAAGAACAGCCTATTCACCACTGACGATAGCGACGCTGAGGAACACCTTCGGGGGACTTGTCCTCCTCGTTCCCGCCCTTTGGATTGGCTTCGCATTCACAAAACTGGCCCTCGCGGAGGGCGTTATAATAGCCCTGACCCAGAGCCTCTGGTATTCGGCGATAGCGAGAATCAACCTCTCCAAAGCCACCGCCATACTGACCCCGGCCCCGGCTTTGACCGTTCTTATCTCCACGCTGTTCCTCGGCGAGGGCTTCACCCTCTACCATCTGGCTGGCCTAACCTTAATAACCGCCGGGACGCTCATTTTGAGCGGTGAAAAGAGCGGGGTGAGGGAATGAAGGTGGTAATCCTCGGCTCAGGTTCCTACAGCGGAACTCCAAAGCCCCTCTGCAACTGCGAGAACTGCTCGAGGGCCCGGATTAACCCGGCCTTGAGGAGGACGAGGTTCTCGCTGTATTTTGAGAAGACGCTGGTTGACCCAAGTCCCGACTTACACTACCACCTAGAGCGCTTAAACAGGAAAATTGAGCGGGTTCTGATAACCCACGGCCACTTTGACCATGTCTTTGGACTACCGGAGCTTCAGGTTTTCAGGGAGGTTGAGTTCCACTCGAACGGTGAGACCCTCGAAGTTGCAAAAAGCCTCTCAAGGCTGGCCTTTGGGAGCGAAAGCCCGGAGGGATATGAATGGAACTACAACGAACTGAAATTCTGGGAAGAGGCCAAAGTGGGAAGGATGAGGCTCGTTCACTTTCCGGTTGTTCACACCGTAAAGGCCGGGGGCTTCGTCATCTGGATTGGGGGAAAGAAGATAGCGATAACTGGAGATACAGGACCCGAAATCCTGGGGGATGAAAGGGCCCTAAAGCTTATGGAAGGGGCGGATTTGCTAGTGGCAGAGATGACCCACAGAAAAGCCATTCCCGGCTCCCACCTTGGCGTTGAGGAGGCAATAGAGCTCGCAAAGAGGGTTGGGGCCAATTACACTGTCTTCACCCACATAAGCCACAGCAACTACCCCCACGAGGTGCTGGAAAAGAGGTTGAGGGAGGCAAAAGTAGAGGGGGAAGTCGCGAGGGACTTCACGTGGGTTGAGGTCTAGAGCTTCCCGTTCTCCCTCAGCCACTCGCCGTACTTAACGAGGGCGTAGACAGCGTCGACAGCATCTTCGGTGGTTTCATAAACGGGGATTCCCTTGAGCTCGATGTTCCTCGCCATCTTGTGCGGGTAATCTCCACCTGGAGCAACGA
>JALVWX010000013.1 GCA_027023165.1 Thermococcus sp. | reverse complement strand
GTGTAAGGAGTTCGCGCTAAACAACCTGAAAATAATGACCGAGCAGTTCAAACAACTGGGCATATGGATGGACTGGGACAATCCCTACATGACCATAAAGAACGAGTACATCGAATCGGGCTGGTTTACACTCAAGAAGGCCTGGGAGAAGGGGCTTTTGGAGAAGGACAAGAGGGTTCTCCACTGGTGCCCGCGCTGTGAGACGGCTTTAGCGGAACACGAAGTTCGTGGCGAATACAAGCTCAGAAAGGACCCAAGCATCTACGTCAAGTTCCCGATTGAAGGGAAGGAGAAGGAATACCTGCTCATCTGGACTACAACACCGTGGACGCTTCCGGCGAACTTAGCCGTTACCGTTCACCCGGATTACGAGTACGCTAAAGTTAAGGTCGAGACGGAAAACGGGGAAGAGTACTGGATAATAGCGAAGGCCCTCGTTGATAGGGTTCTTGCCGAGGTTGGCCTTAAGGGTGAAATCGTCGAAACCTTCAAGGGAGAAGAACTTGAGGGAATAAGGTATATCCACGTTCTAATGGACGAGTATCCGACCCAAAAGGAGTTCCGTGAGAAGTACGAATGGGCGCACAGGGTTATCCTCGGCGAGCACGTGACCCTTGAGGACGGTACTGGGCTTGTCCACACCGCTCCCGGCCACGGTGAGGAGGACTTTGAGGTTGGAAAGCGCTACGGTCTGCCGGTTTACAGTCCCGTTGACGACCAGGGCAGGTACACAGAAGGGAAATGGAAGGGAACCTACGTCAAGGACGCCGACAGGGAAATAATCGAGCACCTCCGCGAGAAGGGCTACCTCGTGAAGGCCGGGGAAATAGAGCACAAGTACCCGCACTGCTGGCGCTGTAAGACCCCGCTCATCTTCAGAGCAACAGACCAGTGGTTCCTAAAGGTCAGCAAGGTCAAGGACAAGATAATCAAGGAAAACGACGAGAAGGTCACGTGGTATCCGGACTGGGTCAAAGTGCGCTACGACAACGGCGTGATGAACTCGGGCGACTGGGTCATAAGCAGACAGCGCTACTGGGGAATACCGCTTCCGATATGGCAGAGCGAGGATGGAGAAATATACGTCGTTGGAAGCTTCGAGGAACTCGTTAGGCTCAGCGTGGCGATAGAGGTCAACGGCGAGAGAATAGAGCTACCCAAAGGCTACGAGGAGAAGCTGAAGGTCATCGAGGAGAAGCTCGGGCCAGAAGATTTGCACAGGCCCTACGTCGATGCCTTCATCATAAAGGTCAACGGCAAGGAGATGAAACGCGTAAGGGACGTCGTTGATGTGTGGTTCGACAGTGGAATAGCCAGCTGGGCTTCGCTGGACTACCCGAGGAACAAGGAGCTCTTCGAGAAACTCTGGCCGGCTGACTTCATAGTCGAAGGGGAAGACCAGGTAACCAAGTGGTTCTACTCCCAGCAAGCCGCGAGCGTTATAGCCTTCGACACCGTTCCCTATAGAGCTGTTGCAATGCACGGTTATGTCCTCGACGAGAAGGGCGACAAGATGAGCAAGAGCCTTGGAAACATCATAAGGCCCGAGGAAGTCGTCCAGAGGGAGGGAAGGGACCCATTCCGCTTTTACATGCTATGGGCAACGAACCCCTGGGAGAACCTCCGCTTCAGCTGGAAGGGACTGGCACAGGTCAAGCGCATGTTGAACATACTCTGGAACGTTTACGTTCTCAGCGCCACCTACATGAGCCTCGATAACTTTGACCCGAGGAAGCTCAACCCGGAGGAGCTCCCATTCAGGGAGGAAGACCGCTGGATACTCAGCAGGGTGAACGGGCTCATAGGAGAGGTTACCGAAGGAATAGAGACCTTCCGGCTTACAAAAGCCACCAGAGCAATCTACAACTTCGTCGTCGAGGACCTAAGCAGGTGGTACGTCAGGCTCATCAGGAAGCGCATGTGGGTTGAAGGGGACGACCCGGACAAGTTAGCGGCCTACTACACAGTCTGGAAGGTCTTCGACGTCCTGCTGAGGCTCATGGCTCCGTTTACGCCCTACATAGCGGAGGAAATCTACCAGAACCTCCTGAGGCCCTTTGTTGGTATTGAAAGCGTCCACATGCTTGACTGGCCGAAGGCTGATGAGAAGGCCATAGATGAGGAACTCGAGCGCGAGATGGAAGCCGTGAGGAAGATAGTTGAGGCAGGTTCATCAGCGAGGCAGAGGGCCAAGATAAAGCTCCGCTACCCAGTCAGGAGGATAATCATAGAGACCGAGGACGAGACGGTAAAGAGCGCCGTCGAGAGGCTGAACAGACTGCTGAAGGACCAGCTCAACGCCAAGGAAGTGACAGTTGGCAGGGTCGAGCGCGAGCTCATAATAAAGCCGAACTTCGCCAAAGTTGGGCCGGAGTTCAAGGGCGACGCAAAGCTCGTCATCACGTGGATAAACGAGAACGGAAGGGAGCTCTACGAGAGGGGCGAGATGGACGTCGAGGTCGAAGGAAAGACCTTCCACCTCACGAGGGAGCACCTGACGATCGAGGAGAAGCTGCCGGACTTCTTCGTTGCCGAGGACTTCGAGGGCGGAAGGGTCTTCGTCGACAAGACCCTCACGAGGGAACTGCTCGCTGAGGGCCTCGCCAGGGAGTTCGTCAGGAGAATACAGGAGATGAGGAAGCGCTTGGATTTGGACGTCAACGACCGCATTAGGGTCACGATAGAGACAAGCGAAGAGAACCGCGAGCTCCTCAGCGAAAACCTCGACTACATCATGAAGGAGACGAGGGCAACCGAGGTAGTCTTCGGTGATGCAAAGGGCTACGTAGTTGAATGGCCCGAGGTTCGGGCGAAGATAGGGATCGAGAAGGTTGAGGAGTGAGTTTGTCCCTCCCATCTTTTCTCTATCCTATGCCATTGCCAATGTAACAACCAAGGTGATGACCAAGAGAACAAACCCCGCCAGCAGTTCCCTCATGGCACTTTTTCTCGTTTTTTCAAGTAAGCTCCGCTTAAACGATTCCTCAAGCCAGTCTTTGTAGGCCCTTACCTCCTCCGGAAGCTCCTCCTCTCCTTTTTGAGAACGAATGAGAATGTCTTTGGTTCCTTGAGGTACTTGATGATTCCTGAGGTTATCAACCACAGCGAAAGCCCATAACCTGCACCGAGGATGTACTCCGGGCGAACCATGTTTCATACTCCTGCTGTTATCAGTTGAGCTACTCGAAGAAAAATCTAAAAAATCTATCTAAATTCTATTAGTGCTTCATTGGTGCTTCAAGGAAGGATTGCTTTTTTATTTCTCTTCTCCTCATTACCGCCGAGAATTCAAGGATTGCCAGCAGAACAATGCCCGCTATTGAAAGATATCTAAGTGGGTTTTCCCAGAGGGCAAATATCGATGAGAACAGCGCAACGAGACCTGTTAACTGTATCAAGGTTTCTTCCTTATCATTCCTAAGGCTTAGAACATAAATCGCCATACTCACTACCCCAGCAATAATAGGTAACAACTCTTTTGCATATATGCCGTATGCAACCGCCAAGATCATGAAGGGGATTGGAATTATTTTGGTAATCATGTTCATTTTTTCACCCCCCCACCAACCCAATTGTTTATCTGGTTGTACTGAGAAATATAAAGCAAAGGAAAATATAAAATGACTACAGACAGCTAGCTGCGTAAGCACAACTTGCAATTCCAAGTAGAGCTGATGCACATGCGAAGCACGCTGCCGCGCCAGTACCCAAACATAGCAAACAAGTCCACGCGGTAAAGATACTTGCACATGCTGGGATGCAAGTAATTACCTGTGCGCAGAGAGGACATACTTCCAGTGCCCCAAATCCCAAACCAGCTATGCTACCCAGACATGATATTATTGATGATATGCAACTCCACGAGAGATCCATAGCCACAGTTAGCCCGATTGCATTCTGCCGGTTGTATTCTGGTAGTTTAAGCTTCACCAAGTGCGATAAGTGCCTCAGCTCGTAGGCACTCCTGCCCCAAATCCAGTTAGTCTCGTCACCCCTGCGAAGCTTCATGAGAACCCTGTTAAGGGTCCAGTAATACTGCGAGAGAGTCAAGTTGCTTCTTACAATGATACTGTCAGCAACAGGGACTACTCTATTTTCGTTCTTTGGAGCAATGTTCATGCCAGTAAGAAAAACTCTGTACTCGCCAGTCTTCGGATCAGTGAATACCTTAGTGACCAAAGTGAAGTTGTACTGGCTCCTCTCGGCGCGATAAACGAGCGCGTACATAGTATAATTGAACGTGCTGTTGTAGAAGTTCAGTCTAAAGAACAGCAACTGCTCATGCTTTTCACTCATGTTGTAGAGAGTGACTATCGAAACGTTGACCTTAGGAGTAACGTTGGACTTGTGGAGCGGACAGCCCTTCGTCAGGTTAGTAAAGTTCACAACCTTGTTAATCCAAGTGACGTTCATCTGGAGCCTGCCCTTCTCATCATACCACGCAACCACAGCCCTGCGGAAGGTAATGCTGGCGTTGTTCGTGCTCATTGCCATGGCTTGGGGAGCCGCTATTAACTGCAGGCTCAGCACCATGGCAACGAGAAAAACCCCGAAAGCAGTCTTCCTCCAGTTCATGGCCACCACCTGACCAGTTGGTCACTCTTGATAATACATGAAACTATATAAACTTTTCTTTTTACTTAAAGTAACAAGTTCCGTTTTTTTTTCGTAGAATTTTCACTTTACAACTTCATC
>JALVWX010000012.1 GCA_027023165.1 Thermococcus sp. | reverse complement strand
ATAATATATTTAAGAATTAAAACACTATTTAAATAAGTAAAAAATCCAAAAAATCTACTACTTCAAAGAGTGGATCCTCATTAAGAGGTACACAAATGGGCATCCAATTGACCGTTGAATCGGAACATCAAAAGGATGTCGAGGAGGAGAGGTAATATGCTCATAGACCCGATCACACAGACCAAAAATGGGTTACGGCCAAAGGTAGTCATCAAGGGTGGGGGCGAATGATGCAGGCGCTGTATATCAGAGGTTTTAAGAAAGCAAGCCTGATACTCGGAGAACATGTGTTCGTTAAGCCTCTCCGTAGGGGGAAGCATTATCACACTTGCTAGACCGTTCTACAAAAGCCACCAGGGACGAAAACCGCGTTGAAGATCTACTCAGAATTAGGAATTTCCAAAGGGACTAATTACTTTTATTCAGAGTTCATGTGTACTTAAAACATGCGTATCCCATAGAGAAATCTCCTAAATGGACAACCATATACTTTAAAATCAGATATAATGTATCTTATATCTAATTTTCCTGGACATAAAAGTGCATTGAGCGGATCAGGCAGGAGGCACAACCCTCGAGAGCATCCGTTACTTGAGCTGCATATTAAAGCTGAGAATCCCGCCGGTACAACCCGTTCCAAGTGTATACACTGTTCAACCGGCATGCTAAGACGGATAGTGTGGCTAATGGGAGCCAGACCTAACGGATGAAGACCATCTGCGCCGAGAAGAAGATAACGTTTGACTGAACAGGCCAGATAATGGATAAAAGGTCTCACTAGCAAACCAGTTACACCAATACCGTCAGTTCAGTCGGCGGGTAGAAGATCAAAAGGATTGCCTCGGAACTTAGTATTGTAAGAGACAATACCTCGCGTCTGCTTATGATGTATCGAGACAGGCGCTCACGAACTTATCCCTCAGAAGCAACTTTGCAGATGTCGCCCGTATTATAACCACCTTAAATCGTAACCGAATTTAGCGATAAAAATGCCCCTCTCACAACTCGAAAGATTGCATTTTTGAAAAGGAACCCAGAGGGGATCGTGGTGCCCCTCTCCGCGCAGTTCTGCCACGGACAATGTATGCATTGTACATATTTTACTTTATAAGATAGTTAAAAATCCAAAAATATTAACATTTTTATTAGTAAATTTAACACCATATTAACTGTGCGTTGATATCAATGTTAGTAGATGTTATCTAAATAACTTAAAAGGAACGTATAAATAATAAAATTTTTAAAAATATTTTTGTGCAAATTTTCAAAAGTCAAAATTAACAGAAAAATTTGAGAGCCAATCCACACATGAGGATGAGACACACAAAAGAACAGGAGAATGGTAGAAAAAGGTATTGAGGCCATTAACTGTCTTCTTTACGCGCTCTCTCCTCTACGAAAGCAATTACGTTGTCCACTATCTGCGGTGCCAGTCCAATGTAGTTCTCGGGCTTTAGGGAAGCCATATCTTCCTCGCTGAGGAACTTTCCAACCTCTTCATCTTCTTTTACGACCTCGAGGAAGTCCCTTCCCCCAAGAAAGGCCTTCATGGATAATCTCCTAACGAGTTCATGAGCTTCCTGACGCCCCATCCCCTTTTCAGCAAGCTTGAGCATCAAAGGTTCGGCCATTATCAGGTTGTTCGTTATGTAGAGGTTGCGCTCTATGTTCTCTGGGAAAAATTCAAGGCCGCTCAGAACCTTTATGGTGACACGAAGCATCTCATCGAGCAGCACAAAGCTCTCGGGGAGAATAACCCTCTCAACCGAGGAGTTCGTTAAATCCCTCTCGTGCCACAGAGGGTTGTTGAGCAAAGCGGGAATAACGTTGGAGTAGAGAACCCTCGCCAGACCGCAGACCTTCTCGGTTCTTATCGGATTCCTCTTGTGGGGCATCGTTGACGAGCCAACCTGCTTCTCACCGAAGGGTTCGCTCACCTCGAGGATTTCCGTCCTCTGGAGGTTCCTGATTTCGAGGCCTATCTTGTCGAGCGTTGACGCAACCAACGCCAGGAACATCACCAGCTCTGCATACAGGTCCCTCGGGACGAGCTGGTTCGTTATTAGGGCAGGCCTTAACCCAAGGTCCTCCATGACGAGCCTCTCAATCTCAAGGGCCCTTTCGCCAAAGGAGGCCGCAGTCCCAACGGCACCGCGCATTTTACCTACGAGAACCCGTTTTTTAATCCCCTCCAGTCTTTCAAGGTGCCTCTGCACTTCGTCGAGCCAGAGGGCAAACTTCATACCGTATGTGGTTGGAACGGCATGCTGACCGTGGGTTCTGCCGATGCAGACGGTGTACTTATGCTCTTCAGCGAGCTTCCTCAAAACGTCGCGGAGTTCCCTAAGATAGCTCTCAATCAGCCCAAGGCTTTCCTTTATGAGGAGGGCGTTGGCGGTATCTATTATGTCGTTTGAAGTTGCCCCCAGGTGAACGTACTTCCCGTGCTCGCCACAGACTTCGCTTAAAGCCTTGACAACGGCCATTATGTCATGGTGTATCTCGGCCTCTATCTCCTTCACCCTCTCGAGCTTTACCCACTTCGTGTTGGTCCTCTCAGATATAACGCGGGCGCTTTCTTCCGGTATGTTGCCGAGCCTCGCGTGTGCCCTCGCCAGTGCCGCCTCGACGTCAAGGAGCTTCTGGAGTTTGTTCTCCTCGTCCCATATTTTCCTCATCTCCTCGCTCCCGTAGCGGTAATCTATCGGATGAACGGCCATATTATCACCATTTACATGACAATTTCAACTCATTAAAAGCTTTTGCTTGACACGTAGATGCAGGGACATTTTTGGGCATCCTATTCTTCCACTGGCGTTACAGAGGTGTCCAATAACGCCGCCGGGCGACCGAAAAGTATTTAACCAGTACCCGGCGATAGGCTAACGACAAAACTTCCGGAGGTGCCAGAAATGGCTGAGGAGCACGTCGTCTACATCGGAAAGAAGCCGGTTATGAACTACGTCCTCGCTGTGATAACCCAGTTCAACGAGGGCGCCAAGGAGGTCAGCGTTAAGGCTCGCGGTAGGGCTATCAGCAGGGCCGTTGACGTCGCCGAGATCGTCAGGAACAGGTTCCTCCCAGAGGTCAGGGTCAAGGAGATCAGGATCGGCACCGAGGAGCTTCCGACTGCCGACGGCAGGACCGCCAACACCTCGACCATCGAGATCGTTCTCGAGAAGCCGTGAGCTGATTGGATCCCTTTCCTTTTACTCTCATGGTTTGCTTCAAGCTCTTTTGAAGCTGTGGAAAGCTTTAATACGATGGTTCTCCATACCCTCACGGGTGGAGTGATTGGATTTTGAGACCGTAGACATCCACGATGAAAGGGCGAAGGAGCTTGCACAGATTCTGACGAACGACAAGGCCATCGCTATTCTCCACCTCCTAGAGGACAGGGAGCTTTCAATAAGCGAAATCTCAAAGGAACTTAATCTTCCCATCTCAACGGTCTCGTACCACATAGACAAAATGACCCGCGTGGGGCTTGTTGAAGTGGCGGGAAAGAAGTACGGGAAGAGGCTCCAGGAGGTAAAGCTTTACAGAGCTTCCAACCGGCCGATTCTGCTGGTCCCAAGGAAGAGTGTATCCAAGGTGAGGAAGAGACCCATCGCCAGCCTTGAGCGCCTCCACGTCATAAGCCTCGGGCTTGCGGGACTGGTTGCGGCGGGGGTTTATTCAATAGCTACCCACGCATTATCCCCAGCAAAGCAGATAGAATACGGCGCCGGTGGACTCAACGAGACAGTACAAGTCGCATCAAAGAGGCTGTTCGTTCCAGCGGCAAACACCACCACCTCCCAAGCGAGCACAACGGCCGGAACAGCGAACGGGGGTTTGGTGGGCCACGCTACGGCAATATCACTTGGACTAGCCGGTTTAGCATTCGCGATAACGTTTCTGCTGGCGATTTACCTGCTCGGGAGAAGGGAATGAAGAAAGGTTTTTAAGTTTCCAGGCCAACTCCCGCTGGAGAGGTGGTAGAATGACGTCCAGGATAGCCGTGGGACAAGTGGTCAAAAGGAAGGCAGTGATCGTCAAACCGCATGATACCGTGCACAAGGTTGCCAAGATACTCTCCCGGAACAAGGTTGGGAGTGCCGTTGTGGTAAGCGGTGACGAGATAGTCGGGATAATAACCGACCGCGACATCCTTGATAAGGTCGTTGCAAAGGGAAGGGACCCCAAGACTGTCAAGGTTGAGGAGGTCATGACGGAGAACCCCGTAACAATCGAGGACGACTACGATGTTCAGGACGCCATCGACAGGATGATGGATAAGGGCGTTAGGAGGCTTCTGGTTACAAGGCTCGGCAGGCCAATAGGATTCGTTACAGCGGCGGACCTTCTGAGCGCACTGACGGCACAGAACCAGGAAGAGCAGGAGGAAGAGTACACCGAAGAAACACAGGTCTACGGCATCTGCGAGCTTTGCGGACAGTATGGGCCGCTCTACAAGGTTTACATCGAGGGAGAGGAGAAGTGGGTGTGTGAGAGCTGCAAGGACAGCCTCAACCTCTAGCCTTTAGTTCTCTCATAATTTCATCGAGGATTATTCCAAATTCCCTGTTTCTGTTCTCGAAGCTCAGAACGTGGAGTCTTCCGAGAGGTCTAAACTTGTCCGCCATTTTCCTATGAACAACGGCCAAAAGGGGTTTTTCGGATTTTAAAACCTCCCCAACGGCCTTGATGAACTCGTCGCTCTTGTACTCCATCGGGCCGATTTCGTCGATAACAATCAGGTCGGCCTCAACTAACGCGCGCCTTATTGCCGAAACACCGACCCG
>JALVWX010000011.1 GCA_027023165.1 Thermococcus sp. | reverse complement strand
ATCGCAGCGCTCCCTCTGGGAGAAGGGCTAACGTTTTAAGCCCCCCGCCTTTTCTTCTTCCAGGTGATACCATGCCGAGGATAGCGATTATTGGAGGTTCTGGCGTATATGACCCCAAGCTGCTCCAGAACGTCAGGGAAGAGTTCGTGAGCACGCCCTACGGGAAGGTCAGGGTGAAGATAGGGGAGTACGATGGCGAGGAGATAGCCTTTCTGGCCAGGCACGGCGAGGGTCACAGCGTTCCCCCGCACAAGATAAACTACCGCGCCAACATCTGGGCGCTCCACGAGCTTGGCGTTGAGAGGATTCTCTCCACTTCAGCCGTTGGTTCGCTCAATGAGGTCATGAAGCCAGGCGACTTCGTGATCCTCGATCAGCTCATGGACTTCACAAAGACCAGGCACTACACCTTCTACGACGGCGAGGAAAGTCCGCACGGGGGGAAGTTCGTGGCCCACGTGGACTTCACCGATCCCTACTGCCCCGAGCTTAGGAAGGCCCTCATCACTGCGGCCAAAGAGCTGGGCTTCAGCTATCATCCGACCGGTACCTACGCCTGCATGGAGGGGCCGCGCTTCGAGACAAGGGCGGAGATAAGGGCGCTCAAGATACTCGGTGCCGATGTCGTCGGGATGACCCAGTGTCCCGAGGCCGCTCTAGCTAGGGAGCTCGAGATGTGCTACGCCAGCGTTGCCATCGTTACGAACTTCGCCGCAGGAATAAGCACCCAGAAGCTCACCCACACCGAGGTGGTCGAGCTGATGGCCCAGAAGAGCGAGGAGATAAAGTACCTCCTCATGAAGTCCATTAGGTACATACCGAAAGAGCGGCACTGCCCCTGCAAGGACGCCCTCAAGGGTGCCACCGGGGACTGATGTCACCCTCTGTTCTCCCCTCTTCTTAAATGTGCTTACGTTTAAAACCTTTTGCTAACGAAACCGTTTAAAACCCTCGGGGCGAGTGATTATTAGGTGAACCGAATGAAGTACGACGTCGTGATTATAGGAGCCAGCGCCGGCGGAATAACCGCGGCCATATCCGCCAAGAAATTCTACCCTGACAGAAGCGTTCTCGTCATAAAGAAGGAAGAGGTCGGCATGATCCCCTGCGGGATCCCCTACATCTTCGGAACCCTGAAGAGCGTTGAGGATGATGTTCTGCCCGCGGAGAGGTTCCTCAAACCCCTCGGCGTTGAGATTCTGACGGATGAGGTTGTTGAGATAAACCCCCACTCCAAAACGGTTAAAACGAGGTCTGGAAAGGAGATAGCGTGGGAGAAGCTGGTCATCGCAATGGGTTCAAAGCCCGTGAAGCCTGAATTCCCCGGGGCAGAGCTTGAAGGCGTTTATACAGTTCCCAAGGACTATCGCTACCTCAAGGAGTTCCGCGAGAGGGTCGAGGATGCGGAGAAGGTCGTCATAATCGGCGGCGGCTTCATAGCCCTCGAGGTGGGCGACGAGATAAGGAAGCTCGGCAAAGATGTGACGATAGTTGTGAGGAGCAGGCTCCTTAGGAACTCCTTTGATCCCGAGTTCAGCGAGATAGTTGAGGAGATGCTGAAAGAGAGGGGCATCAAGGTGGTTTACGGTCAGGTTGAGAGGCTCCTCGGCGAGGGAAGGGTTGAGAAGGTAAAGCTCGTTGATGGAAGGGAGCTTTCTGCCGACTTAGCGGTCTTCTCGATAGGCTACCACCCCAACGTCGACCTCGCGGTCAAGGCAGGTCTGAGGGTTACGCGCTACGGCATCTGGACCGACGAGTACATGAGAACCTCTTACCCCGACATCTTCGCCGTTGGGGATTGCGTCGAGCACCGTGACTTCTTCACCGGGAAGCCCTACGGCATCATGCTCGCCTCGACGGCGACCTTCGAGGCCAGGATCGCGGGTGCGAACCTCTTCAAGCTCCAAATCGTGAGGGAGAACAGGAGGACGATAGGCGTCTACTCCACCCGCGTGGCCGGTTTGACCCTTGCCGCGGCAGGATTAACGGAGGAAGCCGCCAAGAGGGAGGGCTTCGAGGTCATAGTTGGTTATGGTAAAGGGCCCGATAGGCACCCCGCGAAGTTCCCGGACACCTCGGTGGTAACGGTCAAGCTAATATTCTCCCGCGACAGGGGTGCCATTCTGGGCGCCCAGATAGCGGGCGGAAAGAGCGTCGGCGAGATGATAAACATCCTCGCGCTGGCAATCCAGAAGAGGCTGACCGCGAGCGAGCTGTACACCCTCCAGATAGCGACGCACCCGCTCCTGACGGCTTCTCCAGTTGGATACCAGATACTTCAAGCGGCAGAGGACGCGCTGGCGAAGCTCCGCGCTGGAAGCTGAGCCTTTTTCCTTTTCCCATTTTGAAGGGGTCTGAGTAAAGTTTATAAAAATCCTTTGGGATTTCAAAGCGTGCCCCGGTAGCCTAGCCTGGCGGGGCGGCGGACTTGTAATCCGCCGGTCGCGGGTTCAAATCCCGCCCGGGGCTCCATTTCAGCCCTTTGCTTCGCATATTGAGACGCAGTCTCAACACGTCGGGAAGCTTTGCTTCCCACGAAGCGCTGGCGGAAGATTGTGTATCTTCTGAAAACCCAACTCCTCAAAGGGCTTTGCTCATTAACTGCCATTTCCCGAGTGTTTGCTCTCCTCAAGGCGCCTAAAGGGCGTCAGAATGAAACGCAAACCTGCGTAAAGGGCTTTCTTTTAAGAGTAAACCCCTGCTAACAAATCCCAAAAAATGCACGCCTGGTGTTTGGCATTCTCATGAGAAAAGGTACTTTTTGTGAAACTTTGCAGAGCAAAGTTTGATTGCCAGGCAAAAGTTTCATCAAAGTTTGCGATTCTTCTGGCTGGAGGAGCATCTATTACCCGCTACATGCTCCTGGATAGTAGTCTTCTACCTCAATCCGGAACCGTTTTATAGACGGAGCCTCATTTCATCCGGTGGTTTGAATGATGCTCCCGGACTGGAAAATCCGAAAGGAAATTCTCATCGAGCCTTTCAGCGAGAAGTCCCTCCAGCCTGCTGGCTACGACCTAAGGATCGGGAATGAGGCCCACATAAACGGTGAACTAATCGATGTTGGGGGAACGGGCCGACTCCTGATTCCCCCAAAGACCCATGCCCTCGTCCTGACTCTGGAGCGGGTTAAGCTCCCCTGTGACATTATGGGGGACATGAAGATTAGGAGCAGTCTCGCGAGGGAAGGTCTCTTAGGCTCTTTCGCCTGGGTCGATCCCGGATGGGACGGCAACCTCACCCTGGCGCTCTTCAATGCCTCGGAGAGGCCCATTGAACTGGCCTACGGCGAGCGCTTCGTCCAGATTGCATTTATACGTCTTGAAGGTCCTCCACAGAGTCCCTACCGTGGCAACTACCAGGGCAGTCGACATTTGGCCCTATCAAAGAGGAGGAGGCCCTGATCTGTAATTCTCTTGGCGGGGTTGCTCGGTCCCCTTCTTTCCCGCCCCCATATCTTTTGCACCTCCTCCCGGAGTCTTCATCTAGGGAAGACCTCCTATGGGGCTGAACAGTTTTCGGAAACCGTTGATGGTTGCGAGGTCATCCCAAAGAATCCCGATGGGGTTCTCATATATTCTACTGGGTTGAACGGGCGTTAGGGGGGCGGAAACGCCTTCGTTTACCGAAAGGTTTATATATCTTTGTTTCCTAAACGGGAACCGAAGGACCCTTTAAGGAGGTGTTGTGAATGGCCGAGTTGCCGATTGCCCCGATTGACAGGCTTATAAGGAAGGCTGGCGCCGAGAGGGTCAGTGAGGACGCCGCCAAGGTTCTCGCAGAGTACCTCGAGGAGTACGCCATTGAGCTTGCCAAGAAGTCAAACGAGTTCGCCAGGCACGCTGGCAGGAAGACCGTCAAGGCCGAGGACATCAAGCTCGCCATCAAGGCCTGAAGGCCTTTTTGGCTTTTACTTCCCGTTTTTGTTCCGTTACGGTTTTAAATCCCTTCTCAAGTCTCCAACCATGCCCGAGATAGCCGTCAGGATGACCAAGCGCAACCACAACGCGTTCGTCCACCTCCTCGGTGCACTGGAGAGCCAGGGCTTTGACCTGAGCGAACTGCTCATAACGAAGGACTTCGGCGAGATTCTCAGGGCAAAGCCGAAGGTGGTCCTCTACTCCTTCTTCACTGAGGAGATATGGGGTCCCCTGCCGGAAGAGGTGGGGCTTCTCAAAGAGAGGGGGGTGCTCTTGATAGCGGGCGGTTACCACGCGATAGCGATGCCCAAACACACTCTCAACCAGCTCGGCTTTGATATTGTCGTTATCGGCGAGGGTGAGGAGGTGATATATCAGCTTTTAACAACGCTCAAAAAAACCGACTATAAAATAACCGGGGATCTTCTCAACATCAGGGGGCTTGCGTTTTACCTCAACGGCGAATTTACCTTCACCGGCTTCGCTAAAGTGGAGGATTTCTGGCGCTTTCCCCCGTATCCGGAGTCAGTGAGGCTTATTTCACCGATAGAAATCAGCAGGGGCTGTCCCTTCGGTTGCTACTACTGCCAGACGCCATACATTAAGGGGTTCAGGATGAGGCACAGGCCGATTGACCAGATAGTGAAGTACTCGCGCAGGATGAGGGACATGCGTTACATAACGCCGAACGCCTTCGCCTACGGCTCCCCGGGTGCGATACTCAAACTCAACAAGCTTGAGGCCCTTCTCAAAGCACTCCAACCGCTAAGAAAGGAGGGCAGGCGGCTATTCTACGGTACCTTCCCGAGTGAAGTTAGACCGGAGTTCGTCCTGCCGGAGACGCTGGAACTCCTCATCGACTACGCGGACAACAGGCGCCTGGCAATAGGGGCGCAGAGCGGTGACGATGCAATGCTGAAGGCGATGCACCGGCTTCACAGAATCGAGCACGTTAAAAGGGCAGTGGGGTAC
>JALVWX010000010.1 GCA_027023165.1 Thermococcus sp. | reverse complement strand
CGCTACAGCGGGCTTTACTACTGCCACAAACACTTCAACGAGATGGTGGAAAAGAAGTTCAAGGAGACCGTCAAGAAGTACCGCCTCATCGAACGGGGAGAGCGGATAGCCGTTGGAGTGAGCGGGGGGAAGGACAGCGTCGTTCTCATACACCTCCTTGCGAAGCTCCGCGAGAAGTTCCCCTTCGAACTCGTGGCGATAACCATCGATGAAGGAATAGCCGGCTACAGGCCGCCGAGCGTGGAGGTTGCAAGGAGAAACGCGGAGGAGCTTGGGATAGAGCACCGTGTCTATTCCTTCAAGGAGTACATCGGCTTCACGCTCGACGAGACGGTTGAAATAATGGGGAGCTTTGAGAAGGGCGAGCGCGTTGGGGCGTGCTCCTACTGTGGCGTCTGGAGGCGCTGGCTGCTCAACTACGCGGCCAAGGACGTCGGGGCGGACAAATTAGCGGTAGGTCACAACCTCGACGACGAGGTCCAGATGTTCGTCATGAACATCATGAGAGGAGACATAGCCCGTCTCGGAAGAACCGGCCCCTACTACGAAGAGGTTCATCCGGAACTCGTTCCAAGGATAAAACCCCTCAGAGAGATTCCGGAGAAGGAGATAGTGCTCTATGCCATTCTGAACAACATTGAAGTTGATTTGAGCGAGTGCCCCTACGTGGTGGAAGCATTCCGCGCAGAAATCCGCGACTGGCTCAACGAGATGGAGGAGAAGCACCCCGGAACCAAGTATCAGATACTGAGAAGCTACGACAAGCTCTTCCCTCTCATTGCGAAGACCTATACAAAGAGAACGAGCGAGCTGAACCGGTGTAGGATATGCGACCAGCCGACGACGGGAGAGATATGCAAGGCCTGCCAGTTCCGGCTCCAGGTCGAGAAGAAAGCCCGGGAGAAGGGGCTGACCTTCAGGGTTGAGTGAGAAGATGGGACGTATATTAAACAGAGATTTATAAAGGGCTGTTCAGTATACTGAACAACCTTTATAAACTGGTGCAGTGCCCGTTCAAACCCTGGAAACGATGAATCGTGAGCTAAAAGCCCTGAAAAAGGCAAAGAAGCTCTCTTCCACTGGAAAAAGCAGTGCTAATAACCTGGATACGGAAAAGATAGTTGATGGAATTGAAATCATTCCCCTGTGGAGGTTTCTCCTTGAGAGGTATTGAGGGGCCGCTTCGGCGATAATCAGTCTACAACCATCCTCCCATGCTCTATCCTGAAGCGGTACCCGCCGTCGCGGGGACTGAACTCCGGAAGGGGCGACTTCCGGACTACCATTTTCTCAACGGTCGAATCCGGGGACGAGAAGAACTCGATTACGTACTGACTGTAGAGGGCTATCCACGAGATAATCTCGCTCGATATTCTGTCTCTGTTAAGGAGAAAGATGTTTATGGGTCTCTTGCGCTTTTCAACCAGTCTGGCCTTCTCCTTCGCGGCCATCAGGTTCTGGAATATCTTGATGAAGTTCCTCTCGCCGAGGAGGAATGCCATGCCGTCGATGGTGAAGTCAATCCCAATCGGCCTCCTGTCCTTGATTTTCTCCGTCAAAACGCGCCTGTAGAGGTGAGAGTACTTGGGGAGGAACGTGGCGGCATCCATCGTCTCATCGGTATAGATGAAGTCCTCGCCGTAATTTATCCTGTAGAACGAGGCGAACATGTCGATTATCGCCAAGTTGCCCCTCCTGCCCTCTTCCGCGAGATCAAAACCGATGGAGCCGATTTCAACCCCGAGGGATGAGAACGGAAGGACGGAGTTAACCATGACGCCGAAGTCACCCTCGGCTATGCGGTTCCGGAGTATCTCAAAGGCCAGCGCCCAGCCGGATGAATAGGTATCGTAAATTATGAGGAGATCCGTGTCCTCGAGAATGCCACCTCCGAGGGCGTCATCGAGAACAGAAATCCCAGTCTTTAAAATCTCCATAACTTTTCACCATAGTTACGCTCGTGCCCAACGTATTTAATGTTAACTCATTCTGAGGTGCAGAGAAACTCCACGGTATAAATAGATGAAGGCCCTAATCTAATCCGAGGTGATGAACATGGAAGACGTGAGGGAACTCAAAGAGGTCTTGGAGAGGGTTGAGGGGAAGCTGATAGCTGCGGAAAAGATTTACGGGGCGATGAACTTTGCACTCTGGCTGTCCGTTATGGCAATTTTCTACGTCCTGACCGGAATTGGGAAAATGCACGGCTGGGTATCGCCCATATACTGGGGAATGGCGATACTAATCGCAATACCAATAACTGTTAAAATCTGGAGGCAGTTAAAGAGACTGTACTCAACCTTCTATCCAAGCATAGCGGAAATGGAAAGCAGAAGGATAGCCCTCCTAATAGGGCTATCGTGGGCAATAGGAAGTGTTGTTGGGTGGGTCATTGTGCCATCGATTACTTGGATAGGCATCAACGCAGACGCAAGGCTGGGAGTAGGATTTCTGAGCTTCATCGGAATATCTCTCCTCGGCCAGTGGATAGTTATGACCCATGGAAGGGGAGAATACGAGATGATTCCATCGTTTTTATTCCCGTTCCTTGCCCTTCCCATCGCTTGGAACATGAAAATTGGAGCCATGACTTGGGCAGGCTTCGCCGTAACGGCAGGCTTCTCGCTGACAATACTCCTCTACCTCTACTCGGCCTTCAAGGCCATCGAGCGGTGATAGCATGGAGGCCATAAGGGGACTAACGAAGAACCACACGTTGGGCAACCCCGTGAGACTGGCGATAATGCTCTATCTCCTGCCAAGGAGCAGGGCGCTCTTCAAAGACCTCCTGAAGGTCCTTGAGGTCACACCGGGAAACCTCGACTCCCACCTCAGGGCACTCCAGAAAGCCGGCTACGTGGAGGTTTACAAGGTGATAGCGGACAGGCCAAGGACGGCAGTCAAAGTAAAGGAGAAAGGCGCTGAAGAGACCGCGAACTACCTGAGAACACTGAAAGAGGCCCTCAACGAGCTTCAATCCTCAAGTGAGTAGGGGTAGGCCTTCTTCCGAACCATCCACAGTCCAGCGAGGGCACCAAGGGTGTCCATTATAATGTCCCGGAACTTGTTGGCGAGCGTCTCGTGGATGAAGCTTATCTCAGTCTCGCTGAACTTCTCGGCTATCTCCCAGCCAACCGCTATCGTGTAGAAGATCGCAAACGAGTAGAGGACCACCTTCTCCCTCGGAATAAAGCCCTCCCCCGCGAGGCCGTTCAGAACCTCGGTTATCATCAGCCAGATCGTCATGCCCCCAAGGAAGTGACTTATCATGTCCGCGTTGGTCCAGTCCCTGTGAAAGAGGTCGTAGTTGGTAAAGGGGACGTTTACAAGGCTCACGTGGGTGGCCAGGAAGATCGCGAGAATCGTGATGGTTTTTATGTCGAACAGCGGGGCCAGCAGCACTCCCCAGATTCCCCCCGGCTTCGGAACCCTGAAGTGGAGCAGGAGGAGGGCCAACAGAAGGCCCATCGCCCACGAGGTTCTGACAATGTGGTCTGCCCGGTGATTGTAAAGGGCCGTTAGAAAGCCCAGGAAAATCAAACCGATGGAGGCAAGTATTATGGAAAGCTCCCTATCGCACGCCATCAAAGAGGAGATGAGGAAGTTCATTTAAACCTTCCGGCTCTCCTCCTCGGCTTTCCTCATGAGTTCTTTCTTCCTCTCCATGCGGTACTCATCAACCAGCCGGAGAAGCCTCTCCGCTTCCCTCTCCTCGTCCTCCTTGACCCATCTCTCAAGCAGCTCCTCGATGGCCCTCTGCAGGGTTTCCCGCTCCACCACCGCGAACTCATCGACGCGCTTGACGTCAAGTTCGTTCGAGAGGAAGAACGGCACGTGAGCCTCCCGAAGAATCTCTGCAACGGACTGGGGCAGGGGACTCTCGCTTATGACCGCCCTAATCCCCTTCTCCACGAGTTCCTCAGCAATGGCCTTTCCCGCTCCGGCAGGATTGAGGACGAAGAGGACGTCTCCCTTCCTGAGACCAACCTCACGCTCAATCCTCTCAAGCTCGCGCCAGCTGAGAACCCTGAGAACCTTGAGCGGGACCGCACTGCCGCGAACCTCAACGACGTTCATCCTCTTGACCTTGACCAGATCCCTGCTGAGGCGCTCTATTACCGCCCTGGCTTCCCTCAGCTGTTTCTCAAGGATTTCGATGCGCTTGACCTTCGCTTCAAGCTCCCTCTCGCGGAGAACCTTCTTCCTCACTTCCTCATCGTAGTCGGCTATTCTCCTCTCCAGCCGCTCGATGGTTCTCCTCTGCTCCCGGATTATGCCCCTCAGCTCTTCGTTCTCGCGCTCAAGGAACGCTATCCTCTCCTCAAGCTCACGGATTTTTCTCACGTAGGGCCTCACATCAACGCTTTCCTGCTCCTCCGGCTCCTCCTCCCTCGGCCTCTCGCGCTTCGTGACCTTCTGCATCGCCTCACCGAGGTTGTAACCCCCTATGACGAGGGCCTTCACCTCGTCGGCCTTCTTGGTCAAGCCAGCCTCCCTGAGCCTCGCCTCAATGTGCTCCAGCTTCGGCTTGATGCGGAGGTAGGCTTTGTAGGCGGCAGCGAGGGCGTCGCGCTGGTGATCATCCTCCACGCTGATTCCCAAACTCCTCATGAGTTCGTTCTTCTCCTCTATCCTCAGACTCTCCCTCGGAACGAAGAGGTTTGCCTTAAAGGAGCGCGCTATCTTCTCGACGAAGCCGGGAGCGGGAGAAACGTCGGTGGCGACTATAACCGGATGCCCGATCTCGCTGACGAAGCGGAAGACCTCCCCAACGGGCATGTTCCTCTGACTGTGAAGGGCAACTATCCTACCGTTCAAATCTATCACCGCTATGCCGACGGTTATCCCCGGGTCGATTCCGACTATTATGCTCCTCCTCTCCCTGACCGCTTCCTCGC
>JALVWX010000009.1:3836-5066 GCA_027023165.1 Thermococcus sp. | reverse complement strand
GGGAGGAACTTGAAGAGACTGTTCAGGGAAGGACTGTGAAGCCTTCTTTTTCAGCGGCCTTTTTTAATTTTTCATCGAAGGTGACAAAAACGGATGTTTCGTCTTTTATTCTTAAAGCGGAAGCAAGTTGAAGAGAATCAAGAGTCTTGAGGCCGTGCTTAAGAACAAGAGAAGCCGCATGGCCTATGGTCTCACTCGATAAGGTGACAACAACGTAGTTCTCTAGGTCTGCATAGAACCGTTCTAATGCCCATTCAAGAGTTCTCTTCCGAATTTCTCCACTGAGAAACCTGCGGGTTAACGCAGAGGTCATCTCAACAATTGCAAGTTCAGAAATTGAAACAATGTAGTTCTCCATGAGTTCATTAACAATTGCACTTCCTCGCTCGACATGGTAGTGCTTCACGAGAGCACTCGTGTCAAAGAAAGCTATCTCCAATCCTCATCCCTCTCTTTAAGAATATCGTCGCTTAACTCACCCTTAATGTCTTTCAAAAGCTCTCTAACATCCTCGATGGGCGGGGCTTTTTTGAGGAACTTTTTGAGATGGGGATACGTTATCATGAGCTGGATTCGCCTTGCTGAGAGTGTCACACAATCACCCATCAGTATTTCATTCTTTAGAGCTAAAACGTTTTCTCTATCTTCAAAACACCTTTAACCCTTTCCCACACCGAAGGTTTTTCCTGAACTTCCTCAACAAAAACACCCTCTATCTTACCAAGGCGCTCTTCGAAGGCAGGCAAAAGAAGGCCGACCAGCTCAAGGGGTTCTAGGCACGGACAGCCAACGGAGTATTCAAGGGGTTCTCCCTCTGGGAACTCCGCCTTGACCTTTACTATCTTACCGTTCTTCTCTGCCCTGAACTTCGCGATTCCCCTCTCACCAACTACCTTTCCTTTTACAATCATCGAAAAAAGTACAGAAACTGGATTAAAGGTATTTCTCAAACTTAAAGTTCAAAACAAGATGTTATAGGGGCATTCTAGAAATAAGGCTGTAGAAATGTGAATTTCGTAATACACCCTCAAAAAATTCCCGTGAACGTTAAAAGGTATTCATGAAAATTCTGAATGGTGATGTTTATGTTCTGGCTGAAGACAAAGGTCGTTGAAGGTTGGAACTCTCTGGAGAGACTCAAAAAGGAAGTGAGAAACCACGAGAGAGTTCTCATACTCGCATCAAACTCGATGAAAAAACACGGCTTCCTGAGCGAGGCCGAGGACTACG
>JALVWX010000009.1:0-3826 GCA_027023165.1 Thermococcus sp. | reverse complement strand
ATTCCCCTCTCACCAACTACCTTTCCTTTTACAATCATCGAAAAAAGTACAGAAACTGGATTAAAGGTATTTCTCAAACTTAAAGTTCAAAACAAGATGTTATAGGGGCTTTTCGAGGATGAAGGCCCTCTCGCGGTAACCCCTCCTGAGATACCAGTTGAGGGCAGGGTTGTCAAGCTCCACGCGCAGGGAGACCTTTCTGGCGCCTTCGGCTCTGGCCCATTCTTCGGCCCGTTCAAGAAGAGCCGAGCCTATCCCAAGGCCATGAACTTTGGTCTCGATGTCGAGGATATAAGCTGTGGGTACAAAGTCCACGGTGTCATCAAGGATGCAGACCCAGATGTGACCGAGATAGCGGTTGTAACGGTCAACGGCGACGAAGAACTTGTGGGTCCCATGGGCCAATAGGCGGTTAATTACTTTCGCGTAGACCGAGACGTACTCATCTTCCATCAGTTCGGCCCGCGAAAAGTCTCTGCTGACCTCCATATCGTACTCAAAGATTTCGTCCATATATGGCTCGCCGTCAACGACTCTGAATTCCTTCGCGGTCTCCTCAATTGGCGGGAGCTCCGCTTTCCTCCTCCGGTGGAACACCCTTCACAGCCTCCTCACGGGTTATCCTAACCCATCTCTCACCCGTCGAATATACATAACCCCTCGTATATTTCTCGAAGATTGAATAAAGCCCCTTCCTGAACTCGAGCGGTACGTTGTCCAAGCGGGAGCTTTTATCGTCAAAGTGTACCATCTCGACGTGCCAGTGGGGCTTCCCATCGAGAGGAAAGTCTGGGTTTCTTTGCTTTATGAGGTACAGCGAGTGTTCAAGCTCATCCCTATCCAAGCGGATTTTTCCGGCCTTTATGCGCTCGGCGAGACTTTCGACGTGCTCCGGTTTGTACTTTATCAGAGTCGGGTCTATGCCATTCGCGAGAAGAAATGTGAGGACACCGTTACACTTAAAGCACTTCCCGCAGGGAACATAGTCGTCTCCCTCCCTGTGAACCGAGTGACAGCTCCTCTGGAGTCTAAACAGCCCAGGGTAGCGGTTGTAAAGCACGCGCTCCACAATGAGGCCGGTTATTGGCCTTACAGCCGACCACTGTCTAATACTAAGGCCTCTCTCCTCGAACCAGCGCGTCATGTAGATCTCAAAGTCCTGACTCTGATCATAGGTGGCGTTGTAGTGTTCTATCCCGTGGAAAGGTGCATAGCCACGGGGGTCGTCGTACTCGTTCCCGAAGAGCAGGTTTCCAATTCCGTACTTGTAAATCAACGGGAGGAAGGCGAAGGAGTAACCAGCGAAGAAGAACAGCCTTATCGGGTAGACCTCGGCCTTTGGTTTGCCCACGTTCTGGAGGGTTTTCATGTTCTTCTCTATGAAAGTGTAGAGTCTGTCTGCGTTGCTCCAGACCCTTTTGGTTCTCGGCTCGTTCTCTCTGAACCAGCGGTAGGCCGGAATTGCCACCCTCCAGTGGCCACCGGACTCGTTGTAGAAGAATGGATAGACCTCGCAACCGAGCTCCTTCATCAGGCCGTATGTTAAGAGGCTCTCCTTACCACCGCTTAGCATGACAGCACATTTGCTGTAGTCCGGCTCGAAGTCCATCGGTTCCTCCTCGATGTTCTCTGGTAAGAGCTTCGCCATAGGCTCGGCCATTTCCGGTGTCACGACCTTTGGAACGAACTCGGGCTTTATAAACTCGCTCGGCTGGGCTATCCTGTTGACGAAGATGTCACGAGCTGTTACCTCCATCATGTCGTGGAAGAACCTCAGGTCTCTATGGTCAAGGGGGAAGTCAAAGCGTATCTCCGGCGTGAAGAGGCCGTAGTTTATTGCCGGGATTATGCTCACCAGCCTAGCGAAGGCTTCCACCTTAGGAATCCTCTCGTGGTAGCGGTGGATTAGCTTGTAGTCCAGCTCCTCACCGTCGATGCCGAGGACGTATCTTGCTGAAATCCGCCTCGCGGAAACCTTTGGCTTTTCAATGAGGATGTAATCAAAGCACTTTAGCTCTGGCAGGCTCACTAACCCTCCCTCCTCCAATCTCCTTCGCTTTGCTTGCTATCAGCCTGGCTACCTCCTCAACGCCCTGGTAGAACGGAACGCGCGTCATTATTCCCGTCTCTTCTTCTATTCTCCGCGCCCATTCGAGGGCCTCTTTCCTCGTGAGTCCCTGGGTGTTTATCGTAATAGCTACCGGTGGCTTCCCTGAGAGAAGCTCTATAATCCGTATGTAGTTCTCAAGAGGCGGAATCCTGTACTGTGGAAAGTCGTCAAAGGTTTTCCTCGATGGGGCATGCTGGAGAACTATGAAATCGGGCCTCGCGGCCGCTATGAGGTCAAAGCCACCGGGGAAGGCTGGATGGAGGAGCGAACCCTCGCCGTGAGTGACAATAACGTCCGGCCTCTCCTCGACCCAGGCACGGTAGAAAACGTCCTCTATAGCTCCAGGAACGAAGTCGTCTATTATCGAGTCCGTGACTATCGCATACTTGAAACCCTGCATCCAGCCCGTCTGCCCCATCGCTATGAACTCACTCTTCAGGCCAAGGTTTCTGAAGGCCTCGTGGACCATTATCGCGATAGTTCTCTTCCCTATAGCCGCGTCCGTTCCGAGGACGGCTACCTTGATGGCCTTAACCTCAGTTATCTTGCCGGTGAAGGGAATCCTCATGTTGTAGAAGATTTTACGGACGTCAACTATCTCAACTCCGTAGCGCCTCGCGAGGTGTTTAAAGTAAGGGTCATCGCTCAGGAACTCGTGGAGTCCGTTGACGATTCCGAGACCGTTTTTTATCGCCTCCTCGATGATTCTCCGGTAGTCTTGGGGGAGTTTTCCACCGGGAGTTGCAACACCTATTATGAGCCACTTTGCATCTGGGTTCTCCCTGAGGGCCTCCTCGAGGGTTCCATATATTGGAATGGCCCTCTTTATCCCGTCGAGCACCTCACCCGCGTCCTTCCCCGCTAAAGTAGAGTCTATCAGGCCGACTATTTTATACCTTCCCGAGTACCGCACGAGCCCATGAGCGGTTTTTCCATCCGTTGTAAGATAGCGCCCCTCCGTAAGCACCAACGCCTTCTCCACCGCGGACACCTCCGGTTAACACTAACACGAAGTTCCCTTTCATAACTCCAAACTTCCGGGCGAACTTTACCAGACCTGCAACCGTCAGAGCAGAGGCCGGCAAAACCGAAAGGCCCGTTGTAACGCGGAGCAACTCGGCGCACCTCAGCGCTGTATCGTCGGCAAAGCCGAAGACGTAACCGTTGGACTCTTTTAGGGTCTTCATCGCCTCGTTGAGGTCAAAGCAGGTTTCGGAAACGAGCGGTTCGTTGACCGGTGTCTCCGCTATTTCCCACCTTGAATCGCCGTAGAACTTTCTCAGGAGTTCGTTTCCAAGGGCCGTCGTGACACCGACCATCCTTGGTTTTGCCCTTCCCAGAAAGCCGTGCCATATCCCAGCTAGACTCGTCCCGTTTCCGACGGGGACAAAAACGGCGTCCGGCTTTACTTCGCGGAGGATATCTTCAGCTATTGACGAGTAGCCCGCGTAGTCAACCTCAGGGTGACTTCCGGGATTGGCGTCGTAGATGCCGTTTGCCATCGCGAAGCGCCTGCTTTCCTTTACGGCATCCTCATACGTCCCCGGCCAGGGAATCACCTCCACGCCGAGGGCCTTCATCTCGCCGGCCCTTTCCAGAGTGTAGCCGGCCGGCACAAAAACGAAAGCCTTCAGGCCGTAGAGCCGGGCGTAGTAGGCGATGGAAACCCCGTAGTTCCCGCAGGTGCCCACGGTGACGGCAGAATATCCCTCACTG
>JALVWX010000008.1 GCA_027023165.1 Thermococcus sp. | reverse complement strand
GGAGGGGAGGGTCAGGGTGTTCTTCCGTCCGGAGAGCGTCTACATAACGCCCGGAGACACTGCCGAGGTGATAGACTACGAACTCCTTCCCGGAAGGATAAGACTGAGGCTCGAAATCGGCGGAAAAAGCCTGATTGCAGAGCGCTTTCTCAATGAACTGCCCTTCAGCGTGGAAGAAGTGCCTGAGCGGGTCGGCATCGAGGTGAGGAGCTTCTCCGTTCTGAGAGGGTGAGACAAACACCACTTTTCGACTGAGCCGTTCCCCCGGATCGTCGCCGTGGTTTTGACACTTTTCAGTCTAAAAAAGCTTTAAAAAACCAGATAATAGACAGTTTCTCGTCAATTCACGGGGGTGCTCTCATGGGATGGTTCGAGAGGTACTTCGAGTTTGAGAGGTACGGAACAGACCTGAACACGGAGATACTGGCGGGCCTCACAACGTTCATGACGATGGCCTACATCCTCTTCGTCAACCCGGCGATACTCAGTGATGCCATGGGAAAAGAAGCCTTCAACTCGCTGGTGGCAGTTACGGCCCTCTCGGCAGGCATAACGACGATTCTTATGGGTCTCTACGCCAAGAAGCCCTTTGCATTGGCACCGGGCATGGGCCTGAACGGCTACTTCACTTACAGCGTCGTCCTCGGAATGGGCTACGACTGGCGCGTCGCCCTAGCGGCGGTCTTCGTTGAGGGTTTGATATTCATCGTCCTCAGCGTCACCAAGGTCAGGAGCGCGGTAATTCACGCCATTCCGATAAGCCAGAAGTATGCCGTTGGGGCTGGAATAGGCCTCTTCCTAACGTTCATAGGCCTCAACGACGTTGGACTCATAAACGCCGCCACCAAAAAGGGAGTCCTTCTCTTCACGGGACTCAACGCACAGGCTCTGATAAGCAAGTCCGGCCTGCTCTTCCTCTTCGGGCTTCTCCTGACGGCAATCCTGATCTCTTACCGCGTAAAGGGTGCCCTCCTCATCTCCATCCTCACCACGGCAATCCTCGGCTGGATCACCGGGGCCGCTCCCTGGCCGCACCACCTGTTCTCCACCCCGGACATAAGCTACACCTTCCTGAAGCTCGACCTCAAGGGACTCCTCAACGTTGGGGCACTCGGAGTTATCTTCGCATTCTTCATGGTGGACTTCTTCGACACCCTCGGAACCGTTACTGGACTGAGCGCCAAAGCCGGCTACCTGACGGAGGACGGGAAGGTTCCGGATGCGGAGAAGGTTCTCCTAACCGATGCAATAGGAACCACCCTTGGAGCGCTCCTCGGAACCTCGACGGTAACGACCTACATAGAGAGCGCCGCGGGAATAGAAGAGGGCGGAAGGACGGGAATGACCGCACTGGTTACCGGCCTGCTCTTCCTCGGAATCGGCCTCTTTATAGCGCCCCTCGCGGGGGCAATACCGTCTTTCGCAACGGCTCCGGCCCTGGTCATAGTCGGCTACTACATGATGAGCACCATAAAGGAAATCGACTTCAGCGATCCAGCGGAGGCAATCCCCGCTTTCCTGGTGGTTATGTCGATACCCTTCACCTACTCGATATCCGCTGGAATAGGCCTCGGGTTCATAAGCTACGCGGTGATAAAAGCGTTCAAAGGGGAATGGAGGGACGTGCACCCTCTCATGTGGGCGCTCGCGGTCATCTTCGCCCTCTACTTCGCCTATCTCGGAGGGGCCTTTTAATCGGCCTTCTCCACTTTCTCTTTTATGAACTGCTTGAGAACGTAGGGGCACTGCTCCTGGATGAAAGCCGCGAACTCCTTTATCCGCTCCACGGTGATCTCGCTGACGTAGTGCTCGAACTGGCAGGCGTCCTGCTCCGCCACCTCGGGCGGAATGCCGAGGATGTCAATGAAGAACTTCGTTAGAAGGACGTGCTTGGAGTAAACCTCCTCCGCTATTTTCTTTCCCTCGTCCGTTAGGAGAATCCTGTCGTACTTCTCGTACTCAACGAGTCCCTTCTCGGCAAGCTTTTTCAGCGCATCCACGACGCTCGGCGGCTTAACCCTCATCACCCTCGCGATGTCCTTAACCCTTATAACGCCCTTGTTCTTGTAGAGCAGGTACATCGTCTCCAGGTACTCCTCCTCCCTTTTGCTTACCGTCAAAACACCTCACCGTGTTAGGTTCCCCAAAAATGTTTAAGTAGTTTTCGCAGGAAAGTCAAGGATCCAACCCAGGGAAAAGCTTATAAGTCAACCCCTGCAAAGGCCTCCAGTGATTAAAACCACCTTTCTCGGAGGTGTTTGCATTGGAGATGAAGTTCGAGATACCGGTATGCACGTCATGCGGGAAGGAGATAACCCCGAGGGAGCACGCGACTCACTTCGTGTGCCCCAACTGCGGTGAGGCGGTGATCTGGCGCTGCGAAAGCTGCAGGGTTTTGGGCGTCTCCTACAAGTGCCCCAAGTGCGGCTGGGAAGGACCGTGAGGAGGTGAAAGGATGAGCGACTTCAACATGGTGGCTGAGATCAAGGTCATGCCGACCGACCCCGAGGTGAACCTCGACGAGCTTGAGGCAAAGCTCAAGGAGGCCCTCCCGGAGAAGTTCGGTTTAGCGAAGGCCGAGCGCGAGCCTATCGCGTTTGGTCTCGTTGCCCTCAAGTTCTACGTTTTAGCCAAGGACGAGGAGGGCTACGACCTCGACCAGGTCATCGAGGCCTTTGAGAAGGTCGAGAACGTCGAGAGCGTAAGTGTTGGAACCGTTTCGAGGATCTGAGGGCTTTTGCCCTCCTTTAAATTCAGTCTCTTCTGGAAGACCATTCACCATAATCCGTGAAATAACAGCTGTAAGAAAGGAAAAGAGATTAGATGCTCAAAGCCCCAGCTCAAGCGTCAGCTTCGGCCGCTTCCACTCGTCCAGTATCGAGCGAAGGTCCTCGTTCTCGACCTTTGAGTAAAGCTCGTCAAAGCGCTTCTTTGCACTATCGTCCCCCCTCTTCCAGCGTGCCATCTCCGCTATAGCCCTGAAGAAGTAAGCAGTATCATCCTCGAAAAGCTCAGCAAAGGCCTCCATGTTCTCGGCAACGGCGTCGTAGGCCCCCTCGTTGAACAGCCCCTCAATGAAGTCAACGAGTGTGTCGAAGACGAGGCCGAATATCTCATCGTTGACACCGATGGCCTTCACAAGGGCATCGCGCAGGGCTTTGAAAGCCTTGCCATAGTCCTCCCTGCCGGCCCAGATTTCCGTCTCGATGAGTTTCGCGTTTATCTCCACCTCGTCGTCCCTCGGATTCTTGAGGACCTCGCGGATGAGGGCCTCAGCTGCATCGTAGTCGCCAAGCTCGTATTTGAAGTGCGCCAAGTCAAGGAGGCTTATCATGTGGTTCTTCTCGTCGTTTATGCGCTTGAATATCTCCCTCGCGCGCTCCATCAGCTCTATCGCCTTCTCGGTCTCCCCTAGCTCGTCGTAGTTGACCGCCAGGTTCGCCAGCGTCAGGCCGATTTCCTTCTCGTTCTTCAGAACCTCTTCCTCGTGCTTCAGGAGCTTTTCATAGACTTCAATTGCCTCCTCCGGCTTTCCAAAGTGCTCGTAGGCGTCCGCCAAGTAGTAGAGCGCCGTCGCGTACTCCTCCGGATCGTCCCTGCTTTTCTCGACGAGCCGGTTGTAGAGGTCTATTCCACCCTCAATGTCGTCAAGGTGCGCGTAAACGTGTCCTATTTCGTGCGCCAGCTCGTAGGGGTCCTCGCACTCCACGGCGACGTCCTTCAGCCTTTCAAGTTCATTTCTCAGCTCCTCTTCGTCCTCGATGGAGTCAACGTAATCATCAAACAGCTCGAGGAGCTTCTCACAGTTCCTCTCCGCTAAGGCTTTTTCCCACTGCTCCTTCAGTTCGGTCATCTCAACCACCGGCCTCCGGTTGGCGGGACGGGTTAAAAAGGTATGGTCACGCATGCAAGAATCCTCATGAGTTGTCCTCCAAAGAATTCAGGGAAGATTTGAATATTTGGCAAATATCCGTCAATGCAACATCTTCAAGCCGTTTAATCTGTCAATCCGCTTGTCGTTGGTCTATGAAAAGACCGTTCATGATGTCAGTTGGTCCAAACTCTGCATCAATATTGCCTG
Source organism: Thermococcus sp. (assembly GCA_027023165.1). The sequence continues at coordinate 16,204 of JALVWX010000008.1, read as the reverse complement.
ATAGACCATGGGTTCAAAGGGAAATGTTATATCCTGCTATGATCTCCAACATACTGGATAATTTATCCAGGTGGTACCCAATGGAGGACGTGAAGAGGGACATCATCCAAGAGTACGCAGGCTGGAGCAGTCTCGACGTGCTTGAAAACGCGAACCGCTATCCCGGCCCAACAGGTTTCTTCGCCTACGTTATGGAGGAAGCCCTGAAGGAGAGCATCTCGCTAGTCCCAAAGGAAGGGAGAGAGGCTCACTTCTCGGGCGATATCTACATCCACAAGCTCCCCTACAGCCTCTACATCCCCTACTGCACGGGCCACAGTACCGCCAGACTCCTCGAGAAGGGCCTCAGAACGCCGACGATAGTGTCGAGGCCGGCCAGACATTTTGATACCTACGTTGACCACATAGCGAACTACCTCATAACCATGCAACACTACTTCAGCGGTGCCCAGGCTTTGAGCTCTGTGGAGTGGTATGCGGGGCCGTTCATCAGGAAGGAAGGCCTGGACAGGCGTAAAATCAGACAGAACATTCAGAGGCTTGTTTACAACCTCAACTACCCGAGCAGGGTCGGAATGCAGACCCCCTTCACGAACTTCACCGTAACGCTCGACGCCCCGAAGAAAATGCTTGAAGGCGATTACGCGGTTTACGACGGGAAAAAGCTCGAACCCCTCGGCGAGTATGAGAGGGAAGCGAAGGAGTTTTTCATAGCCCTTACCGAGGTTCTCAGGGAAGGAGACGCCCTCGGACAGCCCTTCACGTTTCCAATTCCAACGATAATGGTCACAGCCAAGATGCTCTGGGACGACCCGGAGGTGTTTGAAGCCGTTTTTCAAACGGCCGCCAAGAGGGGAAGCTTCTACTGGCTCAACACGAACGTCGTTGACCCCGATGCGAGCTACGCGATGTGCTGCAGAATAGCCATAGACAAGACCGAGATGGCCTTTGCCTTCGGAGTATCCGAGAAGAGCACTGAAGAAGAGGCTATAGAGAGACTTGAAAGACAGCGCTTCGGCGGCCTCTGGGCGATGCCCGACGTCACAGGCTCGGTGAACGTGACCACCGTCAATCTGCCGAGGCTCGCCCTGAAGGCCAGAGGAGACGACGACAGGTTCTGGGATGAATATGAAAGAATCCTCGAAACAGTGAGGAGAACGACGGACTGGTTCAGGGAGCGCTACGTGAGTCTGATAAAGAACTACCGACAGATGTACCAGATGATTCACCTCTACCTCGAGGAGTTCCCATCCAGCCACTTCAACACCATCGGAATCCTCGGTTTACCTGAAGCAGCCGCGATTTACCTCAATGAACCAAAGCTATGGGAAGAAGGCACGAGAAGGGACTGGCTTAACGCGGCTGAGCTCATGAGGGAGATGGTTGAGTTCGCCACTTCCAAAGCTCGCGAGTGGATGCGCGAAAGCGGGACGCCCTGGAACGTCGAGGAGGTGCCGGGAGAAAGCGCCGCGGCGAAGCTGGCCGTTAAAGACCTGCACGAGTTCCCGGAGCTCAAGGAGTACCTAAGCGACCCTGAAAACCCGATTTACTCAACCAGTATAGCCCCCTACTACGGCTCCCTCGAGCTGGCAGACAGGATAAGGATTGAGGAGAAAGTTCAAAGGAGCTTCACAGGTGGAGTGATGATGCACGTCTTCCTCGGGGAGGAGCCGGACCCCGAGGCGCTGGCAAAGCTCACAAAGAGGCTCATGAGGACGGAACTGGTTTACTGGAGCTACACTCCAGCCATTACAGTCTGTAACTCCTGTGGATACTCGACTACCGGCCTGTACACCCACTGCCCGCGCTGTGGGAGTGAGAACGTGGAGATATGGAGCAGGATAATCGGCTACTACAGACCGCTCAGGAACTGGAACCCCTTCCGGAAGAGGGAGTTCTGGACGAGGAGGCACTACTCCTCCTGATTTCCCTTTGGAGGTGGTCCAATGCTCACGAGTGGCTGGAAGAGCGTCAGCATGGTTGACGTCCACGGTAAGGTCACCTTTACCCTGTGGCTCTGCCTCTGCAACCTCAAGTGTCCCTTCTGCCACAACTGGCGCATCGCTGAGGGGCTTGACTGCTTCCCGCTGGACAGAAAAGCCCTTCTGGAGGAGCTGGAATCGAGCGCCTTCCTCGTTGACTACTTCCACGTCACAGGTGGCGAACCGCTGATGCAGTGGCAGGAGTTAGGAACGCTCTTAGCTGAAGTCAAGCTTCTCAACGTCCCTGTGAGCCTGAACACGAACCTCACCCTCGTCGGCCCGCTGGAGAGGCTTCTGAAAGCTGGACTCGTTGACCACATCGCGACCGACCTCAAGGCCCCTCCTGAACTGAGAGGCTCTGGAACCTCTTCCTCAGGGGGCTTGAAGTCGTCTCCACCCACGGCCTTCCGCTCGAGCTGAGGATTCCCGTGGCGAGGGGCTTGGATGCCTGGCCGTGGATCGAGGAAGGACTTAATCACATTGACACCGACTTCTACGTCGTCCTTAACCCGCTCGTCGGAAAGCCTCTAACGAATCCAAGGGATGAATCCTGGTGCTCAAACCACTGCTGGCCCGAAAAGGAAGTCGAGGGGCTGAGGGAGAGGCTGGAGGAACTGGGTATAGATGTTCACACGAATCACTTTGGAGACAGCCCAGTCGAGCGGGTTTCCGTTTCTGTCTGACCTTCAAAACCCGATTCCCGGCGTTTTCTTATTTCCCCGAGACGGGCTACCAATGACCTGGATGGACACCATGACATCCCCCGGGCCAGAGGCTCATTACCGAAAAATTTATAAATAGGCTAAAAGAACGATAATGCGGAAATACTTAAGGTTACTAAAAGACCTCATCCGACAGAAAAAGAAAAAGGAGGGGGTGAGGGGAGATGGCCCAGCTCGCCGGACAGCCGGTTGTTATTCTGCCGGAGGGAACCCAGAGGTACGTTGGAAGGGACGCCCAGAGGCTCAACATCCTCGCGGCCAGGATCATCGCCGAAACCGTGAGAACCACCCTCGGCCCGAAGGGTATGGACAAGATGCTCGTCGACAGCCTCGGTGACATCGTCATCACCAACGATGGAGCCACCATCCTCGACGAGATGGACATCCAGCACCCGGCCGCCAAGATGATGGTTGAGGTTGCGAAGACCCAGGATAAGGAGGCCGGTGATGGAACGACTACCGCGGTTGTTATCGCCGGTGAGCTTCTCAGGAAGGCTGAGGAGCTTCTCGACCAGAACATCCACCCGAGCATAATCATCAAGGGTTACGCCCTCGCTGCCGAGAAGGCCCAGGAGATACTCGACCAGATGGCCAAGGAGATAGACGTTGACGACGTTGAGACCCTCAAGAAGGCCGCTGTCACAGCCATCACCGGAAAGGCCGCCGAGGAGGAGCGCGAGTACCTGGCCGAGATAGCGGTCGAGGCCGTCAGGCAGGTCGCCGAGAAGGTCGACGGCAGGTACAAGGTCGACCTCGACAACATCAAGTTCGAGAAGAAGGAGGGTGGAGCAGTCAGCGACACCAAGCTCATCCGCGGCGTCGTCATCGACAAGGAGGTCGTCCACCCGGGAATGCCGAAGAGGGTTGAGAACGCGAAGATAGCCCTCATCAACGAGGCCCTCGAGGTCAAGGAGACCGAGACCGACGCCGAGATAAGGATCACCAGCCCGGACCAGCTCCAGGCCTTCCTCGAGCAGGAGGAGCGCATGCTCCGCGAGATGGTTGACAAGATCAAGGAGGTTGGAGCTAACGTCGTCTTCGTCCAGAAGGGCATCGACGACCTCGCCCAGCACTACCTGGCCAAGTACGGTATAATGGCCGTCAGGAGGGTCAAGAAGAGCGACATGGAGAAGCTCGCCAAGGCTACCGGTGCCAAGATCGTCACCAACATCCGCGATCTGACTCCGGAAGACCTCGGTGAGGCTGAGCTTGTCGAGCAGAGGAAGGTCGCCGGCGAGAACATGATCTTCGTCGAGGGCTGCAAGAACCCGAAGGCCGTAACGATACTCATCCGCGGCGGAACCGAGCACGTCGTTGATGAAGTCGAGAGGGCTCTCGAAGATGCCGTCAAGGTCGTCAAGGACATCGTCGAGGACGGCAAGATACTCCCGGCCGGCGGTGCTCCTGAGATTGAGCTGAGCATCAGGCTCGACGAGTACGCCAAGGAGGTCGGCGGCAAGGAGGCCCTCGCGATAGAGAACTTCGCCGAGGCCCTCAAGGTCATCCCAAGGACCCTCGCTGAGAACGCCGGTCTCGACCCGATTGAGATCCTCGTCAAGGTCATAGCAGCGCACAAGGAGAAGGGCCCGACCATCGGTGTCGACGTCTTCGAGGGCGAGCCGGCAGACATGATGGAGAAGGGCGTCATAGCGCCGGTCAGGGTCACCAAGCAGGCCATCAAGAGCGCCAGCGAGGCGGCTATAATGATACTCCGCATCGACGACGTCATCGCCGCCAGCAAGCTCGAGAAGGACAAGGGCGGCGAGGGCGGAAACAACGACTTCGGTAGCGACCTCGACTGAAGTTCTTTGAATTCCTTTTCTCCTCAACTTTCTACTAAGGTTCTCTCCAGTTCACGTCAAAATACCCCGCAAGTTAAAGAGTTCTAACTTTAATGGATCTACTGCAAGATGGGCGGGAAATTAATTTTTATCACAAAAGACTGAAACGGCTTTAAATCCTGATCTCAAATAGAGTCTGAGGTGTGACCATGCACATTCCCAATTTCAAGGAGATTTCCATCAGCCACAAAGGCCCCAAATGGTTTGGCATCTCCAGAAGATACTGGAAAATCATCCTGATGGAACTTATAATTTCCCTCATTCTCACCGTGCTGTCTTCGGGCCATTCAGAGTTTCCGTTCATTCGCCTGAATTTAGACACGCCCTACGGCCCAATCCTCCTGACGATAGTTGGGATGTTGATATTCGCTAAGCCAGCGACTGCCCTGCTCGAAAAGCTCGAATGCTGGAAAGACAAAACCTCATGCACTCAGGAATACTGGAAGAACTCAGAACTATCACTCTTCTCAGAAGGCCAATTGAAAACACCAAGTTATCACAACAAACTTGTCGTAGGTTCAGCAGTCATCATGATGGCAGTTATTTTGCTGGATGTACTTAAACTCAGTATCGAAGGCTGGATTGGATTCCTGGGATACCTTTCACCCTACGTCAAATCCCACGCACCCTGGGCGTTTTATCTCCGCGTGGCATTGAGCCTTGCTTATTACGCTCTTCTTATGCTGGATATACTTGTATTGGGCGTCTTTTATGGCGTACTTCATCAGCTATGTATCACTCCTGAGGTCGCTCAAAGCTTCTGAGATTTCCCCCATAAAGGAACTTCAAGAACTTTACAATTCCCACAGGGATTCCTGTCTGAGTAACCCGACCTATTGCATACAAACATTAACCAACATCGCAGAGGGGTTTGTGGAACTTAGAAAACGCATCAAGGAACTGTTTGGACCAGGTCTCTCAGTGGCCTCAGGACTGCTGGCCGTTTCGGTGCTTTCAGCGGCTTACGTAGTAGTTACCAAGTACACGAGCATCCCCCAGAATGACGCAGGAGTTCTATCTGGATGGGGCTTTTTGCTGGGTTCACTGGCACTCTTTGGGACCATTATGCGCATGGCGTCAAATTTCGTGTCGGCAGTAAAGGAAGAAACCACAACATACGTTCATAAAATCAGAATCGGCCTGATAAATGCCGGCGGCAATGACAAAGCATATGAATTACTGGACGAAATAGGGCAAACCTCAGACACCATGAATACAATCCCCCTCCGCTCGGACGAGCTGATTGAACTCATCTCAATAGTCATTAGTATAATCTTAGCACTCCTCACGGGTTCCGGCTGAGCCTTCCGATTTCCCCCTCAAGCCTTCTCAGCTTCCCCTTGAAGCGCCTCACCTGCGCGTTGGCGAGGTCTACAATCCTCTCAGTATACTCTTCACTCACCCAGAGCTCCCCGTCCTCGCCGAGTGGGACGTCCATCCTCTCAGTGGAGCGTATCTCCACGAGTAGCTTTTTGTGACTCACGCTCTTTATGTTGGAGTACTTGAAGCCGAGGCCTATCGAGAGGTTGAGGAGCCTTACGGCGTCTTCCATAGTCCTCGCGGCGACGTGGAGGATTGGACTCCTCACCAGAAACCACAGCTGGCCGGTTCTGTGCTCTCCGATGGCCCCAATAACTTCCTCGACGGTGACCTCGCGGTGCCACTTTCCGAGCCAGACCGAGTTTACCTTGTCCCCGAAGTGTGGCATCTCCATGACCGAAATCCTGCCCGAGCAGGAGGAGGTAGTAAAGTAGTTATCGAGGGCGTTGATTTTCTCCAGGAGATGGATTATGTCCCTGTCCACCTTGTCCTCGGCTAAGGCCTTCCTGAGGCCATCCATTGCCTTTTCCTTCTGCTCTTTGAAGTTCTTCGCGTAGAGGAACACGCTTTACACCTCCAGCCTGTTGGCATCAACCACCGTCTCCCTCTCCTTCACGAACTCAATCAATCGCCTGTAAGTTGGGTGAACGCTTAGCGTTGAGGAGTCGCCTATTAAAATCAGCTTCCTCTTCGCCCTCGTCAGGGAAACGTTCAAACGCCTCAGATCCCTCAGGAAGCCAATCTCGCTCCTCTCGTTGGAGCGCACGAAGGACAGAACGATTACCTCCTTCTCCCTGCCCTGGTAGCCGTCCACCGTCTTCACCTCAACTTCTTCCGGCAGGAGCGAGCTTATAAGGTCCCTCTGGTCGTCGTAGGGGGTGATGACGCCGATCCACTCCGGCTTAACACCCAATCTGAGGAGCCTCTCGATTGTTTCCTTAACCAGCTTTGCCTCGAGGGGGTTCTCGCGGCTCTCGCTTCCCCTGCGCTGCCTCTCGAAGCGGTCGTCCCTCTTTGAGGTGTCGATGAAAACCAGCACGTTCTCCAGCCTGAGGACTTCGCTCCATGATCCGTCCCGCACGGGGCTTTTAACCCCGAGGTCGGCGAGGGTTATGCACCTGACGCTCTCATCCGCCACGACCCTTCCCCCGTAGAACTCCCTGCTGGGGAACTCCATGAGGCGCTCGTTCATTCTGTACTGGACGGTGAGCATGGCGCTCTTGTTTGGATAGCGCTCGATGAGGCCTTCGAAGAGCGTTTTGCTCAGCTCTCTGGCCTTCTCGCTTAGTATCGTCGGAGGGAGCTGCTTGTGGTCCCCAGCCAGAACGAAGCGCTTGGCCCTGTTTATCGGGATGAGGACGCTTGGTATCGTCGCCTGCGTCGCCTCGTCTATTATTGCCACATCGTAGGAAACGTAATCAACCACATCGAGGCCCGCCGAGGAGTTGGTGGTCAGGACCACGTCCGCTTCGCGCAGTATCTCCCTGGAGATCCTCTCCTCGAGCTTCTTGGCGTCCTCGAAGGTCTTGCCGACCCGCTCGTTGAGCTTTATCCACTCGGCCATCTCGCGGATTAGGCGGGCTGGAACGCCCCTTGTTCCTATGCCCTTTGACGCCAATCTGAGGATCTCGCGATCGCTCAGCCCCCTCCTGTATTTCGGCGCGGGCTTGGTGAAGGTGTCACGCTTCTCCTTGAGGTTCTGGCCGATGATGCGAAGCTCCCTCAGCTCGCCGTAGAGTTCGTGTTGTGTTATGAGGTAAGCAAGGGTCGTTTCGTGGAGGTTTTTAGATACCCTGCTCGGGTGCCCGACTCTCACGACCTTTAGGCCGGAGTTTGCAAGCCTCTCCACGAGGTTGTCGACCGCTACGTTGCTCTCGGCCGTTGCCAGAACCTTATGGCCCCGCTCGACTTCCTGGTGTATCAGCTCCGCAAGAGTCCTCGTCTTTCCCGTCCCGAAGGGGCCGTGCACCAGAAAGAAGTCCGGACTGCCCAGGGCTTCCGCTATGGACTCCCTCTGACTCGCGTTGAGGCCGGCATCAAAGGGTGCAAAGTTTACCCGCTCACCTTCCTCCGGCTCGCGAAGACCGAGGTAGAACTCCAGAGCCTTTTTCCCGCTCTCGCGCAGGTTGTTCAGGTTCTCGATCCAGCGCTTGAATGTTATGTCGTTGGCGTAGAGGTCGACCCTAACGTCTTTGAGCGCCCACTCGGGAACGGTTTCGAGGGCAACCGTGATGAAGCGCTTCCCCTTCTCGACGACCGTTCCAACCAGGTCGCTCTTCAGGGGATCGCGTTTGCTGATTACGGCTAAATCACCGACACTTATCTCGGTCTTTATCTCCCTATCGCGACCGTACCTCACCAAGAAGTAGCCAAGCTCCTCACCGACCACCTTTCCGTTCAGGCCGAGGATAGCCCTTCCAAGCTTTTCCCTTTCCCTTCCTGAAAGGCGCCGCATCTCCCGGCGCATGGCCTCGATCTCGGCCTTCCTCTCGAGTTCGACGAGTTCTTTTAAATGAGTGATGAACTTCGCAATGACTTCGTTCTCGGTCATTTTTCCTCCCGGTGAGCGGGAAGGAAAGGGGCTTAAAAGGTTGAGGGTGGTCAGACCATGCGAGTGTCCTCACCGTTCGGACGAAACTTCCCTCATCATCCCGGAAGGAGTAGAATTGAGGGGTTAAAAAGGTAGGCCCCTCAGTAGAGGCAGGAGAGTATGTCCCTGTGGAAGGACTTCAAAGCCTTCCAGTGGCCCTCGTCCAGCTCTCCGCTCCACGAGACGCGCTTGTAAAAGCGCTCAAGCTCGTCGAGAAGGTACTCCATGTACTCCCTGCGCGGCTCCTCCAACGAAACGCCGTGCTCCAGGAGCTTGCCCCTCAGAAACGGCATCACTTCCAACGGCCGGCCAAGGGCCGCCCAGAAAAGACCTTCCTTCAGGATTTCGTACAGCAGTTCGTCAAAACCAAAGCTCTCAACGCTCTCAGCGGAGGGTTTGGCCCTCCCCCCTTGCCTTTATCGAAGCAACTGCCTCCATGGGTATCACCGGGGGCAGATAGACAGGCCAGTATTTTAAATTTTTGAAAGAAAAGCCGTATTTGTGACAAAAATTGGAAGAAATCAGGGTAACACTTAGATGAACGTTCAATATTTGGACGATTTTCCGTCATGCCATCAGGGCTATGACGCCGATGGCGGCTATTATCGGAGCCGCGTATGAGAGGATTATCGCAAGCTTCCTCATGGTATCACCGTGTCCAAACGTATTCATTTGTTTAAAAGCTTTACGTTTGTAAAGAGCACAAAAAACCCACGTTCGGGTTTGCCGTCCACCCCTATACCCTCCCCAAAGTTCGAGTCCCACCGCGGAAACCCTTAAAAACCCTTGACAGGTTTAAGTTAAAAAGGACGCGGAGGTCCGCAGAAAATGGGAAAGTTTGAACACAAAATTGTCAATGCGATTAAGGGCTACACCTTCGACGACGTTCTTCTGATACCGCAGGCTACCGAGGTCGAACCGAAGGACGTGGACGTTTCAACCCGGCTGACGCCCAACGTGAGGCTGAACATACCGATTCTGAGCGCAGCCATGGACACCGTCACTGAGTGGGAGATGGCGGTCGCGATGGCCCGGGAAGGTGGTCTGGGCGTAATCCACAGGAACATGAGCATCGAGGAGCAGGTCGATCAGGTGAAGAAGGTCAAGCGGGCGGAGCGCTTCATAGTCGAGGACGTCATAACGGTGGGTCCGGACGAGAGCCTTGACTACGCCCTTCACCTGATGGAGAAGAACGGGATAGACGGTCTCCCGGTCGTTGAGGACGGAAAGCTCGTAGGAATACTCACAAAGAAAGACATAGCGGCAAGGGAGGGAAGCAGTGTCCGCGAGCTGATGACCGGCGAGGTGATAACCGTCGGCGAGGACGTTTCCGTGGAGGAAGCGGTTTCGATCATGTTCGAGAACAGAATAGACCGCCTTCCGGTCGTTGGCCCAAGCGGCAGGCTCGTCGGAATAATCACGATGAGCGACCTGACCAAGAGGAAGAAGTACAGAAACGCGGCCAGAGACGGGAACGGAGACCTGCTGGTTGCCGTGGCGGTCGGGCCCTTTGACATAGAGAGGGCAAAGGCTCTCGACAGGGCAGGGGTTGATGTCATAGTTGTGGACACGGCCCACGCCCACAACCTCAAGGCGATTAAGGCCATGAAAGAGATTAGACAAGCCGTTGATGCCGATTTAATCGTTGGCAACATAGCCAATCCAAAGGCGGTTGATGACCTTACCTTTGCCGACGCCGTGAAGGTTGGAATCGGCCCCGGGAGCATATGCACGACGAGGGTTGTCGCTGGAGTCGGCGTTCCCCAGGTTACCGCCATAGCGCTGGTTGCTGACAGGGCCCAGGAATACGGGCTTTACGTCATAGCGGACGGTGGAATCCGCTATTCCGGTGACATAGTTAAGGCAATAGCCGCTGGAGCTGATGCGGTCATGCTCGGCTCTCTCCTCGCTGGAACCAAAGAGGCCCCGGGCAAGGAGGTCGTTATAAACGGGAGGAGGTACAAGCAGTACCGCGGAATGGGTTCTCTTGGGGCGATGATGAAGGGGAGTGCAGAGAGATACTACCAGAAGGGCCACATGAAAACCAGAAAGTTCGTCCCCGAGGGCGTTGAGGGGGTAGTGCCGTACAAAGGACCCGTCAGTGACGTCCTCTACCAGCTCATTGGTGGCCTGCGCTCTGGAATGGGCTACGTCGGGGCGAGGAACATCGATGAGCTGAAGGAGAGGGGGGAATTCGTGATAATCACCAACGCTGGGATAAGGGAAAGCCACCCGCACGACATCACCATAACCAACGAGGCCCCGAACTATCCGATTGGGAAGTGACGCTTCAGAAAATCGTTTAAGCCCACCTTTTCTTTATCCTCCGGTGGTGAGATGAGAGTTGGAATCGCTGGCGACGGGATAGCCGGCCTGACGTCTGCCATAGCTCTGGCCAAAAGGGGTTTCGACGTCACTCTCATTGGCCCGGGATTCAAGAGGAGCAACTCATACCTTGCCCAAGCTGGGATTGCGTTTCCCCTCCTCGATGGGGATTCCGTTGAAGCCCACGTTTTGGATACAATCAAGGCCGGGAAGTACCTCAACGACCGCGAAACCGTCTGGAGTATAATCTCCAAGGCAAGTGAGGCCTATGACTTTCTGATATCCCTCGGCTTAAAGTTCGAGACGAGCGAAACCGAGGGGGGACACTCCTTCCACAGGGTCTTCACGATAAAGAACGAGACGGGGAAGCACGTTACAAAGCTCCTCTACCTCCGCGCCAGGGAACTTGGAGTGAACTTCGTTAAGGGCCACGTCGAGGAGCTCGCGGTGAAGAGGAGAAAGGCCTACGGCCTTTTCGTCAACGGAGAATTCCTCCACTTCGACGCAACAGTTGTTGCATCGGGCGGTGTTTCCGGTCTCTTCAGGTTTACGGCTGGCTCTCCAGCGAATACAGGTCTGCTCATAGGCGACGCACTCATGAAGGGCGCCCCGGCAAGGGATTTGGAGTTCGTCCAGTTCCACCCAACGGGCTACATAGGAAGGAGGGGCGTTTTCCTAATCAGCGAGGCCGTTCGCGGTGCCGGGGCGAAACTCGTAACGGAAGACGGCGAGCGCTTCGTTAACGAGCTCTCGACGAGGGACATTGTGGCGAGGGCCATATACAGGCAGATGCAGTCCGGAAAGAGGGTCTTCCTAGATGCCCGTTCGATTGAAAACTTCAAGAGACGCTTCCCCCAGATATACGCCTTCCTGAGGAAGGACGGCCTCGACCCCTCTAGGGACTTAATTCCGGTCTCTCCGATAGCCCATTACACCATGGGCGGAATAGCGGTTGACCTCTGGTACAGAACGGGGATTAGAAACCTCTACGCGATAGGCGAGGCCATGAGCAACGGCTTCCACGGTGCAAACAGGCTGGCGAGCAACTCGCTCCTTGAGTGCATTGTTTCGGGCCTGGAGGTGGCCAGAACTATAGCGAGGAAAAAGCCGAGGTGCAGGGAAGTTAAGGAGCCAGCTTACCACGGCTATGAACCTGAGGACGTTGACTCCCTCAGGGAGCTCCTCTGGAACCACGCCGGAATCGTCAGGAGTGGCGAGGGCCTTAGAACCGGTCTGAAAAAACTGGAGGGAATCGAGGCCGACCCGAGGCTGAAGCTCCTCGCCCGGGGTGTTCTGGAGTGCGCTTTGGCCAGAGAGGAGAGCAGGGGAAGCCACTACCGCGAGGACTTTCCCGAGATGAGAAAGGCCTTCGAGAGGCCGAGCTTCTTCGACGGGAGGTGCAGACTCTAACCAAAGGTGTCCAAAAACCCTTTTAATTCCCCTCTTCTACCCCCGCTGAAGGGGTGAGAGCATGGAAAAGGAGAAGCTAATAGCAGAAATTGAGAGGCTTAAGGAGGAGCGCAACGCGATAATCATGGCCCACAACTACCAGTTGCCTGAGGTTCAGGACATAGCCGACTTTCTGGGGGACAGCCTCGAACTCGCGAGGAAAGCCGTCAACGTTGATGCAGATGTGATAGTCTTCGCCGGTGTCGATTTTATGGCCGAGACTGCCAAAATCCTGAACCCCGAAAAGACAGTCCTCCTTCCGACGAGAAGGGCAACCTGCGCCATGGCCAACATGCTCAGGCCGGAGCACATCCTCGAGGCGAAGAAGATGTATCCAGACGCCCCAGTGGTCCTCTACGTCAACAGCTCCGCCGAAACGAAGGCCCTGGCCGATGTAACCGTCACTTCCGCCAACGCCGTCAAAATCGTCTCGAAACTCGATTCCGATGTGGTAATCTTCGGCCCGGACAAGAACCTCGCCTACCACGTGGCCAAGCAGACCGGGAAGAAGGTTATACCTGTCCCCGAATACGGACACTGCTACGTCCACAAGAAGTTCACCGTTGAGGATGTGGAGCGCGCGAGGAAGCTTTATCCAAACGCCAAGCTTATGGTCCACCCGGAGTGCGAGTCGAAAGTGCAGGAGAAAGCCGACATAATCGTCTCCACAGGCGGAATGATAAGGCACGCCCCCGAACACGATGAGTGGGTAGTCTTCACCGAGAGGGAGATGGTCTACCGGCTGAGCAGGCTCTATCCCTCCATAAAGTTCCACCCCGCGAGGGAAGACGCGACCTGCATCGGGATGAAGGCGATAACGCTGAGGCACGTCTATGAGTCCCTCCGCGACATGAAGCACGCCATAGAGGTTCCGGAAGAGATAGCCGAAAAAGCCCGGAAAGCCATCGAGAGAATGCTTGAGATGAGCTGAGGTGTTAAGTCCGGAGGGAAAGATTTGAGGGTTTTTGTCAAGTATAGAGGGAAACTTTTTAAGGATTTTTACCTTTCCATTTAACATGGAGCGTGAAGAAGTCATAGCGCAAATCGTGATGGACTACCTCGACGTCAACGTTCGCGGTGTTGAGAGGGAGCTGAGCGTTCCGGAGAGGTTGAACGTTAGGAAGGCGGTAACCATAACAGGGCCGAGGAGAGCCGGAAAGACCTATTACCTCCTCCAGAGATTCTCTGAAGTGAGAAAAGCCGGGAAAGCGGCGGTGTTTTTCCCTCTGGATGACGACAGGATTTATCCCCCGACCTTAGAGGACCTATCGGCCCTGGTGAAGGTCTTCTACGAGCTCTTTCCAGAGGCGGACGAGAAATACCTCTTTCTGGACGAGGTTCAGGAGGTCCAAAACTGGGAGTTCTTCGTTAAGAGGGTCGTTGAGAGGGACGGTTTCAGGGTTTATCTGACGGGCTCTTCCTCAAGGCTCCTGAGCGGTGAAATAGCCTCCGCACTAAGGGGGAGGACCCTAACCTTTGAGCTCTTTCCTTTTTCCTTCAGGGAGTTCCTGAGGGCGAAGGGCTTTTTCCCGGGCAAATACCTCTCGACGAGGGACGAGGGAAGGATAAAGGCATTGTTGAAGGAGTATCTAACGTTTGGAGGCTTTCCAGAGGTCGTTCTCCTCGACGATGAGTTTCTAAAGAGGAAAACGCTCTCAGAATACGTCAACGTGATGCTCTACCGCGACGTCATCGAGAGGCACGGCGTGAAGAACCTCCGGGCAGTAAGGCTGTTCCTAAAGCTCCTCATGACGTCGTTTGCCAAGGAATTCTCCGTGAACAGGGTCGCGAGGTACATGAAGGGCATGGGAGTTGACGTCAGCAGGAACACCCTCTACACCTACCTCGAATACTTCGAAGACGCCTATGTCGTATTCATCGTGAAGAAGTTCTCTCACAATCTAAAGGAGGTCGAGAAAAGTATTCCCAAAGTTTACATCGTTGATAACGGCCTCGTGACGACTTACTCCCCGCGTTCAGGGGGAAGCCTGGGCAGGCTCATGGAGAACGCCGTTTTCCTTGAGCTACGGAGACGTGAAAAGGAGCTGTACTACTTTAAAGACGAGAGAGGAAAGGAGGTTGACTTCGTGGTGGCGGAGAACGGGGAAGTGTCGGAGCTCATCCAGGTGAGTTACTCCCTCAGCGATCCCAACACCTTTAAGAGGGAAGTCTCTGCTCTTGTAAGTGCGTCTGATAAGCTTAACTGCGACAACATAGCGATAATAAACTGGAGCAGGGAAGACACGATTGAAACGGAGGGAAAGGAAATTAGACTCGTCCCACTGTGGAAGTTCCTGTTGGGGGGTGGTATGGCGTGATTCCGCTTTCCTATCTCCTCAAGTTCATTGAGGAGGACGCTCCCTTTGGAGACATCACGAGCGAGGCTGTTATTCCGGAAGGTGTGAGGGCAAAGGCCGTTGTCTTGGCCAAACAAGAAGGTGTTATAGCGGGCGTTGATGAAGCCAAAGCCCTCTTCGAGCACTTCGGCGTTAAAGTCGAGGTTAAAAAGCGCGACGGCGAGGAAGTTAGGAGGGGCGACGTCATTCTTGAACTTGAGGGCGAAGCAAGGGCCATCCTGCTAGTTGAGAGGACGGCTTTGAACGTGATGGGAAGGATGAGCGGAATAGCAACGGAAGTCAGGAGGCTCGTTGAGAGGGTTAAAGCCGTCAATCCGAAGGTCAAAATCGCGGGAACGAGGAAAACCCTCCTCAAGCCAATAGACAAGAGGGCAATCCTCATCGGAGGTGGCGAGCCCCACCGCTTCTCGCTTAGCGACGCGATACTAATCAAGGACAACCACCTCGCCCTGGTCCCGCTGGAGGAGGCGGTAAAACGGGCAAAGGCCTTCAGCGCTTACAAGGTCATTGAAGTTGAGGTCGAGAGCCTTGAGAACGCCCTTAACGCCGCTAAAGCCGGGGCCGACGTCGTGATGCTCGACAACATGACGCCTGAGGAGATAGCGAAGACTATAGAAGCTTTAAAGCGCGAAGGCCTCCGCGAGGGGGTGAAAATCGAGGTCTCCGGCGGGATAACGCCCGAGAACATCGAGGAATACGCGAAGCTCGGAGTTGATGTCATAAGTCTCGGCTATCTGACGCACTCCGTCAGGAACTTTGACGTGAGCCTCGAGATAATTGGAAAGGTTTGACCGAAACTTCTTTTGCCATTTTCACCATTTTCTCGGGACTTTTTCTGAAACTTATCTGAACTCTCACGGCAAGCTTTATATTCAAGTTTTTCCTTGAATCATATTGCAAGCCAAAACTTGAAAGGTGGTTGAGATGGGAAAGTTCGACGTTATCGAGGCAAAGGGAACTGAGAGGCTCAAGAGGGGCTTTGCCAAGATGGTTAAGGGCGGCGTCATAATGGACGTCACCAACGCCGAGCAGGCCCACGTTGCAGAGGAAGCCGGGGCAGTTTCGGTGATGGCCCTCCACAGGGTTCCGGCAGATATCAGAAAAGCCGGTGGCGTTGCCAGGATGGCCCCGATAGAGAAGATTCAGGAGATAATGGACGCCGTGACGATTCCGGTTATGGCGAAGGTGAGGATTGGCCACGTCGCCGAGGCGAGAATCCTCGAAGCTCTGGGCGTTGACATGATAGACGAGAGCGAGGTTCTAACCCCGTCCGACCCGTTCTTCCACATAGACAAGCGCGAGTTTAAGGTTCCATTCGTCTGCGGTGCGAGGAACCTTGGTGAGGCCGTCAGGAGGATATGGGAAGGCTCCGCAATGATAAGAACCAAGGGCGAGGCCGGAACTGGAAACATCGTTGAGGCCGTTAGGCACGTCCGCCTCGTTGCGGAGGGAATAAGGCAGATACAGGCCATGACCGACGAGCAGGTCTATGGCGTTGCCGAGAAGTTCGCCGAGCCCTACCTGAGGCTCGCCCTCAACGTCAAGGAGATAGCAGGACTTCCGGCGAAGGTTCTCGAGAACGAGCCAATTTACGGCCACTACACCTACCGCGAGATAG
>JALVWX010000007.1 GCA_027023165.1 Thermococcus sp. | reverse complement strand
GGTTTATGAGTGCGACGAACTTTCTTATTATGCCCCTCTCAACGAGCTTCTTCACCCTTAGCCTGACCGTTGACTCGGGCACCTTTAACCTTCTCGCTATCTCGGAGTAGCTGGCTCGTCCATCCTCTTGGAGGACGTTGAGTATCATCCTGTCGAGGCCGTCAAGATGCTCACTATCTCGCATGTTTTCACCTTAATTTTTGTTGATTCATCATTTTACTTTTAAGCTTTTCAGCCAAATAAGCAAATTTCTGCCGAAATTGCTATTAGTTCCAAACGCGTATAGCAGTAAGGTGGAATTATGAAGCTTCCCGATGGTAAGGATGAGGTCATTGAGCGATACTCCCGGATCTTTCCCCGGGCCTCACGCGTTACATACGCCCCCATAGTTCCGGCAAGGGCAGAGAATGCCCTCGTTTGGGACATCGAGGGAAGGGAGTACCTAGACTTCCTGAGCGATGCGGCCGTTCAGAACGTCGGCCACAACAATCCACGCGTGGTTAACGCCGTGAAGAGGACCGCCGACAGGCTTCTGCACTTTACCTTCATCTACGGCTTCCCTGTGGAGCCTCTCCTCCTGGCCGAAAAGCTCGCCGAGATAGCCCCTATGGATGGAGTGAAGGTCTCCCTCGGCCTTAGCGGGAGCGACGCCAACGACGGGGCAATAAAGTTCGTGAGGGCCTACACAGGCAGAAGGGCCGTTTTAAGCTACCTGAGGAGCTACTACGGCTCTACCTATGGAGCGATGAGCGTTACCGGTCTCGACTTCGAGGTTCGCTCCAAGGTTGGCCAGCTAAGCGACGTGCACTTCATACCCTATCCCAACTGCTACCGCTGTCCCTTTGGCAAGGAACCCGGGAAGTGTAGGATGGAATGCCTGGAATACCTGAAGGAGAAGTTCGAGGGGGAGGTTCACGCCGAGGGCATCGCGCTCCTTTTGGCGGAAGCGATACAGGGCGATGCAGGAATGGTGGTTCCACCAGAGGGTTACTTCAAGAGGCTGAAGAAGATTTTGGACGAACATGGCATTTTGCTCGCGGTGGACGAAGTCCAGAGCGGCCTTGGGAGGACTGGCAGGTGGTTCGCGATAGAGCACTTTGGGATAGAACCCGATCTGGTGACCCTGGCAAAACCCCTCGGCGGCGGCCTCCCGATAAGCGCGATAATCGGCAGGGCCGAGATAATGGACTCACTCCCGCCTCTCGGCCACGCCTTTACCCTGAGCGGAAACCCGGTCGCGAGTGCCGCAGCCTTAGCCGTTATCGAGGAAATCGAGGAGCGGAACCTTCTGGCTAGGGCAGAGAGGCTTGGAAAGAAAGCCAAGAACAGGCTCGAAAGGATGAAGAAAAGGCACGAGCTCATCGGCGACGTTCGCGGCCTAGGCCTCATGCTCGGCGTCGACCTCGTGAAGGACAGGGAAACCAAGGAGAGGGCCTACGACGAGGCCAGGAAGGTCGTCTGGAGGGCCTACGAGCTTGGCCTTATAGTAGCTTTCCTCCAGGGCAACGTGCTCAGGATCCAGCCCCCGCTGACGATAGAGGAAGAACTTTTGGATGAAGGCCTTGAGAGGCTCGAAGAGGCTATAGAGGACGTCGAAGAAGGAAAGGTTTCTGATGAGGTTCTGAAAAGGGTGGAGGGGTGGTGATCAGAAGACGGGAACATCTTCCGGTCCTTCTTTCTCCCCTCCGACGTTCAACTCCTCCGGCATGTTAGCGAACGCGAGTATCTGATAGACCGCCGCCACGAGGAGGAGTATGACTCCAACGAGGATTATGAGGGTTATCACTCCCCACATCATGAAGTCTGCGGTCTTCTTGAACTCTTCAACCTTCGTAATTTCATACGTCGCCCTCCACGCCTTTATCGTGAAGTATATCCCTATTATTGCGCCCGCGAGTATTAGGAGCAGTGCTGCTCCAACCATCCCGATTCCGATGGCGTTTAAGCCTTCAGGATGGTCGACGAATCCCGGTGCCGAGATTATCCCCACGAGTATGAGCACTATTGAGACCGCGGCGAGGCCTATGGCTATCACGACCGAGTAGAGGTAGTATCTGAATGGTCTGTCGTCGCCGAGCTTGTCCCCGAGGCCTTTTAGGGCGATGAGGATGAGCACCTGGCCTATTAGCGAGGTCGTTCCGAGGAACACTCCAACGTACGGGATGACGCCGAGAAACCCTCCAACAAGCAGGAGTATCGACCCCACCAGGCCGAGGCTCTTTTCCCTTCGAACGTCCACAGAATCACCTCGGTTGGTGGTAGGTACATCATCTTAAAAAATTATCGGGGGATACGAGGGAAATGCAAAAGAGAAGCCCCTCACTGGGGCTTGTCCTCAGAGGTCTTCTTTGGCTCTTCCTTCTTCGCCGGCGGCTTTGCGGGGGCTTTCGCGGCCGGCTTTGCCGTGGGCTTGGGTTTGGCGGCTGCCGGTGGTCTCAGACCGTAGCCGAGTATTTTGAACTCCAGTTTTTCGCCGTCGCGAAGGTGGTAGACGTAGACACCGTCGCCCTTCTTCTCTATCCTCTCGACCGGGAAGCGGTAGTCCCCGAACCTCTCATTGAGTTCCCTGACCTTGTCCGGGTGTATTGGAACCCAGTCGTAAAGCTCAAGATCCTCCTCGAAGCCACCCGTGGTCAGGTAGAAGTTCTCGCTGAATCCGAGCGCTCCCGTCGGACAGACGTCGACACAGAACTGGCAGAAGGTACAGCGGCCGTAGTCCACCTTGGGGTGCGGTCTCTTCTCGCCTTCTATCCACGTCATCTCAATGGCTCTGGCCGGGCATATCTGGCCGCAGAAGTTACAGCCAACGCACTTCTTCCAGTCGAGTGTGTGGAAGCCCCTGTACTTCGGTGCCGGCTCTATCTTCTCGAAGGGTATCTTTATGGTTACCGGCTTCTTGAACAGGTACTTGATGCCCATCCAGGGCTTGACGAAGGACTTCTTGATCTTGACCTTTTCTTCTCCAACGACTCTCGCGGGCATCTTCATCACCTGTCTATGTCCGGCGGGCAGTTGTCAAGGGTCTTCAGTATGACCGGGACGTCCGCCAAACGCGCCCCCTTCAGGAGTTCCTCCAGGACGGTAACGCCGTGGCTCTGGCTCGGTCCTCTCACGTGGACGCGGTAGGGTTTGTGACTTCCGTCACTGACAACGTAGGCACCAAAGTCGCCCTTCGTTGACTCGACGTGGGCGTAGGCGTCTCCCTTTGGAGGTTTAAACCTCGGCAGGGCCTTGAGTCTGGCGTCCTGAACCATGTAAGGCCCGCTCGGCGGCCCCATGTCGAGGAGCTGCTCGAGGATGTAGAGATCCTGCTCCATCTCGTATCTCCTGACGAGAACCCTTGCGAGGCTGTCGCCCTCTTTGAGGACAGGAATCTCGAAGTCGAGCTGGTCGTAGAGATAGTATGGGTCGTCCTTTCTGACGTCGTAGGGCACTCCGGTGGCCCTGAGGTTCGGACCTGTTACAGCATGCTTGAGGGCAAACTTCTTGTCCATTACACCAACGCCCTCAGTCCTCTCGAAGGTTATGTAGTTGTCGAAGAGTATCTCGTCGAAGTCCTTGAGCTTGGACTTGATGTACTCGACGGTGTCCCTGAGCTGTCTCAACCAGCGGTCGCCCGGTATGTCTCTCCTAACACCGCCGGGCACGGTGTATATGTGGTAGACCCTTCCACCGGTGAGCTCCTCAAAGAGGCGCATGAACCTCTCACGGTATGCTGCCGCCCACTGTCCTGCAGTGTAGAGGCCTATCTCGTTTCCAAAGCCCATTATCCAGAACATCCAGGCGCTCATCCTCGCCATCTCAAGGACGACGTTTCTTATCCATATCGCCCTGTCAGGGACCTCCCAGCCCACTATCTCGTCGACGGCCATGGAATAGATGTTCTCCGGCACGTCGCTCTCAGGCACACAGATACGGAGGAGTAACGCTATGTTCGTGAAGTAAGGTCTCCCCTCGGCGAGCTTTTCAAAGCCCCTGTGGAGGAAGCCCGGGTTGACTATTGCCTTCTCTATCCTGTTGCCGTCCATCTTGAGGATTATGCTGAAGTTCTCCGTCGCCATGTGCTGCGGACCGAAAAACAGCTCGTAGGTGTCCTTCTCTATCGGGTGGAGGTACATGTCGTGTTGCTTTGCCTCGGCCTTTAACTCCATAGGAACCTCAAGGTTAGCCATGATCATCACCTCATATCACGTAGTTCGTCTTGCTCTCATCATACCTGTCGAAGTCCTCTCCGTAGACGGCTTTAACGTGGCTGAGCGTGCTGAAGTCCTTCCTGAGCGGGTGCTTCTCGTACTCCCTCTCCTCCAGGATGAACGGTCCAAGGCGCGGATTGCCCTCGAAGATTATTCCAAAGAACTCGTGGGCTTCCCTCTCGTAGGTCTCCGCAACCGGCCAGATGTCCATGACGGTCGGGAGTTTCGTGTTCTCCCTTGGAACCCTCGTCCTGACGAAGGCGTGAACGCTTTCGCCCACGCTCCAGAGCTGGTAAACGAGTTCGAACTCCTTCTCCTTGAGCCAGTCAACGGTCGTTATCTGCATGAGCATCTCAAACTTCTCACTGGCAAGCTCGAGGAACTCGTGTATCCTCTCGGCCGGGACCCTGAACTCAACCCTTCTCTCGCGCCTGACGCTACCCTCTGCATAGGGTGCCTTTTTGATGATCGCCTTGACGAGCCTTCCCTCTTTGGTGTCAGGAAGTTCTGGCTTGGTCTCCTCAACTGGCTTGCTCTCTTCGACCTTCTCCTCAACCTTCTTCTCGTTCATAGCCATGCCAACCACCTCTTGGCTTCCTTCTCGCGCCATCCTTCACCGAACAACTCATCCTGGTTCTTCCTGTACCACTCGTAATTCTCGTGGTAGCGCCTCCAGCCGTCGGCCTTTCCGCTCTCTATCCTGCGCATTATCTCGAGTATTCCGTCCATGACTGCCTCGACCCTGGGCATACAGCCCGCTATGGCGACGTCAATGGGAATGTACTTATCAAGCTGCTTCACAACGTTGTAGGAGTCCCAGTAGACACCGCCGTTTATCGGGCAGGAGCCGTGGGCGAGGATGTACTTCGGTCCCTGCATCATCTCGTAGGTCACGATTATCCTCTTGAGCGTCTTCGGCGTTACGTAGCCTGTGATGAGGAACAGGTCGCCCATCCTCGGGGATGGGTTGGGCATGATGCCGAAGCGCTCGAAGTCGTACCTGGCGGTGGCCAGCGGCGGCATCTCGATACCGCCGCATCCCGTACAGAACGCCACTATCCAGAGGCTCTTCTTTCTCGCCCACCTGAACAGCGGCTCGAAGAGCTTGAACTCCTGGAGTTCGTAGTGTATGACGCCATCGTTTTCGTTAACCCCTTTTATCTCGCTCATCCACATCACCTCACACCGTCAGGAGTACGGCTATTATTCCCAGTATGGTCGGCCACTTCCAGAAGAACTTCGCTGCCTGGTCGATGGTGAACCTTGGATATATGCTGGCCACGAATATCGCTATGAAGAGCACCGCTATCTGCTTGATGAGAAGTTCAAGGAGGTTGCTGGCCCCACCGAGGAAGAGCACGGCGAAGAACGCTGTCTCAGCGAAGAGCTGTACTGCGTGCTGGGTGAATAGCAGTGCCGCGTGCTTGCCGCCGTACTCGAGCATTGGGCCCATGGAGATTTCTGCAGGTGCCGTTATGATGTCGAACGGTTCCAGACCGAGCATCGCCTGGAATACTATGTCAAAGACTATCATCGCTAGGAGGAGCGCCGGAACGAAGATGCTCCACCCGTGGGTTCCCTGGAGGGCCACTATTTCGTTGAGGTTGAAGGTTCCCCAGTGCTGGACGAGCGCTATTATCGCGAGTCCGTAGGGGAGCTGCATGGCCACCATGGTGAGCAGACCACGCTGGACACCAAGCGCTGAGAACGGGTTGCCCGAGCTCATTGCACCGAGCATTATTCCAAGCATCGGCACCTCGAGCAGGTAAGCAACGACGATCAGGTCCGCGTTGGTGCTGAAGAGCCTGAAGTTCGCTATCGGGATGAAGAGGAGCGCCGCTATGCTGGCTCCAAGGGCGAAGACCGGGCCGAAGTCGTAGATGAAGCCGTGGCTGACGCTTTCCTTCTTGCCAAGGAGCTTAAGTGTGTCTATGAGCGGCTGGTAGATGGGCGGACCTACCCTGCGCTGTATCCTGGCCATTGCCTTTCTTTCTATACCCATGAAGATGAAGCCCATGAACGTTGCGTAGATGAGTATCCCAACCGCCTCAAGGATGAGTTTCCAATCTATCATTCACAGCACCCCCCACAGCGCGAGTATAAGGAGTATTATTGCCAGGTACCAGGAGTAGCTCTGGACGTTGCCGTTGTAGAAGCCCTCCCTGAGCCAGTCTGCAAAGTCCTCCGCTATGCCGGCCAGCCTCTCGTAGAAGCGGTCCCAGCTGTACTTGAGCCAGAAGTCGAGGGCCTCAGCGAGCGGCCTGTAGAAGTTCTTCCTTATGGAGAGGTTGTAGTCCTCGGTAACCGGGTTGCCCGACTGGTAGGTGTCAGTGACGGGTATCTTTCTCGTCTTGGCGCCGTAGAGGTATATTAATCCCGCAACTGCGAGTCCGAATGTCAGGAGCACTGCAACTAAAAGGGCATTGTAGGTCCCAACTGAGGTAACGAGCTTTGTTGAGGTCCCTCCGACTACCTGACCTCCAAGGGCTTTGTTCAGGTACTTCGTCACGAGACCCGGGGCAACACCGAAGACTATGTTGGGTATCGCAAGTATTGCCATCGCCACTAGGAGCGGTAGTGGGGCTTCTTTGACATCATCCAGATCACTCGGTCTCTGGCCGAACCAGACGGCGTATAGGAACCTGACTACGTAGGCGAAGGCCAGACCGCTTCCGAGGAATATTGCCCCCGCGACGAGCGGCATGTGAGCCTGTATCGCGGCCTCGTAGATGAGCCACTTGCTAGCAAAGCCGGCCATTGGAGGTATTCCCGTTAAACTGAGCACCGCTATCAGTCCCATGGCGAAGGTGAACGGCATCTTCTCTGCCAGGCCGCCCATGTCCTTGAACTGGGTCTTTCCTGTCTGTAGGATTATGGCGGCGATCACGAGCCAGAATAGGCCCTTGAAGACTGCATGACTGAGGACGTGGAAGAGGCCTCCAGCCAGTCCAAGGCTCGTTCCGGTTCCAAAGGCGAGGAGGATGTAGCCGACCTGCCCAACTGATGAGTAGGCGAAGAGCTTCCTTATGTCCTCCTGGAGCACCGCCAGGAAGCTCGCGACAACGACTGTTATTGCGCCTATCCAGGCTATTATGTAGGCGAAGGTCAGGTGACCGTGGAAGGTTCCGAGTTCTGCGTAGAGCTTGTAGCCCATGAGCATGTAGATGAGCAGTATTCCGTAAACGCCCGCCTTGCTCAAAGCGCCGCTGAAGAAGCTGGTGTAGCTCTGGTCTGTCTCGCTGTAGGCTCCCGGCGCCCAGACGTGGAGTGGAAAGGCCCCTGCCTTGACGCCGAACGCGGTGAGGAACAGTGTGAAGAGCAGTATCGTCTCGCCCTTGCCTATGGTTCTGAGAGAGACGTCCATGATGAGGGCCTGCCTTATGGTCTCGAAGTCGAGCGCTCCCGTCTTGGCGTAGAGTATGCCTATCGCGAGGAGCATAGCGTAGGCGCCTATGACGCTGAGCACGAAGTACTTGAGCGACTCGTGCCTGTTCCTCTTAAGGACCATCATGAAGCTCGCGAAGGTCATAAGCTCCCAGAGCAGGAAGAAGCTGATGAAGTCCTGGCTGAGAAAGACGCCCAGCACACCGGTGAAGCTCATGAGGGCGAAGAGCCAGTCATAGCCCTTCCTTGAAGTTGAGGCCATTCCAAAGGCCATAGCCAGGGCCACGGTTGAGGCAATGGCCGCGAAGTACCAGGTCATCGTGCCCAGCTGGAAGTGGAGGGTGAAGCCGCTGACGGTAATGGAGTAGTTCAGGGGCTTTGTGGTGACCTCCGAGTAGAGCTTGATTAGGTAGGCCAATGGCACCGCTGCGCCGATGATGCCTATAGTCTCCCTAACTCCCTTGAAGTCGAAGGCCCACGCGAGAACCCCCGCGAGGAGGGGTGTGAAGAGGATGATCAGTATCTCGTTCATGCTCCCACCCCCATCAATGGAACGTTCTTGATGTACTGGCCGACGTTGAAGATGTCGCTACCCGCTTTCTGGGCGAGGTTCCAGGCGTAGTCCGGGTAGACGCCTATGACTATCACCAGAGCCGCGAGGAAGAGCAGTATGAGGCTTATTGCCAGCCCCTCGCGCATCCTCTCCCCTTCTCCGGCAAACCACATGGCGTGGATGAAGCGGATGTAATAGACTGCCTCCACGACGCTCGCGCCGAGGATCAGGGCGACACCCCATGTGTAGCCCGCTTCAACGCCTGCTATGAGGATTCTGACCTTGCTCCAGAAGATGTTGAACAGCGGGATTCCCACCGCGGCGAGCGAACCGATGGTGAGGGCAAAGGCCGTCAGAGGCATTCTCTTTCCAAGCCCCTGGAAGTTCTCCATGGCAGTCCCACCAAGCTTTATCCCGACGTAGCCGACGCCGAGGAACAGGAGGGCCTTAACTATGGCATGGTTGACCATGTGGAAGACTCCCGCGTCGACTCCTGCCGGGCTTCCGAGAGCTAGGGCGAAGGCTATCATTCCAACCTGGCTTATTGACGAGTAGGCTATCATCCTCTTGACGTCCTTCTGCCTCAGGGCCGCGAACTCCGCCACGACGACGGTCAGGGTGGCCATGGCAACGAGCAGCTTCAGGACGTCGTGCCAGCTTCCAACTGCCTGCATGAGGTAGAGGAGCCTCGCGGTGGCGTAGAGTCCGGCCTTAACGACGAAGGCCGAGAACATGACTGTTATAGCGTGCGGAGCCGCCTGGTAAGCGTCCGGCGCCCATGCGTTGAGCGGGAACAGCTCCGCCTCAACCGCAAGCCCGAAGATTATGAGGGCCAATCCTACCTGTGCGACTGTTGGGTTCATGTTTCCTGCGAGCTGGGCTATCTGGGCCATGTTGAGTGTTCCGAGCGAGCCGTAGATGAGTGCCACACCGATGAGGAAGAAGCTCGAGCCGATTCCTCCGAGGATCATGTACTTGAGCGATGCCTCGGCAGCTTCGCCGGTCTTGTTGTACGCGGTGAGGGCGTAGGCGGTTATCGCCGTTATCTCCATGAAGACGAAGAGGTTGAAGATATCGCCGGTCGCTATCATTCCCGTAGCTCCGAGCATCAGCAGGAGGAAGAGCATGGCGTACTTGTCTATCGGCTGTGTTTTCATTGACCAGATGCTGAACACCGCGGTGAAGAAGCTTATCACCGCGATTATGAGCACGAAGAGCGCCGCGAAGTGGCCGATGTAGAGGTTGATTCCGACCGGCGGCCTCCATCCGCCCGCCATGATGATTATCGGCTTCCCTGTCGAGTACACCTGCTGGAAGACCCAGGCCGCTATTCCAGCTTGGATCGCGGTTATGAGTACTAAGTAGGCTTTAACGCCCTTCTCACCTGTCCCCTTGATGAGGGGGACAAAGAAGGCGCTGATGAGGGGCAATGCTATGAGGAGTGAAGCGTACTGCGCGTTCATCCTCTCAACCTCCTTATCTCCTCAACGTTGAGAGTTCCGTACTTCTCATACAGGATTATCGCCGCGCTGAGGGCGAGGGCAGTTGTAGCGACACCAATGACTATTGCCGTGAGCACGAGGGCCTGCGGAATCGGATCAACGGCCTGCTTCGGACCAATTCCCTCGCTCAGAATTGGCGCGCTCCTTCCTGAGATGTATCCGACGCTTACCAGGAGGAGGTTGACGCCGCTCTCCATTATGCTGAGCCCAATGAGCATTTTGAGTACGTTCTTCTTGACGAGGACCGCGTAGAGGCCGATGAGAACCAGGCTTATCGCCCCGAAGTAGTACGCGCTGATCATTCGCTCACCTCCTCCTTGAGCATGTTGTCGATGATGCCGCTAAGCTCCGTGCCGACCTTTATTCCTATCAGGGTGTAGATGATCGGGATGAAGCCGCCGCTGAAGAGCCTGCCGATGTTGTTGACGCCCCATCCCCAGGTCTGCCATATCCAGTCATAGAGGAAGTAGCCGCCTATGGCCAGGCCAATGAGACCGACTAAGACGTAGCTCATTCCTGCAACTCCCTCCGTCTTCTCGAAGGCCTTGTGGGGTATCTCGTACTGGGTGAACGCCATGTATAGGAGCAGGAACGCCGTCGCTATGGTGGCTCCTCCCGGGAAACCTCCACCTGGGGTGAGGTGTCCGTGGATGAAGATGTAAGCACCGAAGAGTATTATGAACGGCACGAGGAGCCTCGTTCCGGTAGTCAGGACTATTGAGCCTTCCGTCTTCGCGGTTCTCTCCTTCTTCCTCTTCCAGAGGAGCGCTCCAACGCCGGTTGAGGCGATGAATAGGACGGTGACCTCACCGAGCGTATCGAATCCACGGTAGTTGACGACTATGGCCGTTACCGCGTTTACAGATCCGGTCTGTGCCTTAACGTGGTCGAGGTAGTACTGCCCGACCAGCATCCTGTCCTGGCCGAAGGGAACTCCAGCTAATCCCTGCGCTATCCAGTAGCCGATTATCAGGAGCGTGATTATCGCGAGAGCGCGCTTGAGCATCTTCACCACCTCACCCACCAGCCGGGCTTCTCCTCATCCTCTGTCTCGTAGCGTTGGGTTCTCCTTATGGCGAATATGAACACCGCACCGCTGAGGGCCGCCCCTATTGCAGCCTCCGTCATAGCCACATCGGGCGCCTGCAGCAGGAAGAACAGCAGCGACGCGAAGAGGCTCACCGCGGCCATTCCCACTGCTGCAGCCAAAAGGTCCCTCCACTCAACCGCGAGTATTGCTGAGATTATCATGAGTCCGATGATTATGTACTCGATGCAGGCCATGCAGTTCATTCCTCACCACCCCCCTCAGGGGCCTCTCCAGCTTCCTCGGCTTCGACCGCACTGGACTCCACCAGGTGCTCCGCGTACTTGTCGACAACGCTCCCCTGCCACAGGGGGATTCCCCTCTTGTACGCGGCCCTTATGAGCGTGTGAGCGCTTATCGGGTTCGTCAGCAGGAGGAACGTCGCAACCACGAGGGTCTGGACAACCCATGCCCACGAGTAGCCCTTTCCAACGGCCCAGAGGCCGGTTCCTATCATGACTCCAAGGCTTCCGAGGGTTGCGCTCTTCGTTGATGTTTGCATCCTGTTGTACACGTCGGGCATTCTGATGAGACCCAAGGCCGAGAGGAAGTAGAAGAACGTTCCTATGAGCACCAAAGCCTCACCCATGGCTGAGAGCACGTTCATAGGCCTCCCTCCAGGTACCTCGCGAAGGCTATAACCCCTCCAAAGGCCAGTATGGCGTAAACGAGGGCCACGCTGATGTATATCATCCTTCCGTAGTAGAGCGCGAAGAGCACCATCAGGCCGGTCGTTATGGTGGTCATGATGTCTACCGCCACGAGCCTGTCGACGGTGGTCGGTCCTCTAAAGACCCTGTACGTGCTCAGGAGAGTCGCTATCGCTATGAGTATGAGATAAACACTCAGCGCTATCATCCGAAGATCACCTTCAGGAATTTTTCAAAGGGTTCGGTTATGCTGGCGGACGCAACCTTAACGTGCTCCTCCTCGTTCTCGGTGAGGGCCTCGTCCGGAACCCATATCCAGTGGATGAAGTACTCGTCGCCGTCCACGTCGAGGGTTATGGTTCCGGGAGTGAGGGTTATCGAGTTGGCCAGCGAGAGCTTCCCGGTGTCGGTGTTGAGAACGGTCTTGCACTTGACGATTCCGGGCTTTATGGGTCTCTTTGGGTGGAGAACCCTGTAGGCCACGTCGAGGTTGGCAACTATCATCGCCCACAGGAAGTACGGGATGTATGCAATCGCGTAGGCGACCTTCTTTGGATGGAGGTTCGAAAGCCCCGCGGTGGTGAATATCTCATAAGTGAAAGCCGCCACCACCAGCGACATTAAAAATCCAAATTCAAGCTCCTGCGGGTCCAAACTGGACGTTAGCAGTATCCATATCAAGAAAAGTACGATAACCGTGTACAGGTACCTGCTAATTTTGCTCGCTTCCCCCATATCATCAACCTCCGGTGGTTAGTGGACACCCTCAAACAGGCGAGGTGAAGCTAATCGCTGGTTTAAAACGAAGGCTTATAAACGTTACCTACCGAGGACAAAGGTTCAAAACCTATGGTTGAAATGGGGGCATCAGGTTTGTCCTTTAATGATACGGAGGATTCTCCATGGTTCGTGAGTGGTTCTTATTTCTTTGAGGGATTTTAGTAACTCCACCAAAGAATATCCGTGAAGAACAGCCGGGCTATCACGTGTGTGAGATTATGAATAAGGGGCAAAAAGCCTCAGTAAATCGAAATCCTCTTGACGCCCTCGAGCTTGGAAAGCTCGTTTATGAGATCGCCCGGAATTGGCTTCTCGGTGATTATCGTGAGCGTTGCCTCTGGGTAAAGCTCGGGATCCTCGGCAACGACCTGGACAATGTTTATGTCGCGCTCCGCTATCTTGTGGGCTATCTTGGCGAGTATTCCAACCGCCCTCGGCTCGGGTTCGATCTCAATGACCCCATAGCCAACGTGTCTCCCGACGTACTTCATGTGGACCGTAGGCTCAAGGTTCATGTATATCTCCTTAAGCTCCGGAATCTTGAGTATCATCCCGACGGTCTCCTTTACGACGCGCCTGTCCACGTCAAGGGCCTTGGCTATCTTAGTGTACGGAACCTCTATGTCGCCGGCTTTGATCTTGAGGTCCTCAGAAACCTTCAGGCCGTACTTGAGGAGTGTCTTGGCTATCTGCTTCCGGACTGGATATTCATCAAAGTAATGCTCTATCTTTCCCCACATCTTCCTCACCAATATCAGTTCATCACTAGACTCTTTAATCCAATGATATTAAAATGTTTCCATGCCCGCATGATGCCAAAAGGCGTTCCTTTAAAAATCTTTGGGCACTGCGGTGGCTTAGAGCACTTCAATGCGGGATTTTTTATCCATCGGGGGCTTTTTAAGGAGTGGCCTAGAACGCCCGCACATGGTTGAGGTTAAGCTTCCCCACGTAACCTTTCAGGACCTGGGTGGGACGATCAGACTCATCTGGCGCGAGACTCTTTATGCTGACTTTGAAAAGAGGGAGCTTGAAAAGGTCATCAAGAGAAAGTTCAAAGTCTCCCCGGAGATAACCGTCAAGGACGGCGTCCTTGTTATCGATACCGACTATGAGAAAGTTGGTTCCTACATAACTCTCTATATCCAGAACAACCTCGGCGCACTTTTGAGGAACCGTTACACCAACAGGAAGGTGCTTTATATTCATGAAGCCATGGATGTTCCCCTCCTCGGCTACAATGCCTTCGGACTTATAGACAGGGGGACAAACCTGATTCAAATCCGGGGAGTAAGCGGGTGTAATTTGAGCTGTATCTTCTGTTCCGTTGATGAGGGGCCCTATTCAAGGACGAGAAAGCTCGACTATGTAGTTGACGTTGACTACCTTATGAAATGGTTCGACGACGTTGCGAGGATAAAGGGAAAGGGTTTGGAAGCCCACCTCGACGGCCAGGGAGAACCGTTGATTTACCCCTTCAGGGTTGAGCTGGTTCAGGCGTTGCGAGAGCATCCAAACGTTTCTGTAATATCGATGCAGAGCAACGGGACGCTCTTAACAGATAAGCTCGTTGAGGAGCTTGCCGAGGCGGGACTCGACAGAGTGAACCTCTCAATTCACTCTCTTGACCCTGACAAGGCCAAGATGCTCATGGGGATGAAGAGCTACGACCTTGAGCACGTCCTTGATATGGCCGAAGCCTTAGTGAACGCTGGAATAGACGTTCTAATAGCCCCGGTCATAATCTTCGGAATCAACGACGATGAAGCTGAGGCCTTCATAGAGTTCGCCCGGAAGATTGGAGCCGGAAAGCGCTGGCCGGCACTCGGCTTCCAGAACTACATACCCTACAAGTTCGGAAGGAACCCGACGATAGCCAAGGTAAAGCCCTTCAAGGAGTTCTACGCCTGGCTGAGGGAACTGGAGGAGAAGACGGGGATGAGGCCCCTCGTCCTCAAGCCGAAGCACTTCGGCATGGAGAAGCGTGAGTTCATCCCGCTCGCCTTCAGGCCGGGTGAGGTCGTTAAGGCCGAGGTTGTTCTGCCTGGGAGAATAAAGGGCGAAATGCTCGCAAAGGCCAGAAACAGGCTCATAGAGGTTATCAACACCGACGCAAACGTTGGGGACAGGATTAAAGTCAGGATAGTCAGGACAAGGCACGGGATATACATCGGCACTCCGGTTTGAGCTTTTATCCCATGAGGTTTTATGGTTCTCTAATTATCTTGTAGGATACACAACCAACACAAAAATATTTAAACAATTTGCGATACATAAATCTAACGGGGGGTGACAACATGGGGCTGATTAGGAAACTAACTGTTGTTATTATGGTCCTCTTGTTAACATTCTACATCCTTCCTGCATCTTTATCCGGAGTCTCAAAGACCCTCTCTTCCATGTCTGAAAAACTAAACATTTTCCCATCGGAGAGGATGCCCTATTCCGGCCATCCTAACGCGGGAGTGCCTCCTTCCGCCTCCACCCATGATACTTCATCGGAGCCTTCTCAGAGTGTTAATCTCAAGGGTGGGATTTACAACATGAGCCAGTTAAATGAGTCTTTGAAGCGTGATATCCTGGATCCTTCCAAGTGGTACGTTGGAAACACTTCCCTTAACTCACGGTATGCTCTTGAGGTTTACAACGACACGCTCAGGACGGTTGAAAACGCCACCGAAACCTCTGAGTCCATCCTTCAGAAGTTCTTAGGATTGTTTGGTGATTCTTCGAAGAATAGTTCTGTAGTTGGGAGTGCTTTGGATTCGATTGAGAGATTCTTGAACTCCACTAAGAAGTTTCTTGGGGGCCATAAAAGATAGATAGGCCTAGTTAAATGAACCTTGAACTCCTCACCTTCAGCTCGCCCCTCTCATAAAGCCCCAACAGTATCTCCACCATCCTTTCTCCGGCCTTTCCATTGCCGAAGGGGTTCGGCGCATTCGCCATCCGCCTGTAGAACCCGGCGTCGTTCAGCAATCTGTTGAGGTACTCCAGTGCCCTCTCTTTTTCAAGGCCGATCAGGACGTTTCCGCCGGCTTTAACCGTCTCCGGCCTCTCAGTGTTGTAGCGGAGCGTCAGGCAGGGCACGTTGAGGATTATCGCCTCCTCCTGTATTCCGCCCGAGTCCGTCATTATCGCGAAGGCGTTTTTCTCTAGCCTGAGGAAGTCAAGGTAGCCGAGGGGCTTCGTGATTGTCAGGTTCTCTATGTTTTCGACCCTCTCCAGCAGGCCGAACCCCTTAAGCCGGTTCCTCGTGCGCGGGTGCATCGGATATATCGCCCTCATCGGGAGGCTTTCGAGGATTTCAACCAGCTTTTCAAGGTTCTCCCTGCTGTCCGTGTTCTCGGCCCTGTGGACGGTTATAAGGAGATATTCCCCTGGCTTGAGGTCAAACCTCTCAAGAACGTCGCTTTTCTTCTCCGCCACCTCGGCGTTCTGTAAAACCGCATCAACAACCGTGTTGCCAACTACGTAAACGTTCTCAGTTATTCCCTCCCGTTCGAGGTTTCTCCTAGCTTCCTCCGTCGGAGGGAAAAGGACTTCACTGGCGTGGTCGGCTAAGATTCTGTTTATCTCCTCCGGCATCGTCCTGTCAAAGCTCCTCAGTCCGGCTTCAACGTGGGCCACAGGGATTTTGAGCTTGACGCTCGCAAGAGCCCCCGCCAAAACGGTGTTCGTATCGCCCTGAACGAGCGTTACGTCAGGCTTCTCCTTCATTAAGACCCTCTCGATTTCTATCATGGCCTTCCCCGTCTGCTCCGCCTGGGTTCCGGAGCCGACCTCAAGGTGGTAGTCTATCTCCGGCAGTTCAAGCTCCTCAAGAAAGACCCTGCTCATCTCGTAGTCGTAGTGCTGGCCCGTGTGGATTAGGAGGGGTTTAATGCCTGCCTCAATGAATGCCCTAATCACGGGGGAGAGCTTTATTATTTCAGGTCTCGTCCCGAAGACGAAGGCCGGCTTCAAAACTCGCCCCTCCCTATGCCCTTGAAGAGGAATCCCCTCGGCGGTTCTTTAACGACGTGCCTGCCGTCTATGAGAATTCTCGTCCTCATGAGTTTCCCAAGGCTTTCCCAGTCGAGGGACTTGAACTCGGAGTGGTCCGTTGCGATGACAACGGCATCCGCCCCTTTCACCGCTTCCTCAACGCTTCCGTGCGTCCCCTCAACGAAGGGATCGTAGGTTCTTACTTCCCCGACATCTTCCGCAATGACCCCTATGAATGCTTTGGCGGGGGAGTTCCTCGTGTCGTCGCTGTCGCCCTTATAGGCCAACCCGAGAACCGCCACGACTGCCTTCTCCGGCGGTAGATTAACTGTCTTCAGCGCCTCGAAGAGGAGGTCCTTCGCCAGGAGAGGCATTCCATCATTTATCTCCCTCGAGAGCCTTATCAGCCCGAAGTCATCCTTGGCGGGCCAGACTAGGAGGTGCGGGTCCTTTGGCAGGCAGTGGCCGCCGACCCCTATTCCGGGTGTGTGTATGTTCACGCGTGGGTGGGTGTTGGCCAGCTCTATCGCCTCGAAGACGTCTATTCCGTACTGGTGGGCCAGGTAGGCGAACTCGTTGGCCAAAGCAATATTCACATCCCTGAAGGTGTTCTCCATAAGCTTGACAACCTCGCTGACGGTGGAGTTCGTTTTGAAAGTTTGCCCCTTCACGAAGGAGCGGTAGAGCTTCTCCGCCAGCTCTGCACTCTCGGGGGTTATCCCGCCGAATATGCGCGAGTTGTAGACCAGCTCCTTGAAAATCCTGCCCGGCATCACCCTCTCCGGGGCGTGGACCATGTAGAGATCTTCACCGGCTTTGAAGCCGGTCATCTCCTCTATGAGCTTCGCCATCTTAATGGTGGTGAGCGGTGGGACCGTGCTTTCGATGACGACAAGTGAGCCTCTCTTCATGGCCTTCGCCACGGTTTTGACAGCGCTCTCGAGGTAGCTCAGGTTCGGCGTTTTGTCGTCATTGAGGGGCGTTTGAACGCAGATTATGTAGACGTCCCTGTCCCTTATCTCCTCCAGGTCGGACGTGACCTTCAACCTTCCGCTTTCAACAGCCTTCTTTAGAAGCTCGTCTATCTCCGGCTCCACGATGTGCGCCTTTCCGGAGTTTATTTTGTCAACGACTTCTTTCCTTATTTCATACCCGGTGACGTTGAAGCCCGCGTTGGCGAACATTATCGCCGTCGGGAGACCTATGTACCCGAGACCTATGACGGCTATCTCCGCGGTTCTGTTCTCTATCTTTCCTTCCATTCGCCCCACCTATCCTCGCTTACTCCGGCTCAATAAAAGCCTTTTCCAGAAAACGGTTTCCGCTGAGCGTTTCAACCCGTTTCCGGAAAATTTGCCCAGTGGACCATTGAGGTTCTTCTATGTCTCCACTGGCGTTCTCTGCTTGCTTTAATCAGCAATAGAAATCGTTATAAACGTTCTATGGCAGAGAAAAACCACCTTAACGGAACAAAACAAAGGCACCACAACCGTTTTTGGGAAACCCTTATATTGCACAAGGCTGTTCAACAGTATGGTGGGTAGAATGAAGGTATGGGTGGACATCACGAACGCACCTCACGTTCACTTCTTCAAGGGTGTAATCAGGGAGCTCGAGAAGGCCGGCCACGAGGTTCTCATAACCACGAGGGAGTTTGACGGCCTCACCGGAATACTCGACATGTACGGCTTCGACTACTACGTCGTCGGCCGCCACGGCGGCGCGACCCTTGAGGGAAAACTCATAGCCGGGACCGAGAGGATGTACAGGCTGAGCAAGCTCATCGTGGAGGAGAAGCCCGATCTGGCCCTCTACAAGCACTCTGCTGAGGCACCGCGCGTCGCCTTCGGCCTTCAGATTCCCTCCATTGGCTTCGTCGACAACGAGACTGCAGTAGGTCAGAACAAGCTCATCCTCCCTTACACGAAGCTCCTTCTCTTCCCCAAGGCCATAGACGCCTACGACCTCCTCAAGTGCGGCGCCGACCCGAACGGGATGAGGCCCGTCAACGGCTTCTCGGAGCTGGCCCACCTCTACGGCTTCAGGCCGAATAGACGAGTTCTAGAGGAACTAGGGGTTAAAAGAAACGAATACATAGTCATGCGCACCGAACCAGTCAAGGCCAACTACTTCAACGGGCCTGAGAAGAGCGTTCTGGAGGACGTTATTCCGCTACTGCCCGATATCCCCATCGTCCTCTTTCCGCGCACGGATGAGCAGAGGGAGCGCTTCGAGAGATTCGACAACGTTATAATGCCTGAGAGGCCAGTCGACAGCCTCAGCCTGCTCCATTACGCTAAGCTGATGATAGGGGCCGGCGGGACGATGAACAGGGAGGCCATAGCCCTTGGAACGCCAACAATCTCTACCTATCCGGGAAGGCTCCTCGCGGTCACTAAGTGGCTCGTCGAGAGGGGAGTCAAGTTCCACTCCACGAACCCGGTCAAGGTCGCCTCCATGGCCGAGCGCATGATGGAGATGAACGGAAGCTACCGCGCCTACATCCGCTCCGTTGTCAGCGGCTTTGAGAACCCGATGGACGTCATCCTTGAGGAGATAGAGACCTACGAGGAATCCGGGAGGTTCATGGCAGGGCTTGAGGGAGGGTCAGAGGCCGGCAACCTTGGGGGTTACGTAGGCCTCGATCAGGGCGGCAACGAGGAGAAGCGCTACTGAGAGAAGGTAGAGCTTGAAGCCCTCCATCATCCCCCTTTTGAATCTCTCCGCCGCCGTTCCCTCCCCCATCATGAGTTCTGTGTACCAGGTTATTCCTGCAACGCCTGCTATTGCAATGGCGGGTATCTCTATGACGCCGTGGGGGACGAGTGCTAGGATTATCCTGGACATGGGGATTTCTCCCGTTCTGTGGACGACGAAGACCACCAATCCAACCATCAAGCCGTTGAAGGCCATTATAAACCACGGTCCGAGGCCGAAGAACAGCCCCGAGAGGAACATCAGCAGCGCCACCATGGAGTTGTTCGTGAATATTCTGAGGAAGTTGTGGAAGCTTGAATCCGAAGGAGGTCCTATGTGCTCGATGAGGCGCCTTACAGCTTGGAGCGCTTCTTCCGGGCTGTGGGAGCCTGCGGCATACCCCACGAATGAAAACCCCACAAAGACCGCGAGCAGCAGCCAGAAGCTTCTCCAGGGGATCCTGCCCCCGCCCTCGCGTTCCATCCGCCTCACTCCTTCAGGGCGTTCTTCAGCGCTATTTTGAAGTCCTGGACGTTTACGTAGGGCATCTCTATGTCCATCCTCATGGCGAAGAACTCGTCCATCAGGTGCTCAAGCTCCTCGAGCCTGTGCCCCTCGAGCTTCTTTTCAAGCTCGTGAACGGCCTCCTCGGGATGGGCGAAGAAGTCACCCGTTATTCTGACGTGCTCCGCTATCCCGTTCTCCTCATCGAACTCTATCCTTATGAGTCCTTTCCTGGCCTTGTGCTCCCCGACGTGGTGCTTCATGGCATCACCCCCCTATGAAGTAAGCGGGGAAGTTTTTAAAGGTTGGGCCTAACTGGGGGCGGTGATGTGAATGAGCTATGGAGACGTTAAGGAGTGCGTCAGGATCATCCTTCTGGAAGCCCTTGAGGAGATGCTGGACGAGGCAGGCAAGGAATGGAGCGGTGAGATAACCTTCGATGAAACGCCAAGCATCGAGCTCGGCGACTTCGCGACGACGGTTTCCTTCCAGCTCGCGAGGGTTTTCAGGAAGGCCCCAAAGCTCATAGCAGAGGAGATCGTTGAAAGACTTAAGGGGAAGCTCCCTGATGAGATAGCCGACGTCAAAGCTGTGAACGGCTACATAAACTTCTACCTTGACTACGACCGCTTTGGCAGGGAGCTGGTTTCCGAGATACTTGAAAAAGGCACCTCCTACGGCGAGAGCGAGATTGGAAAGGGAAAGAAGGTCATCGTCGAGCACACCTCGGTTAATCCTACCAAGCCCCTCCACATGGGGCACGCGAGGAACTCCGTTCTGGGCGACACGATGGCGAGGATAATGAGAAAGCTCGGCTACACCGTTGAGGTTCAGAACTACATAGACGACCTTGGGGTACAGTTTGCACAGGTCCTCTGGGGATCCCTCAACCTCAAGGAGGAATTCGAGAGGATTGAGACCGAACTCCGTGAAAAGGGCCTCAAGGAAGACTTCATAGACCACGTCATGGGCCTGCTCTACGTCGAGGTGAACAGGCGCATAGAGGAGAACCCCGATGTCGATAGG
>JALVWX010000006.1 GCA_027023165.1 Thermococcus sp. | reverse complement strand
TATCGAAAAAACGGCAAACAGCCGGCACACTTGGTTTTATACCTTACTCACTCGTCTTTCGTCGAAAACGGTCGTGGAAAAGCTTTTTATAGAATGGAATACTTTATACATAATGCCCCGGCTCCATTCACGGGGTATTTGAATTATACACTGAAGGATAGGGGTGATTGCTGTGGAGCAGCAGAGGGATCAATGGGCAACCAAAATTGGTTTGATATTGGCGATGGCGGGAAACGCCGTTGGTCTTGGTAACTTCGTCAGGTTTCCGACGCAGGTTGCCCAGAACGGTGGCGGAGCCTTCATGGTGCCGTACTTCCTGGCACTGTTCCTTTTGGGAATACCCATAATGTGGGTAGAGTGGGTTGCCGGTCGCTACGGTGGAAAGTACGGCCACGGAACCCTGGGCCCAACCTACTACCTCATGGCTAGGGAGAGCCTCAACCCCAGAGGGGCGCTGGTGATGGGTGTCATCAGCGGTATGGTGGCCTTCGCGGGCGTCACGCTGCTCAACAGCTACTACCTGCACCTCATAGGATGGTCTGCGGCCTACACGTGGTTCAGCGTAACAGGGGCATACTTCGGCAAGAACACCGGACAGTTCTTCAGCGACTATCTCAACAACCACGCGGAGGTCCTGGTCTTCTGGGGCATAACCATAGTGACCATAGCCATAGCCGTTGGAAGGGGAGTCAGCAAGGGCATAGAGAAGTGGGTCAAGGTTATGATGCCACTGCTCTACGTCTTCGCCATAATAATGGTGGGCTACGTCTTCGTTCTTGGTTCGCCGATCAAACCGGACTGGAGCACCATAGATGGGTTCTCGTTCATCTGGACCCCCAACTGGGCCTACCTCAAGGAGCACTTCGCGGCGGTCATGCTCGCGGCATCGGGACAGATATTCTTCACGCTCTCCTTGGGTATGGGCATCATCCAGAACTACGCGAGCTACCTTGGACCCAACGATGACGTTGCCCTCTCGGGCATTGCAA
The DNA here is from genome assembly GCA_027023165.1 of Thermococcus sp. The sequence continues at coordinate 4,236 of JALVWX010000006.1, read as the reverse complement.
CGGTCTCGCTCAACGAGTTCGCGGAGGTCGTTCTCGGTGGATCGCTCGCCATACCGCTCGCGACCGCTTACGCTCCGAAAATAGTTCCCGCGGATGTGCTTGATCAGGGCAAGAACGCCGCACTGGCCTGGATAGGCCACAAGTTCGGCCTCGGCTTTGCCTACACCAGCCTTCCAAACGCGTTCGTAAGCATGGGGCAGGCGGGAAGGTTCTTCGGTGCGCTCTGGTTCCTGCTCCTGTGGTTCGCAGGATGGACGTCGGCGATAGCAATGTACAACTACCTCGTGGCCCTCTTCGAGGAGGACCTCGGAATCAAGAGAAACGTCGGAACTTGGCTAGTTCTGCTGATATACTTCTTCCTCGGACTGCCGGTCATATACATTGGGCTCGACAACTACGTCACGCCGCTCGACAACTGGATCAGCTTCCAGCTCACCCTGCTGGCACTGCTTGACATCATAGTGGCAGTGTACCTCTTCAGGCCAAGCAACTTCTGGGATGAGCTCCACAAGGGAGCCTACGTTAAGATACCAACGTTCTACAAGTGGATAACCCTCATCGTGGCGCCAATATTCCTCCTGATCCCGCTGTTCGGAACGTTCAAAGGCTTCATCAGCGGCGGAATACCGAAGACCGTGGGTGCGGTGATAGTGACCATGTTCATCATAGGAGCCATTGAAACCTACTTCGCCATCAAGAGGAAGTACGGAGAGGAAATAAAGAAGAACAAGGTACTGGTGAAGGTCTGAGGTGATGACAATGGGGAGCTGGGTAATCTACATGCTGACGGCGTGGATCGTCATCTTCGCCCTTATGGGCTGGAGCATAGGAGCGCTCCTGAAGGCCGAGAAGCAGGGGCAAGGGTCTTAAACCCCCCTCTTCTTTTAGTTTTGGAGGGATAGCGGTGAAAAGTCCCGGGATTCTTGAGGACACGGCGGAGGTTCTTGAGACCACTGTACCCAGGGTTGAGAGGCTGACCGTTCTGAGCGAAAGGGAGAAGCGGAAGATAGTCTCCCTCATCAAAGAGGCGGCCGAGAACTTCAGAAACCTCGCCAGAAACGTCAAGAAGGACAACGTTCAGCTGGCAGAGTTCTTCCTCAAGAAGGCCAAGGAATTCAAGGTGATGAGCACCGACAAGGGCGTCGAGAAGGAGGGGAAGAAAAAGTACATCGAGAGGGCAAAGAAGCTGAACCTTTACTCCAAATCCGCGGTCTACGACTTCGACCCCGATATGCTCAAGGCCCTGAAAAGGGCGTACAGAACGTACCTCTTTGGGATGACGGCGTTTTTCCTTCTGGTCGGGATATACATGAGCCAGATAATGGCCGTGACGGCCCTCATACTGGCAATACCAACCGTCCTCTCGATGCTCTCGCTTCAGAGGAGGGGTTACCTAGGGCTCCTTCTGGCGTACTCCACGGTGCCGATACCCATAATCCAGGGCGCCATGGGGCTGACCTACGGGCTCAAGCAGCTGACAACCCCCGGGGCAATAGAGAAAATAGCGGGGATGATAAGCAAGAGCCCCGGCTTCGTCAAAGGGTGGCTGATCGCCATGGTGATCCTCAGCGCCGTCGAGCTCTACCTGATACTCTACGGTTCGTACCTGCTCTACAAACACAGGCACGCGTTCCTCTAAAGCTGCCCAACGAACCTTCTCAACCTTTTTATCGATATCCCCGACTTCCTGGAGAGTTCGCTGAGATCCGCCCTGAGAAGGTCCATCGGCGTTTCTACGCCCGCCGCCCTGAGCCTGGCCAGCGTCTTCGGACCGATGCCCCGGACATCAATGAGGCGCTTCAGTCTAGCCTCCTCCCTGCCTTCTCCCCAGGAGAAACGCTCCGCTCGGTTTTCCGGGTGAGCCTCGTGTCGATCCTCTTCAAAACGGGCGGCCTGGGATACCTCCTCCGCACAAAGGCGATGGAACTGGCGTAATAGCGCTCAGCACGGGATTCACCCGGGTCTCCACGCTCCCCGGAGAAAGACTCCCCCTCGGCTCGATCCCGGTGGGTTCCCCCTTCTTCAGGGACGGTTGTTTCCGTGAAGCGCGGTTCCTCCGGCGGTTCTACGTGCTCCTCCAGCTCGGGTGGGTTCCCGCTGATGTAGTGTGCAACCACAACAGGTTTGAAGGCGTTGTCGCGCTCCTCGAGCTCCTCGAGCAACCTCGTGTTAAACTCCCCGGTCTTCACGTACCTCACCAGCTCGTTCGCGAGCCTGTGGAAGTCCCCGCTGTGGATCAGAACGCGCCCCTCCCCGTACTCCTTCGCCTGTCCCGTCGTGATGAGGAACTGCCAGTCGCTCGCCTCCAGAATCAAAAGCTCCCTTACGAGCTGTTCTATGATGCGGTCGGTCAGGGCGTCCCTTCCGTAGAAGCGGCTCGCAAGAGCGACCATCCTGTCCTCGGCGCGATAAACGTGCTCCCACGTCCACTCGGTTTCCCCGTTCCACCAGGTCGAGTGGTCCGAGTTTCTGCCCCAGGAACCCTCGGGAAGCTCTATCTCGTGCCTCTCACCGGAGTAGTTCTCCAGGAACCGCGAAAGGCTGACCGTCTCTATTCCCCTACTCGCCATTAACTCAAGAACCCTGCCGAGCCACCTGACCCCCTCGAACCACCAGTGACCGAAGAGCTCGGTGTCGTAGGGCGAGACGACTATCCCCCTCTCACCGGTCTCCTCCTCGAATTCACCCAACAACTTCTCGACCAGCGAGACGAAGTGCCTCGCGTGCTCCTCGACGCGCTCCATGGCCTTGTCCGGGTCGTAGAACTCCTTGTCGCCAAGCTCGACGTCCTTCCCGGTTATCCTCCAGTACTGACCCCCGCTTTCGGGAGCCTTCCTGTGGAACTCGCGGTAGAAGAAGTCGCCCGGGTAGCCGTGGTGGGCGCTCCAGACCTGGTGGCCGGTCTCGCGGTTCCTCGCGAAGACGGCAACGTTCGAGCCCTTTATCCAGTAGGGTCTCAGCGTGCTCTTCTCCCCGCGGTAAAGCTCGACCCCGCCGTAGTCCCTCGTCACAGGGCCTTCATCTATAAGCCTGCTCTCGACGAGAAAGTACTCGATGCCGAACTCCTCAAGGAACTTCTCGATGCCCTGTCTTCTGACCTTCCTCCCGCCCGGCAGCTCCCACCGGCCGGCGGGCCTGTAGGCGCACTCAGGCAGCCATATCCCCCTCGGCCTTCTCCCGAAGTGCTTCTCGTAGGTGGAAACGCCGTTCGCTATCTGCGCCTTTATCGCCTCGTCCCTTCCAAGGAGCGGCAGGTAGCCGTGCGTTGCCGCGGAGGTTATTACCTCGACGTATCCATCTTCCTGCAACTCGCGGAACTTCCCGATTATGTCGCCGTTTATCGCCCTCCAGTAAGACAGGACCTTCCTGAAGTGCTCCAGTGAAGCTATCACGGCCTTTTCATCGTATTCGCCGGATTTGAGGTCATCCTCTGTCCTCTCTATCTTCCTCACCAAGTAGCGCTCGAATTCCCGCCTGACGTATTCGTCCGCCAGCTGCTCCGCCAGAACAGGCGTGATGTTGACCACGACGTTGAACCTGACGCCGGAGGATGCGAGGCGCTCGAACTCCATGAGCAGGGGCAGGTAGCTCTCGCTCATAGCCTCGTAGATCCACTCCTCGCCGAAGGGCCATCTGCCGTGCTTCCTGACGTAGGGCAGGTGGGTGTGAAGAACGAACGTAAAGTAGCCTTTCACGTGTATCACCGCTGGTGTTATGGGCTTTGGAGTATTTAACCTTAGTGCGAGCAGAGTTGAACCCGTGACCATACCTGTCCATAGAAAAGCGTTTTAACTCCTGGCCGTATTAGGAGTGGTGGTTCCCATGAAGGTGGAGGGTGCCGAAAGCGGCTTCGTTGCCGGATGATAGCGGCGGCTCTCATCGGGACAATACTCTCCGTCCTCGCCTCGGGCGGAAGCGCCTTCTCAAAGCTCGCCTGGATAATCTACCAGATCGGTATGGCGGGAATGTCCTTTGCGCTCCTCAACGAGGCCCTTGACTCCTCAAACTCGGAAACGCTCAGAGCTGGACTTGCCATAGCGGGCGCTCTCGTCTTGGTCTTCGGCCTGCGCATTCTGTGAAAGCTTTTAACCTCCCCTCCCAACTCCTTTCGGTGGGAGAATGAAGGAGGAGATGAGCAGCGTTGACATACGCTACGTGGTGAGGGAACTCCAGTGGCTGGTTGGAGCGCGCGTCGACAAGGTCTACCACGATAAGGACGAGATAAGGATCAAGCTC
>JALVWX010000005.1 GCA_027023165.1 Thermococcus sp. | reverse complement strand
CTACAAACCCGAGCTTATCCTTAAATGGGTGAAGGAAGCGCTCGCGAGGGGCTATAAGGAGATTATTCTCTCAAGCGAGGACACCGGTTGCTACGGCTTCGACATCGGAACGAACTTGGCAAAACTTCTCGACGAGATAACGGCCATTGAGGGCGACTTCCGGGTCAGAGTGGGCATGATGAACCCCAATCATGCTATAAAAATCCTCGATGAGCTGGTTGAGGCCTACCTGGATGAGAAGGTCTACCGCTTCCTCCACCTGCCGGTCCAGAGCGGGGACGATGAAATCCTCAGGAGAATGGGTAGGAACTACACCGTTGAAGAGTTCGAGGAGATAGTGAGGGTCTTCCGGCGAAAAATCCCTAGCTTAAACCTCAACACGGACATCATAGTTGGCTTTCCGGGGGAGAGCGATGAAGCGTTCCAAAACACCGTCGAGCTGGTAAAGAGGATAAGGCCGGACAAGGTTAACGTCTCCCGCTACTCGGCGAGGCCCGGAACCATAGCCGCCAAATGGAAGCAGTTGCCAGGCTGGCTCGTAAAGGAGCGCTCAAGGCTTCTCCACAGGCTTCGCCTTCAGATAGCCTACGAGATTAACAAAGCCTACACTGGAAAGACGGTTGAAGTTCTCGTCCACGGCCCCGGAAAGAAGGGCGGAATCGAGGGGCGGACCTTCAACTACAAGGAGATAATCCTCGACTCCGGAAAGGTCGGTGAGCTGGTTAAAGCCCGGGTCGATTGGGCCGGATCCACCTACCTGAGGGGTTTCCTTCTGTGACTTGCACCTTATCTAACAACCACTGATGCTTTTGCAAAGTTCTGATGGTTCTATTGTAGAACCTACAATGTCGAAGCCTGAATCACTTTGGTTTCTTTTAGAAAACTATTTATAATGCCTCCTCGGTCTTAGTCCAAGGTATATTATGGAGGTGTCATCGATGAGGAAGTCGACTAAGAAGAGGTTAATCCCGCTGGCTCTGGCCCTCGCGCTGGCAATGGTGGGGGCCGCGCTGGCCGTGCCGAGCATTACCGTGCATGTTCAGAGCATCGGAGTAGGCTCAAACTCCTCTATACTTAACCCTGGTGTTAACCACGCCCTGGATGATGCCAAGGTCAACTGGATACTTGATTCCAGTGATCCCGACTTTGTGACTGGCTTTAACGTGATCTTAAACGATGATCTCTCCAGTGGTGCGGTGGTTTACGTAAAGGTTTTTGACTCAAGCAATGTCCTTCTCTCAAACGGAAGTGTAACAATCGGCTCAAGCGGATACACTGCTGGAACTCCGCTTACGGTGGACCTCAACAGCAAGGTTGATATCTCACAGATTGACCAGGTCACCGTGATCGTCAAGAACCCTGATCTGAGCTGACCCGGAGGTCTTCAATGACCCTCAGACGCTTTGATGCCCTTTCCATTTTGGCCTATTCTCTCTCTGCCTTTGTTATCCTTATCGTGGTTCTCCACTTCGTTTTCGGCTTTCAGTACGCCGTCATCCTCACGGACTCCATGAAGCCCCACATAAACCCCAACGACATCGTGGTCATCGCACCGACTTCTGGTGACGGCCTCCGGGTTGGGGAAGTCATCATGTACCGCGTGAGCATCGGAAACTCGACATACCAGATAGTTCACCGGATCGTCGATATCCGGACGGACCCCGCGGGGAGAGTTTACTTCGTCACCAAGGGCGACAACAGGAAGTACACCGACCCCTGGAGGGTTTACCCCGATATGGTGGTAGGAAAGGTCATCCTCGTGATCCCCAAGGTCGGGGTGATATGGTACTACGCCCCGCTGATAGTCTTAGTCCTCTTCCTGCTCATAATCGCCTCCCTGGCCTACGACATAGCCCTTGTGATCCTCGAAGAAGAGCCGATAAGGCCGAAGTCCATGAAGGCCGACCTCTTGGCCGTTAGGAGAAAGAAGATAAAAGTGTATTATCACAGGCGTTGATCTTACGGTGTTTTGGACGTCCAAAAGATTTATTAGACTCACCCAAAGCTAAAACGCTGGGGGAGTGAATGAGGATTGTCTTGAGTCCCACGGCAAAAAGGGTTCTTGAGAACTGGGTTGTAATCTCTGAGGAAGTACTGAAGAATAACAATGGTTCACCCAGGGGAAATGAGGTTGAGATAATACTCGAAGAGCTTAGGGAAAAGGGCAAGAAAAAGAAGAAACTTTTAGCTTTCAGATGGTACGGGGGAAAGTACAGCCATCTGGACTGGATACTCCCCCTTCTCCCCAAGACGCACATATATTGCGAACCCTTTGCAGGATCTGCCTCTGTTCTTCTGAATCGCGAGCCTTCTCCCGTTGAGGTCTTAAACGACATTGATAGCGAGGTTGTCAATTTCTTCAGGGTTCTTCGTGATCATCCGGAGGAGCTTATTGAGAAACTTTATCTGACCCCATTTTCAAGGGAGGAGTACGTCAATGCCATAAATGCCAGGGGCAGGGAAAACCTTGACCCCGTGGAGAGGGCGAGGCTATTCTTCGTCCGTGCTGAACAGGTCAGGATAGGGCTTGCCCAGACTGCAACCCCCGGCCGCTGGGCCTGGTGCAAGTACACAAGTAGGAGGGGAATGGCCGGGGCAGTCTCTCGCTGGCTCAACCGTATTGAGGCCCTCTGGGCGATTGTGGAAAGGCTGCGCAGGGTCCAGATAGAGCATGATGATGCTTTCAACGTGATAAAGCGATACGACACAGAGGATACCCTTTTCTATCTTGATCCTCCCTACCCCCATGAAGTCAGGGGGGATGTTCGGGCCTATGGCTATGAAATGAGCGAAGAAGACCACAGAAAACTCGCGAAGCTTTTACATAAAGTCAAGGGAAAAGTTGCCCTTTCTGGTTATAAAGGTCCCTTGCTGGAGGAGCTTTACTCCGACTGGAACAGGGTTGATGCTCCAGTCAAAACAATCCACTCTGCCAAGAAGCCCCGGCAGGAAAGCCTCTACGTGAATTATGACCTTGACGAAATCGGAAGAGATGTTGTTGAGCTGCTAAAATCCAAGGGGGTCACTTTCGTTGTCAGGAAGTGAAATGGTTAACCCAGAAAAAGGACGCGAATTGTTGGAGAGTCTCTGGGGGAAAATCTGTAGTAATGATGATATTGAAGAACTCCGTTTCATCGAGAACGAGGAACTCATCATGAAAATACGCTCCATTCTGAATGGAAGAACAAAATCCTACAAGTATGCACTTCTCACTCAGGTTTTGGCAAAAGCACTGAACGGTTCCGTTAATGCTCTTGCCCTACAAAAACAGGCCAAGGTTGACGCGGGAAAACCGTTTGATGCAAGGTCTTTCTGCAGAAAAGCAGTTGTACCTTTTGAGAAGGATTTCATGGGCGGAATACTCGGTAGTTCTGAAGATCCCTACGTCAGCAAACCCCTCAGGCACGCCTTGGTATCTCCGGATCTGCTTGACCACATCAAGAACAAGAAAGGATGGGAGGACCTGTATGAGATTCTATCTCTGATTCAGGATAAAAATGACCGGGAGTTTACCGGAAACGTTCTGAGGCAGATTCTTCTTGAGCTCTGCAGGAGTTATCTGGAACTCAGGGAGGACAGCAATGTCCTTTTTGTCAGGGGCAAAACCGTCACCGTCAACGACCTTTTGGGTGTTATCTCGGATTTTCTATCGGAACCCTCTGAGGGTGCAAGGCTTCAGGTCATCGTGTATGCTCTAATTAAGACCCTTAACCAACGGATTCATGCGTTTAAGGAGATTAGGACGTCTAAATCCACCGTAGCCGATGAATTCGCCGGGAAATACTCTGATATAGAGTGTTTTGATGGGAAAGGAAACTTGGAGCTTGGAATAGCCGTCACTGAATATCTGGACGTTAGAAAGCTCCGTGAGGAACTTGACAAGGCGCACAGAAAGAACATCAAGCGGCTTATTGTAGTTACGTGGAATCTTCCAGAGTCCAAAAAGCCCAAGTTCATGTCTCTTTTGGATAAGTACGAGCAGAAGGGACTGAGGGTTACGATAGAAGACGTGTCCCACCTGGTCTCGTTTATAACGACCTTCTTTAACAACGAGATACGCGCCGACTTCATTGAGGAGGTTGGGTCTTCCCTTAAAGAGCTGGGGTACATCGATCACTTCAAAAGATGGGTTGAAATACTAAGGAAAAGGAAATTGGTCGAAGGCTAAGCCCACTCATCCTCGGGAATGGCCTCCTTCTTGGCCGGGATTATGCAGAGGAATTCGAGCGTTTCTCCGGTTGCTTTGTAGCCGTGCGGCTCGTTGGGCAGCACGTAGAGGAAGTCACCGGCCTTGACGTGGTGCTCCTCCTTTCCGTTGGTGATTATTCCCTCACCGCGGACGATGAATATCTCGTGCTCCCAGTCGTGGCTGTGAATTGGTATCTCGGAGCCTTTCTCCATGGTGAAGTATCTCATCGCGTAGTTCTTCGCCCCGAGCTTCGGAGAAACGAGCCAGCGGATGGTCACGCCCTCAAAACCGGTTTCCTTCTCGGGAACCTCGGTGTAGTGCTTCACTATCATGTCATCACCGCCATGAATTGGACGCCCTGGTATTTAAGGGTGGCGGGCATCGACGATCCTCTCGTACAGCCCGAGGAGTCGCCTGTAAGAGTCCTCCTTTATCTCCGCTAGCCTCCCGAAAAGCTCCGATGTTTCTTCCCCGCTCATTCTCTGGATCTTCCTGTAAACGTCCCGCCCTACCGCCTCAGAGGGGAGGCGCGTTGAACTCCAGGGGCTTTCTTCCTGGATAGAGCCTCTCGAAGAGCCGCCTTATCTCCTCCGCTGCTTCCGCCTCTCCTTCGCGAGGTGCCTGAACTCATCGGCCAAAAGCCCCTCCACGCGGCCGGACAGCCACTCGTAGGTCTCGGCTCCGCATTCCTCGTTGCAGATGGCGTAGCTGAGAAGCTTGTAGCCGTTGAGGTTCCTCAGGAGGGTCTCAACGTCTTGGATAATATCAACGTCTATCGCCATGTTGCTCACCATAGAATAAGTAAGCCTTTGGACTATATACACTTTTACCCCGTGGTTTTAGGATGATATACGGTCGATGGAAAGCGTTAAGTGCCCCTTAGCTAAATATGTGAGGTGGGATAATGCGACGGTGTGTTCCGCTTGCCCTGGCAATCCTCGTTCTCATGGCCGTGGTGAGCGGATGCATCGGCAGTTCGGCGGGCACGGCAACTGAATCGACCGAATCGCAGGACGTTCATCCCGGCTACGGTGAGTTCAACGCCGGCAACGTTCTCATCGGGAACGGCGGGGTTATGAGGGAGTATTACACCCTGATGGTGCCCCCAAACGGGACGGTCATTCTCAAAGGAATCGTTTTTGCAAAGGGGTACAGGGTTTCATCGGGGAACGGGAGCGCTGTCACCGGCCACTACGACGGGATTGTCGAACTGAAGACATACATGGGAGATGCATCCCTTCCGCAGGCCTGGAGCGCTCTTGAGTCGAGGCTGAAGCCGGTCTCGGGACTGAAGGTCGAGATAAGACCTGAAACGGTTGAGGTGGAGCCTGGGAAGAACGGAACCTTCGAGGTAAGGATAGACACGTCGGGAGCAACTCCGGGAAAGACGTACTACCTCTACATCGTCGCCTTTGGTGAGAACGGCTGGAAGGGGTGGGCCGTCGTCGAGGTGACAACCAAAGAAACGACAGTAACGGAAGAGATGGGGAAGGGTTAGCGCATGCCCCCCACCAGAGCCCTCGTGAGCACGTGGGGCCCGCCGTCGTCCACGGGGACAACCTGCCCCTTGCCGCAGTAGCCGGGGAACTCGATTCTGGTATCGTCTCCAATCGCCCTGATGTTTTTCAGAACCTTCAGGATTTTCCCCGAGAGGGCAACATCCCTTACCTGCGCCTTTATCTCGCCGTTCTCGATGATGTAGCCCTCCTTGGCCCCGAAGGTAAAGGTTCCGCCCGCCGTATCAACCTGACCGCCCTTGTCGCCTATCATGTAGAGGCCGTTCCTGACCTCCTCGAGCATCTCGTCAAAGCTCCAGTCGCCCGGCTCGACGTAGGTGTTGCCCATCCTCACGAGCGGCTGGTACGCGTAGCCCTGCGCCCTGCCGTGGCCGTTTGGCTCGAGGTCAAGTAAAGCGCTCGTCTCGCGGTCGTTGAGGTAGTTCACCAGAAAACCGCCCCTTATCAGCTCGACGCACTTTGCCTTGATTCCCTCGTCGTCGTAGAGGTAGGAGCCGAACTTGCCCGGCAGCGTTGGATCGTCCACGACGTTCAGGCCTTCAACCGCCACCCTCTCGCCGAGCTTCCCGGCTAGGATGCTGTCGCCGTTCTTTACCGAGTCCGCCTCGACCGCATGTCCCAAAGCCTCGTGGATGAATACCCCCGTCAGCTCCGGGTCCATCACAACGTCTAAGGTTCCTGAAGGCGGTGCCCGCGCGTGGAGGAGCGAGACCGCTTTTCCCGTTACAAAATCCGCCCAGTGAGGGAGGTCTATCCCCTCAACAAGCTCCCAGCCGGCCGTTCCGCCGAAGCTCTTCCAGTAGGTCTGCATTTCCCCGTTCTCCCTGGCCGTGGCCGAGAGGACGAGGCTCACCCGGGGAACGACGGTCTCTATCTTGCTCCCGAGGGAGTTGAGGTAGAGCTGTCTCTTAACGCCGTCTCCGTAGTAAACGGATCTGCTGACGATTCTTTCTCCGGTTAGGAGCGAGCTTGCTTCCTTCACGAGGTCTAACTTTTCCTCGATCTCCACGTTGGTGAAGGGCTTTTTAACAGGCATCTCAGCTCTCTCAACGACTGGATCTCCAGTATAAATCCTGGAGTTCCCCTTTGAGAGCTTCGCTATCTTCATTGCCGTTTCGATGGCCTTCTCTGCTCGACCCATGTCGTTGGCGCTGGAGAAGCCCCACGCCCCGTTGAAGGCCCTGACGCCGATGCCGACTTCAGTGTTGAGGGACAACTCTTCTAACTGGCCGTTCTCCATCTTCAGGCTTGATGCAGTTACCTCGGTTATCCTTATTTCATAGTAGGAAATCCCGTATTTTCTCGCCAGTTCCTCCGCCCTTCTCGCAATTTTTTCCATACCCCCACCGATGGACATAAAAGGGGTGGGCTTATATGGATTCCCATAGAGGGATGAACCACAAGGGTTTAAGTGTTGCCTATGGAGAGGCGGGATGAAATACTCAGGACCATAAAGGACGAGCCGGGAATAACCTTCCGGGAGCTGGCGAGGAGGCTGGGACTCGGAATCGGTGACCTCCAGTACCACCTGAGGAGGCTCGAGAAGGAGGGTCGTGTGTTCTCGAGGAAGGTGGGAAAGAGGCGCTACATCTTTCCGAGAGGATTGGAAGAAGAGGCTCAAAGGCTCCTCATTGCCATCTCAACCGATACACGAAGGCGAATCCTGCTCCGTCTCATGGAGGGACCTGCCGATCAGAAGACGCTCTCCGAATCCTTGGGGGTGAGCCAGCCGACGGTGAGTTATCACATGGGTGAGCTTGTGAAGCTTGGCGTCGTCGATGCTGAACGTAGGGGTAAGCGCGTCGTCTACAGGCTTTCCTACGATCCTGATGTTGTAGTAAGGCTGATAAGAGAGTACCGCCCTGGTCTGCTGGAAAAACTGGCCGACGGTCTGATAGACTTGCTGGCTGGGATAGGTGGTGAAAATGATTGAGATGGTGCTTGCAGTGGTGACCCTCATCCTTTCCCTCCTGCTTGCAGGGGTTTCCTATATCGCCTATCGGAAGAGCCATCTCCGTCCGGCCCTCTACCTTCTGATAGCGTTCCTTCTCTTTGCCCTAAAGAAGACCATAGACGCGCTGAGCCTCGGGGCGTGGATCGAGAGGGACGTGGGCGTCATCACGGCTTCCCTGGAGGTGGCAGTGCTTCTGCTCCTGCTGGTTTCCCTGTGGAGGCGTTGAGTTCTAAGAAAAATGAACCAAAAACGCTTTATTAAACGCCGCTTTTTCTTGTCTGGGGTGAGAGAGTGAAGAGACTTGCTGTATTGGTGCTAGTTCTTATGCTGGCTCTGCCGTTTGCAGGGTTCGCATCGGCCCAGTGCCCGGCCGAGGGACACACGGTTGTCCTCAAGGCTCCGGCGGTTTCAAAGACCTCCGACGGCCAGCTCGTCGGTGTTGCGACGGATTTCGTCATTACAGTCGCACCGGGAAGCGGGCACGTCTACGTCGAGACATGGCCATTAGCACAGGTTGACATGCAGGCGAGCGCGAGGCTCGCGGCCCAGACGGCGGGCAAGGTTTTGGGGGTTGATATGAGCAAATACGACGTCTTCATCCAGGTCAAGGCGGACGCGCCCATTATAGGCGGCCCCTCCGCTGGCGGAACCATGACTGTTGGAATAATAGCCGCCCTTAAGGGATGGAAGATCAACCCAAAGGTCATGATGACCGGAATGATAAACCCCGATGGCACCATCGGTCCAGTCGGAGGAATACTCGAGAAGGCATCCGCGGCGCATAGCGTTGGGGCGAAGCTTTTCCTGATCCCGGAGGGCCAGAGGATTCAGTACGTCCAGCAGACCCAGAAGAAGGAGATAGGAGGAATAGTGGAGATAAACACTCAGACGAAGAGGGTTGACGTCGTTCAGTATGCCAAGGAGCGCTGGGGCCTCCAGGTTATTGAGGTTAAGGACATCTATCAGGCTGTTTACTACTTCACTGGACACAGGATACCCCGGCCGAAGGCACCTTCCTATACCAAGATAGATACCTCCTTCCTGAAAGGAGATGCGATAGAGGACTACCAGAACACTACCGAGTACTACAAGACCGTTGTCAGAAACCTTAAGAACAGCGACGTCAGCTACGAGACCTATGCCACCCTTATGGCGGCCCTCAACCAGGCCCAGGGCATACTCAACGAGTCGAAGAAGGCCCTGGACGATGGCATGTACTACACGACGCTGAGCAAGGACTTCCAGGCGAGGATAATCATAAGGCACGTTGACTGGTACATGAACACGAGCACCCAGGAGGACGTTCAGAGGCTCCTAAGGTACACCCAGAACCAGATAAACCAGTCCGAGGAGTTCGTCTCCGGGTTGCAGATAAGGGGCATAACAATGCTTCAGGCCGTTGCCGCGGCCCAGCAGAGGGTTGAGGAAGCGAAGAGCCTCCTCGACAGCGCCTGGAAGTACTACTACTCCGGCGACTACTGGGACGCCATAGGTGATGCTGCCTACGCATATGAACGGGCCAAAACCGCCGTTTTCTGGGCAAAGCTCGGTGAGAGATTCGCTAAGGGCGATGTCATAAGCAGGGAGACAGTTAAGACGACCGCGAGGGAGTACATAGACGAGTCCAACCTCATAGTTACCTACATCGAATCCATGTACGGCAACGTTGCCGGCGACCTGCAGAGCAGCATCCAGCAGGCCGAGCAGTACTACGAGGATGGCAAATACTCCGCGGCGCTCTTCACGGCCATGGAGGCGCGTGTCCAGGGACAGGTCTTTCTCGATACGCTCGGGATAACCAACATGACGGTTCTCCTTGACAAGCTGGCCGAGATGAAGTCCGATGCAAGGACTGCGATAGGGATAGCCGAGCAGGAGGGCATAAAGCCCATCCTGGCAATGGCATACTACGAGTTCGCAGAGAGCTACGAGAAGAGCGCCAGGGAGAAGAACGACATCAACGACCTTCAGACGGCCATGATATTCTACCAGTACGCCAGGGAAACCGCCGGCCTCTTCCTGGGCAACTCCACGTCGCCTTCCGCGAGCGTTCCGAGCGGCAGTGACACCGGAGTGCCGCAGATAATCATTCCTGGGGGATCAAACGGTTCCACCACAAGCACGACGGTTCCTGCAAGCTCCGAAGCCTCCGGCGAAACCGGCTGGGGCCTTGTTGCGGCGGTGGCAATCGGGGCCTTCCTTGTCGGCGCCCTGACCGGGAAGAAGCTCTGATTGCAGGGCCTTATTTTTCTCCTTATTCAATCGGCGTGGTTCAAACGAGCGACCTCAGAAAAGCCACGTAGGCCTGCTTGACCCTTCTGACGGAGGAGACGCTCACCCACTCATCGGTGGAGTGCCAGTTGCCCCCGATCGGGCCGTAGACGAGGGTTGGCTTGCCGAGGTAGGTTCCGAAGTAGTTGAAGTCCCCGACGCTCTTTCCGTAGGTTATCTTAGGCTCTTTTCCGAAAAGCGCCCTGTGGACGGAGCGGAAGACGTTGACGAAGCGGTTGTTTTCCCTGACCGTGTACGGCGGCATGTCGGGTGTTGGCCGCTCGAACCGGCTTATCTCGACGTTTCCCCTGAGTCCGAGCTTCGCCCATAGCGCCAACAGTTCGCCCCTCACCTTCTCCCAGTCCTCGCCGGGGACGATGTGGCGGTCGATTATCGCCATCGCTTCATCGGGAACGCTCATACCGTCGGCGGAACCCTCGATGTGGAGCGTGCAGTAGGAGCCTATGCCCAGCTTCCTGTGGTTCCTGAAGCGTATCCTTCCGAGGCTCCCCACGAAGGCCCCGAGTTCCTCTATCGCGTTTATTCCGAGGTGGGGTCTGGCGGCGTGTGCCCTCTTTCCAACAACCCTAACCTTCACGACGAACCTTCCCCTCGCGCCCAGCATCAGGCTCTCGTTGGTCGGCTCTGCCACGAGGACCAAATCGGCTCCCTTCAGCTTTCCGCTCTGTATAAGCTCCCACGCACCCCTTGAGTAACCCTCCTCGTCGCTCACCGCCGTGAAGATAACGTTCGGCCTCTTCTTCTTTGGAAGCTCGCCCAGCTCCACGAATGCACTTAGGAGGGCTGCCAATCCGCCCTTCATGTCCGCGCTTCCTATGCCGTAGAACCTGTCGCCGTCGAGTTCCCCGAGCGGGCTTCTCGTCCATCCCCCGGAGGGGTGAACCGTGTCCATGTGGCCATTCAGAACCACCGTCGGCCCCTTCCCCGGGAGGTAGGCTATCACGTCGTCCCCGAAGCCCTTAACGGGGAGGGTCTCCACTTCAAAGCCCCTCTCGGAGAGAAAGTCCCGTATGAACGCCGAGATTCGCTCCTCCTTCCCCGTGGGGGACTCGATGGAGACAAGCTCCCTAAGGAGTTCGACCTCCATGCATATCACCAAACTTATTAATAGGTTAAAGGGCTTAAGTAGTTTTCCTATGTAATATCCGGTATCTTCAACTGGAACCAAAAGTTAGTGGATTCCTCAAGAGTTGGTATTTTAGTTCCGGATGTGGTGCGGAATCCGAAGAGAAATGCCCCAAACGACGCGTACTTCGTTAGAATTGTGGTGGACCGGGCGGGATTTGAACCCGCGGCCTCCGCCTTGCGAGGGCGGCGCTCATACCAGGCTGAGCTACCGGCCCATCCGGTAGTAGAAAAGCGTGGAGGTTTTAAAAAGTTTTGGTCCGGCAGGGTTCATCGATGGACATGTTTGGGTTAGTTTTCCTGTGGAGATGCTGGGAGCTTGATATGGTGCCTTAAGGGCTGACGTTGTAACGGTTCATAAGCCACTTCCAGAGGGGAACCGCGTTTATACTCCTTCCACCGGCTTCAATTTTGTCCTCGTAGTCCCAAGTTATCAGCGTTCCACTTCTCAAGCGAAATATCTCCATGACCCTGAACAGGTTTTTAACCTCTCTTTTGGCTATTTCATCTTTTCCTGAGGCGTATGTAACTTGGATGAGTTTTGTTCCCTCTCCATTTCTCCCAACGAAGTCTATCTCGCCTTTGTCGTCCCTGTAATAATAGAGTTCCGTACTTGGCTTCCTGTAGTGCTTGAATCTCAGCAGTTCCAGGAAGACGGCGTTCTCCATCAGCCTTCCGACGTTCTCTGAGACCTTGGGGATGACGGTGTTAACCATGCCCGTGTCGACTGCATAAACCTTTCTGTCTCCCCTCAGGACCTCTTTTGGCTTGAATGAAAACTTTGGAAGTTCAAATACGAGGTATGCCGATCCAAGGTACTCGACGTAGTTCTTTACAGTCTCAACGTTTCCAATCCCGAGGGTGTTCTTGATTTTGCTGTATGTGAACCGCCCTGCAAAGTTCGAAAAGAGGTAGAAGGCGACTTCTTTCAGCTCGCGGACGTTCCTAATGCCGTAGCGCACTATAACGTCCCTTGTGATGATGTCATTGTAAAGGTTCATGAGGTACTCCCTACCAAAGCGCAGAGCCTCGGGAAAGCCTCCATGCTGTATGTACTCCAGCAAAGCCCTCTTTATCCTCGCCTCGTCCTTTGTAGTTTTCACTTCCGGGTTTATCCCTTTATACGCCAGGAATTCTCTAAAGGAGAAGGGCAGCAGGGTGTAGCTTAGATACCTGCCGGTTAGGTACGTTGAGAACTCGCGTGAGAGCAGGCGTGCGTTGCTCCCTGTTACTACAGTCGGGTAGCCTTCTCTCAAAGTGGAGACCATCCTTTCCCAGCCGGCAACCTCTTGAACCTCGTCAAGAACGATGTAGTCAAACTCCCCGAAAAGCTCGTATCCCGCCTGGAGAAGTCGTTTGTAATCCTCAATGGAAAAACTAGCCATCGCTGGATCCTCAAAGTTCACATAGAGGGCCGTCCCTGGGAGGGTTGTGGAGAGAACTGACTTTCCTGAACGCCTCGGCCCGGTTATTATGTGGGCTGTGGGTTTAAAGTTCCTTATTATTCTCCCGCGCAGTTCCCTCTCTACTATCCTTTCCCTCCCGAGTTTTTCACTCAGAACCTCGTGCTGGTCTGCCAGCACCCTTTTGAGTTCTTCAACGTCCATGGTTCAAGTTTGGTTGGACTTCCTATAAAGTTTACCATCATACTGCAACAGTTTCCGCCGGAAGTTTTCCACCATACTGGTAAACTCTGGCCACAACCTTTACCAGCATGCTGGTAAACATCTCCAAGAAAGCCTTCGCTGTGAGATAAGCCCTATCAATGTGGGAAAAGGAGGGGAAAAGCTCACTTCTTTAGAATCTCGACTATCTGCTCTGCGACCTGAACGCCAGCCCTCATCTGGGCCTCTTCCGTTGAGGCACCGATGTGCGGCGTCAGGACAACGTTGTCGAGCCTGGTGAGTGGGTGGTCCTTCGGCAGAGGCTCCTCTTCGAAGACGTCTAAGCCAGCCCCGGCGATCCAGCCCTCCTGGAGGGCTTTGACGAGCGCCTTGTTGTCAACGACTGCACCGCGGGCGGCGTTTATGAGTATGGCCGTCGACTTCATGAGCTTGAGCCTCTCCTCGTTTATGAGGTGGTAGGTTGCATCTATCAGCGGAACGTGGAGCGTAACGACGTCGCTCTCCTTCAGGAGGTCTTCGAGCGAGGTGAAGGTTCCTCCAATCTCCTTTGCCCTCTCCTCGTTTGGATACGGGTCGTAGAGGAGAACCCTCATTCCAAAGGCGTTGGCTATCTTCGCCACGTTGTAGCCTATCCTTCCGAAGCCGACTATTCCGATCGTCTTGCCCTCAAGTTCGGTGCCCATGCACTGCTTCTTGGCCCAAATTCCCTCGCGCATCTTCCTGTCGGCGAAGGCTATCTTTCTGGCAACGGCGAAGAGCAGTCCAAAGACGAGTTCCGCGACGCTCCTTGAGCTTGCCGCGGGGCTGTTGACGACTTTAATGCCCCTCTCCTTAGCGGCGTCGAGGTCTATGTTATCGAGGCCGACGCCGGCCCTGCCTATGACCCTGAGCTTCGGAGCGGCCTCGATAACCCTTCTGGTCACCTTCGGCTTGCTCCTAACGATTATCGCCTCGACGTCCTTTGCAAGCTCGATTAGCCTCTCCTCGTTTGGATACTCCTCGTAAACGACCTCGAAACCGGCGTTCTTCAGAACCTCGATGGCCTTCTCGTGGAGCGGAGCGGCAACGAGAACCTTCACCATGGCTATCATCCCCTTCTCTTTATTGCCATCAGCATGACCTGATCGGAGGCATCCTCCGCGCGGTCGGCTATGTCTCCGATCTTGGTCAGAGCCTGGTTCCAGATTATCTTGGCGTAGGTGCTGATGGTCTCGCTTTCATAAACCTTGCCCTTGACCTCGTATTCAACCTTATCGGCGCTCTCCTCCGCGTCTTCCACGGCCTTTGACAGCTCTATGGCCTTATCGACGTCCGAGTTGAGTGCCCTAACAGCGTCAATCAGGAGCCTGTAGGTCCCTATCGCGGAATCCACGAGTTCCATTATCTCCTTCTTCAGCTCAACGGGCACGCGAGGCTTGGCGAGTATGAGTGTGTGGGCGGCGCTCTCGGCTGCATCCGCTACCTGGTCGATCTGCTCGCTCAGGTGCACGTAGTCGCCCCTGTTCGCGGGCAGGAAGGCTCCCTCGTAGAGCATCGTCTCTATGCCCCTCCTGAGCTTGTCGGCTTTGCTCTCAAGCTCGCTCACCCTCTCCTCGAGTTCCTTTGCCCTCTCCATGTCCCCCTCAAGGTACGCCGAAACCAGCCCCCTGAAGGCTTCGAGGGCCTCGTCTACGGCCTTGAGGTGCTCCTCAATGGCATCAAAAACGCTGCTTTCCTTTCCTCCAAAGATGGCCATGTTGACCCCTCCGCTATTCCTTACCCGTCGGACTTATTTAGGTTTTCCCTCGCCTTCACCAGCGCCCACAGGAGTTCGTTCCTCGGGGCTTCCAAACCCACCGATCTGGCATACTCCACGATCTTCCCGTTGATGTAATCCACCTCGGTCCTCTTCCCGTGCATTATGTCCTGCAGGGTGGAGTTGTAGTTGTCCCTCGTCCTCTCTATCGTGTCCCAGAGCAGTTCAAGCGGGTGAACCTCGAACTCTATGCCGAGCTGCTGGGCGACGAGACAGCCCTCCCTTGCTATGTCCACCGAGATTCCCTCGAGGTTCGGGTCCTCCATCAGAAAGCCGTTCCTAACGCCTAAAATCGTTCCGAGGCCGTTGATGACGGAGTTGACTATCGCCTTCGCCCACTTCCAGCCGATTACCTCCTCACTGACGCTGGTCTCTATACCGGCCTCATTGAAGACCCGTGCCACCTCGTCCACGAAATCATGCCTCCCCGTGGGATACTTCCCCACGACGGTTATCCCCTTCCCGGTCCACTTCACGCGGCCCCAATCCACGAGCATGGCCCCGTTCGTGGTTATCCCGCCCATAACCTTCTCCGTCCTCCTGAGGGCAAGCTCCTCGTTCCCGAGGCCGTTCTGTATGCTGAGGACCCATGTGTTTGGTCCGATACAGCTCCCGGCGCACTCAAGGGCCGCTTTGGTCGAGTATGACTTCGTGGAGAGTAGGAGGAGGTCTGGCGGCTCGTCCGGCGCGTAGAGGCTCGCCTTCGGGTAAACGGTGAAGTCCTCGACGCCGAACACCTCAAGGCCCATCTCGTTGATCGCATTAACCTGCTCTTCCCTTCCGATCAGGGTCACGTCGTTCCCGGCCTTAGCCAAGAGGCCGCCGAAGAGTGAGCCTATGCTCCCCGCACCGAGCACGTAAATCCTCATCGTCTCACCTCAGGAGCTTTCTAAGGTGGTGGAGCGCGTAGATGTAGGTTAAAGCAAACGCCCCAACCCCATTGAGACCGGTCAGACCTACCAGGAATAATGCCGATACGGGCAGAAGTCCGAATGACGACAGGACCCGGTTGCCCGAGAACAGCGTAACTCCCGCCGCACCGAGAATGTAAGATGTATTCCCTCCCATTGTGGAGGCCACCGCGATTCCGCCCATCGCGAGAACCGCGTTCAGGAACCTCTCCCAGGCCTTAACGGGCTGTTTCTCAAAGGGCCAGCCGAGGGCGAGGACCACTCCAGAGGCTAGGAGAAGCGCGTATCTCCAAGCGTCCGGGAGGGAGTAGAGGAGCGAGAAGGCCAGCAGCGCCCCTGCCGCGAGGGGCCGTGCCTTTCTCCTTATCCCCGCGGGGGCGAGTGGCAGGTAGGCAACCTCGTACATGCGCTCACCACAAGGGTTTAAAGCCCGGCTTTTAAATGCCTACCGATGCTGGCGGTTGTTCTCGTCGAGCCTGAAGGGCCGGCAAACATCGGGATGGTCGCGAGAACCATGAAGAACTTCGGCTTCTCCCGGTTAGTCCTGGTCAACCCCAACCTCACCGGGGAGAGCTACGCCTACGCCGTTCACGCGGGGGACATTCTGGAGAACGCGCTCATCCTGGAGGATTTTGAGGACGCGCTGGAGCTTTTTGATTTTACCGTTGGGACCACGGGAAAGGCCGGAGGGAAGTTTTCACCCCACCGCTCCCCGCTCATGCCCTGGGAGCTGGGGGAGACGCTTAGGGGCTACCCCGGAAGGGTCGGCCTGTTCTTCGGGCGCGAGAGCATAGGACTGAAGAACGAGGAGCTTGAGCGGATGGACGTGACGGTGACGATACCCACGAGCGAGGCTTACTCCGTTATGAACCTCGCCCAGGCCGCCGCGGTGATCCTCTACGAACTCTCCAAGAGGAAGCCTGAGCCGGCGGTGGAGGCGCTTAAGCCCGCCACGAGGGTTGAAAAAGAACAGCTCGTGAAAACCTGGGCGGGACTTCTTGAGGCTCTCGACTATCCTAAGGATGTCGAAAGGAGAGAGTTCCTCGTCTCCGTCTTCAGAAGGGCCGTCGGGAGGGCCTTCCTCTACGGCAGGGAGGTTCACACCCTGATCGGCCCGCTCAGGAAGGCGAGGCTCAGGCTGGAGGAATGCCGGAATGCTGAGCGCTGACGTTTTCGAGATAGCCGGGAGGAAGGTCTGGATTGCCGTGCTATGGGCGGAGAAAATACAGGGGATAACCTTCGCCCTCGACGATGAGCAGTTCTCGAAGAACACCGAGCGCCTCGCCAGTTTTCTGAGAAAAAGGGGCGTGGACGTTGATTTGACTCGAGGGGGTTCTGATTATCCGGCCCTCGTGAGGGACGTTATCATCGGAAGGGTTGACAACGCCGACGTTTTGAATGAGCTGTCCTTTGAGGGCGTTACTCCCTTTGAGAGGCGCGTTTACGAATGGCTCACGAAAAACGTTAAAAGAGGGAGCGTTATAACCTACGGTAGCCTCGCGAAGGCTTTGAACACATCACCGCGGGCCATAGGTGGGGCCATGAAGAGGAACCCTTACCCGGTGGTCGTTCCCTGTCACAGGGTCGTTGCTCGCGACGGCATAGGCCACTACACTCCAAGGCTCGATGAGAAGATCTTCCTGCTGAAAACAGAGGGGGTGAAAGAATGGACCGGCTTAAAGCGTATCTGATTGGCTTCCTCCTTGTCGTCCTTGCGATAGCGGCCGGCATAGTCTGGTACGGCGGCCCGAAGCTGCTGCTCCAGGTGATACTCGTCCTCGGCTTCTTGTCCTTCACGCTTATCCTGCTCTTCTTCACGGGGCTGACGCTTTACGCGGAGAGCTGGAAGTACGGGGCTGTTCTGGCAGCCCTAACGGCGATAAGCGGCTACGCAACCTATCTAAGCATCGTCTGGCGCGACCTCTGGGTCGTCGGGGCGATAATAGTCTTCTTCATCGCGGCCTTCGCCTTCGGAATCTGGTACATCAGCGAGCCTGACCTCGGCCTTACCGACCGCTTTAAGAGCGCCGAGAGCCTCGAAAAGGCCGGCAAGTACAAGCAGGCGGCGAGAAAATACGAGAAGGCAGGAAAATACGAAAAAGCCGCCGAGATGTACGAGAAGCTCGGCTGGATGGAGAGCGCCGCCTGGGCCTACGAGAAGGCCGGAAAGTACGAGAAGGCCGCTGAAATCTATGAGGAGCTCTACGAGAAGGAGAAGGACACATACTACCTCAAGGAGGCCCACGAGTACTGGAAGAAGGCCGGGAACATGGAGAGGGCCGCCAAAGCCCTCGAGCGCTACGCCGAGGAGGAGCCATGGTTCTGGGAGGACGTGGCGAAGCTCTACGAGGAGCTTGGAAATGAGGAGAAGGCCAGGGAAGCCTGGGAGAAGGCCCTCGAGTACTACAAGAAGGAAGCGGAAGAGGAGGGCGTCTTCTGGGAGGACGTCGGCAACATCGCCCGGAAGCTCGGGATGGAAGAACTCGCGAGGGAAGCTTATCGGAAGTTCCTCGAGTACTGCATGAAGGAGGCCGAGGAGGACCCGATGTGGTGGAAGCACGTTGCTGAGGCGTACGAGTACCTCGGCGAGAAGGAGAAGGCCGAAGAAGCGAGGAAGAAGTACGAGGAGTACAGACAGAGCATCATGAAGGCCAACGAGGAAACCTCGAACTTCCCCGGGGAGAAGAGGGAGTGAGCTAAAAGACCCTCTTTATCTCCTTAATTTTGTCAAAATCACGGTCGTTTGAGAGGATTACGCTTATCCTGTGGGCTTTCATCGTCGCGTAGTGGATGGCATCGTCAAAGTCAAGCCACTGGCACTTCTCCGCTTCTGACAAAATCTCGGGTGTTAAGGGTACAATTTTTATTCCCAGCTCTGAGAGTATATTGGTCAGCTCTGGCCTCTTATCTCCCTTTCTCCGAAGGAGGATGTAGAGCTGCCAAACAGTGAGTGTAGAGGTAACCATCATACCGTAGTACTCTTCAACAAGTTCTTTTGCTCTAATCCCGAACTCGTCGTTTGCAGTTAAGATATAATAGACCACGTTAACGTCCACATAAATCTTCAAAGCTCATCCCTCAGGAGCTTTTCGGTTTCTTCTTCCACTATTCTGTCCATCTCCTCCGCGGTTAGGTTCTCACCTTTGAAGATGCCCCAGTACTTTTCTATCTTCTTCCTTACTGGAACGAGAACTATCTCCCCGTTTCTCTCTTCGATGTAGAATTCCTTGGAGCGGAGCTTCCTCCTAATGCTGGCGGGAAGGTAGAGCCTGCCATTGTCATCGAGTCTTACAACTTCCACTGTCATGGTAGATATTAGGATTTTTGGAAAATAAATAGTTTTTGGTGATTTGGTTCATCAATATAGCTCCCCTGTTTCCTCCTCTTCCTTAAGCTCCTCCTCTATCTCCTTCTCCTTCCTTTCGGCGTAGCGCTCCATATAGTCAAAGAGGAAGTGGAAGGCTATCCCCATAACCAGCAGACCGCCGATCAGTTCCGCCAGCTGGATGAGTGTTGGCCCGGATTGAGGGACGGTCATTATCCCACCGGCCTCAGTTGTCCTCAAAGGTTTTAAACTTCGGTGCCCTACCCGGTACAATCGGTGGTGGTCATGGGGGAAGAGGCGGAAGAGAAGCCCAAGCTCAACATCGCCAAGCTCTCAAGGATGCCGGTAAAGCTCGTGATGGACGAGAACTTCCTCAAGCTATCCCCGAAGGATAGGATAGAGGACCTCATCAAGGGGATAGAGCACCGAACCTGTGCCGTCGTTGCCGACGAGGAAAACAGACTGCTCGGCTTCATCTCGATAGACGAGATAATAAACCTCGTCGTCCCCCCGAGCGACTACGTTTTGGTTGGCATAGACGCCATCAAAGAGGCTCACTTCGACTGGGACAGGCCGGTGAAGGAGATAATGAACACGAGACCGATAAAGCTCTCCCCGGACGACCCCCTGAGCTACGCCCTTGGGATGATGCTCGAAACTGGCGTCAGGCAGTTCCCGGTGGTTGAGAAGAAGAGGGTTGTTGGGACCTTCTCGGCCCAGAGCGTCATCAGGTTGCTTAGGATATTCTCCCGGTGATGGAGTTGGAGCCTGAGCTGATACTCTACATCGCGGCCATGCTCGCGACGGCGGAGGTTTTCGGCTGGATATTCGCGAGGATAAGCCAGCCCGTCGTCCTCGGTCAGATAGTTGGCGGAATCCTCCTCGGAATAGCGATGCCCCCAACCGAGGAGGTAAAGGACATCTCGATGATAGGCGTCCTCCTGCTTCTCTTCATGGCCGGCCTTGAGAGCAGCATAGAGGAGCTTAAGGAGGCCGGAAAAGCGGGCCTCTCGGTTGCAGGGATAGGCGTCCTCGTGGCTTTCCTGATGGGATTCGGTATAGCGTATCCCTTCAAGGGTTTTCAGCAGGCCCTTCTGTACGGCGCTCTGACGACCCCCACGAGCGTCAGCCTCACCGTCAGGGTTCTGATGGAGCTTGATTCCCTCAAGACCCCCGAGGGGAGCACCATCCTTACGGCGGCCATCGTTGACGATATCCTCGGAATAATCGTTCTGACCGTCGTGATCTCCTCCCTCGGTGAGGGTGGCGTTAACCCCCTTGGGATAGGCGAGATACTTCTCATGGTCGGCGTCTTCATAGCGGTTATGCTCTACGTCGTTCCCGGTTTGATGGACTACCTCCTCAGAAAGGTTGTCAGGATAGGCTTCGCTGATTCGACCGTTACGCTCTCCATGGCGACGCTCTTCGCGTTTGCGTACCTCGCGGAGCACATGAACCTTGCGTCTATCCTCGGTGCCTACCTCTTCGGCCTGGCCCTCAGCGAGACGGAGTTCAGGAAGCCGATATTCGAGCACACGAGGGTGATAGCGCACTCTCTCTTCGTTCCGCTGTTCTTCGTGGATGTGGGCATGAACATACCCCTCACCGGCCTCTCCTCCGTGGGATTCTTCGCCCTGCTCTTCAGTTTGGTGGCGATACTCAGCAAGGTACTGGGCTGCGGCCTTGGTGCACTCTTCGCTGGAATGGGGTGGAAATCCTCCCTCCGCGTTGGAATCGGCATGATACCGAGGATGGGCGTTGAGCTTGCGATGTTAGCGATAGCCATGAAGGAGGGCATAGTTGGGCCTGATGCGTACCTCGTGATAGTGACGATGATATTCCTGAGCACCCTCGTGACTCCGACGCTCCTGAAGGCGGCCTTCCGCGGGGAAGGCTCCCAACCTTTTTAAAATCCTCCCCCAATTTCCACCGGTGGTAAGGATGATGGGCATGAACCCGAGGCAGATGAAGAAGCTCATGAGGCAGATGGGCATCAAAATGGACGAGCTTGAGGG
>JALVWX010000004.1 GCA_027023165.1 Thermococcus sp. | reverse complement strand
TGGATTCCAAACTCCTTCTTCGCTATTACCGCTGTTTTTCTGCTCGGTTCACCGCTTGGAACGCTAGCTATCTTCATGTAGAACTCGTCGCTGAAGGCCTTGATGTCTATGTTCATAGCGTCAATGTAAGGGGCCAGCTCCCTGAATGGTTCCTCGTTTATGTAGCCGTTGGTTATGAGGAGGTTGTAGATTCCCTCCTCTTTGGCGAGCTTCGCGGTGTCGAGAACGAACTCGTACCAGATGACCGGCTCGTTGTAGGTGTAGGCTATGCTCTCACAGCCGTAGCGCTTCGCTATTGCCACCACCATCTCCGGACTCATGTCATGAAGGTAAGGAAAGCTCTCATCCGCTTGACTTATCTCCCAGTTCTGACAGTGCTTGCAGTGCATGTTGCATCCAACGGTGGCTATGGAGAGCGCACACGAGCCCGGCCAGAAGTGGAAGAGCGGCTTCTTCTCCACCGGATCCGCCGCAATAGCAGAGACTTTGCCGTAGTTGAGCGTGTAGAGCTTTCCACCGATGTTCTTCCTAACTTTGCAGGAGCCGCGCTGGCCTTCGTCGATGATGCAGTTGAGCGGGCAGAGTCTGCATCGCACCCGGTCGTTTTCCATCGGCTCCCAGTACATTGCCTCGCGCATGGTCTCACCGTAGTTTAGTTATCGGCAGGGGGTTTAAACGTTGGGGTCGTTGAGCATCTCCCGCAGGGTGATAAACTCGGCACCCCGCTCAAGATGGTAGTCTATGAGGGCTTCAAGCTTTCTGAGCGCGCCTTCGCCGGTCCCGAACCAGCAGTCGGGTCTGAGCCTTTTGGGCATGTCCACAAACTCCCAGGGGTGGAAGATGTAAACTACCGGACTCTCGAACCTCCTGTGGAACCTCACCTGGAGGGACCACGGCAGCCTGGTGACTATTGAGGTCGTCGTTGCGGGGACCTCCAGGATTCCACCAATCTTCGTAACGCCCCGCTTCCAGCCCTTGTGCTTTGCCTTAGTGGAATCGATCCTAAAGCCAACATCATAAAGGATCGGGTAGTACTCATCGGGAAACTGGAAGTTCGGGGCGCGAAAGGAGACCACCTCGCCGAATCTGGACAGGATGGCCATAGCCTCCTCCAGGCGTTTCCTGGCTTCCTCGGGGTTGAGCCTGTCAAAGCGCTCGTGTTCGAGACCATGACAGCCGAGTTCGTGCCTCTCAGCGGCTCTCCTGGCGAGCTGGGGAAATTCCTCGGCCATCCTCCCTGTGAAGAGAAAGGTTCCCCGTATCCCCTTGCGCTCGAGGAGCGACATGACCCTCGGAAGGCCCTCCCTCATCCCGTTCCTCGTTTCGGCGAAAGGTGGACAGTCATGCTCGACATCAAAGGAGAGTATCACCCTAGTTCCCATCGCTTTCAGCCCCCTCCAGGACGGAGCGGTAAACGAGCAGGGTTCTCCTGACTATAACGTCCCAGCTGTAAACCCTCTCCACCCGCTTCCTCCCAAGACGGCCGAGCTTTCTGGCAAAGCTCTGGTTGTCTAGTATCCTGTTCACGGCCTCTGCGAGCTTGCGGGCATCCCCCGGCGGAACGAGGAGACCACAGCCGTCGATTATCTCGGGAATCCCCCCAACTGTCGTTCCAACGGTTGGAACACCGGAAGCCATCGCCTCCAAGAGCACTATGCCGAAAGCCTCGCTGAGACTCGGGAGGACGAACACGTCGCTGGCGCCGTAGAACTTGGGAAGAAGCCCGTACTCTACCATGCCCATAAAACGAATGCGGTCGGCGACGCCAAGCATCTTTGCCTCCCGCTTGAGAAGGGGCAGCATGTTCCCCCTTCCCACCACCAGGAGGGTGCCGTCTATCCACCTCATTGCAGAAACCAGGACGTTGACCCCCTTTCTCGGCTCGAGCCTTCCAACGTAGAGAATCAGGGGGCCTTCACCAAGTCCAAGCTCCTCCCTGAGTTTCTCCCCATCCCAGCGGTCGTGAAATAGGGACGTGTTTATGCCGTTGTAAACGACATCAACCGGGACGTCGGTGAACTTCTTGATGAAGAGCTTTGAGGCCTTGCTGACGGCGATGATCCTGTGGGGGTTTCTTAGGTAATATTTGAAATAGGGAAAAGATATCCTGGAAACCGCCCGGAGGTAGTGAGTGTTCTCCAGGTCTATGCTGTGGGTCGTCAGTATGGCCGCCTCTCCAAGCTTTCTTGCAAGGGAAACCGCCTTCAACGCCAGGGGGGTGAAGGCGTGCTGGCCGTGGACAACGTCATAACCTTTTATATAAGGCTCCAGAATCCCAGCGTTGTGGGAGAAAACGGTAGCGTTTATCCCAACATTCCTGACGACATGACCCTGAACCTTAATGAGGCCAACACCCGCCTCCTGGAGTTCGTCCTCTTTCCCGGTGGTTAAATCGTTGGTGATTATATCGACATCGTGTCCTAGGCGGCGGAGGTTTAAGGCGAGGTCGTGCATGTGAACGGCAACGCCGCCGAGCTTGGGATAGTACCAGTCGCTCACGAGCGCGATTTTAAGGCTCTCCATATTTCAGCCCCTCCAGATGAGAACATGACTATCATTCCGACCACTGTGCTCTGGACATAGGATACAAATCTCTCCATGAACGTAACGGGAACTGCAAAAACCGCCGGAATCCCAAGATGAATCAAGACCCCGATGAGGCCTCCTTCCGTTATACCTATTCCTCCGGGGGTTATTGAAGCTATCCCCAGGAGCATGTTGGCAACCGATATGAGAACGACCACCCCAATGGGCAGGTTGAGACCGAAAGCGAGTGCGACGACCTTTATTCTAAAGACGTCCAATACCCATACGGCGGTGCTCAGACCGATTCCGACCAGGGTTACTCTCCAGGAGCGCTTCAATTCCTCGAGCTGAGAGATTGAGTGCTCGTCAAGCTCCGACTTCATAAGACGGAGAAAAAGCCTGAGGAGGGAGTCCCACTTGGCCCACAGCAGGACGACGCCCACCATCATTAGGACGGCGATGAGAACCCCGTCGTGAAGGAGCCTAAGGGCGCCGAGAAGCATAAGGAGCATGAAAGGAACGGCCTCCAGAACCCTCTCGTAGACAACACTCGCAGTGGAGATTGGCAGCGGAACCTCCTTCTCCCTTGAGAGCCATACTATCCTGAGAAGCTCCCCGCCGCTTCTGCTCGTTGGGGTGACGTTGTTGAGGAATATCGAACCCATGAAGATCTTGAACAGCCTCACGAGTTCAGCATCGTTCCCCGTGCCCCGCAGAATGACCTTCCATCTTAAGGCATACAGCATAACGCTTAGATAATAGCTTAAAAGGGCGAGGACAAGGTAGTGCAACGGGATGTTCTCCATAAGGGATATGTATCGCTCGCCTGAGCTGATGAGGGCTTCAACGTTCACGATCATCCCGCCACACTTCCAACCCACGGTAGTTCGGGGGCGTTATAAACCTTTTCCGTCCATTATTGCACCGCGAACTTCTCAGGGTCATACACGCCCGCTCAGGTGCTCCCAGCCCAGAAGGGGCATTTTCTCTCGTTTTCCCCGGGTAGTAATGTAAACGCCACCGCCGCTGAAAGTCCTCCCCACCGGCGTGCACTCGAAGCCGAGGCTCCCGACGAGTTCCTCCGGCAGGGTGAATACAAGCTCAAACTCCTCCCCGCTGGCCAGGGCGAGCGTCAGCGGCTCTACTCCGAGTTCATCCGCGGCTTCAAAAACCTCCCTCCTTATGGGAAGCCTGTCCGCAAAGATCTCAATACCCACCCCGCTCATCTCCGCGAGGATGTGAAGTTCTTTGGAAAGGCCGTCGCTTACATCTACCGCAGCACTGGCGATTCCGCTCAGCTCCATTCCCTCAAGGACCCTAGCCCTCGGTTCCAAGAGTTTCTCGTAGAGCGTCCTTAGGACAGACCTTGGGACTTCAACTCCCCTTCTCCAAACCAGAAGCCCTGCCAGCGCCCTTCCGAGATCGCCGGTAACGCAGACCAAATCACCCGGTTTTGCCCCGGAGCGGGTGAGAAGCCTCTCCGCAGTGCCAAGTGCTATCCCATCTATTATCAAATCGTCGGCCTCGTTTGTGTCGGCGCTTAAAACGGGAACCTCGTAGAATTCTAAAGCCTTCTCAATCCCCCTCGCTATCCCTTCGAGGTATTCGGCGTCCAAATCCCCCGGTATTCCAAGCGAGAAGAGGAAGCCTATGGGCCTGGCCCCCATAGCTGAAACATCGCTCACGTTCATCGTTACCGCCTTAAAGCCGGCCTGCTCGGGAGTCATTATATCGGGAACGTCAGTCCTTCTGACGAGCATGTCGTTTGTAGCAACAAGCCATGCCTTTCCGAACCTGATTGCCCCTGCATCGTCCCCGAGGGGTAAATCACCCTGCCTTTTGAGGTGTTTGAGGAAGAGTTCAATGATTTCGGATTCTCTCATTTGAACTCACCCGGCCGTAGGATTTTGAAGCAATGACCCATAAAGCAGAAACCTTTAGTTTCGTCTCGAAGAGTTAGGATGTCTTTATCCCCTGTTATGAGGGCATTAACCTTTCCGCTCAAGGCGGTGGCTATTATGGGGTTGTCCTTTGGGTCACGTGAGACGTGGCGAACTTCTCCCACAGAGACGGAAGTTGAAAAGGTGCTGAGGAGAAAGAGATACCTCTCTCTTGCCTCTTTTGGCAATCCAAACTTGTGTTGGAGAACCCTCCGGGTTTCTTCGAGTATGTAATCCGAAACAACGTTCTCATGGATTCCCCTTATACAGTCCCAGAGGATTGCCCTCTCTTTACCGTTCCAGAAGTAGGCCGAGATTAGCACGTTAGTGTCAAGTAGAATCCTCATATCTTATTTCCCTCACTGCCCTGATTACGTCCTTCTTTTCGATTTTCAAAGACTTTGCGAGTTCCTCACCCTCCTTAAAAACGTCCTCCACGCTGAGCTTCTTCATAATAATGTAGCCGTTTCTCTCGGTTACCACAAGGTAGTCGCCGTTCCGTATCCCCAGACTCTCGCGGATTTCCTTGGGTATGACGACCTGTCCCTTCGTGGAAACTTTTACGACCTCCATCTCCCCCACCGTAAAAATTTCTAACTTTCTTACTTATTACACTTTCCATCAACTCGTCACCCTATCTTGCAACTTTATCTATCTATGCTTCAGGAACTCCGTTATGCTCCTCTGCTTTGGTTTTTCCTCGGGAAGCTCGATGTCAACGCTGTCCAGTTCCTCTATTTTCGCCCTCCTAATCTCCTCTGGAAGTCTTATCTCCCCGTATTTTCCTCCCCCGCCGGGAATTACGATTAGCTTTTCGTTCCTGTAGGCCCAGATGGCTTT
>JALVWX010000003.1 GCA_027023165.1 Thermococcus sp. | reverse complement strand
CGTAGCCAATCCAGAGGAGTTCCAGAAACTCTGGCAGGAGTACTACAAAGAGTTTTCAACCAACCCGAAGTATGAACACACGAGGAACTACGGAACCACAGATGCTTTGCGGAGCTCCGCTTCCCTGGGCATGAGCCCGGCCTACAACTTCTCAAGACCATACATCCCGGACGAGCTGGCTTCAAAGCTGGCCGGAGATGAGGTCAAGAAGTATGAAGTTGAGCCAGAATGGTTCGTCCACGGAAAGAGCTGTCCAATAAAGTGCGCCAGGTATGTGGAAGTGGAATACAAAGGCAGGAAAATCCGCGTCAAGCCGGAGTATGAGAGCATAGCGATGCTGGGAGCAGCTACGGGCGTCTTCAACTTTCCAGCGGTTGCGTACTTCAACTGGCTCGTCAACGACCTCGGACTTGACAGCATAGCGACGGGCAACACGATAGCGTGGCTCTTTGAGATGGTCGAGAAAGGGCTGATAAGCGAGGAGGAAATAGGCTTCCCGGTCAGGGGCTTTGGCGACGAGGAGGCTGAGGAGAGGCTCATTAAACTGATGGCCGAGAGGAGAGGTTTTGGCGCTATTCTGGCGGACGGCGTTAAGAGGGCCTGTGAGAGGCTTGGTAGAGGTTGCGAGCTTGCTGTCCACGTCAAGGGAATGGAGGCACCTGCCTGGGATCCACGTGGAAGGAGGACGTATGCTTTAAGCTACGCAACCGCGGACGTTGGTGCATCTCACCTAAGGGGCTGGCCGAGGCCACACCAGTTGCCAAATCAGGGGCCTGCCAAAGAACTCGTGCCTTCGCTCATAGAGGGCAGAGACGAGAGCTACATCACCGACATGCTCGGAACGTGTAAGTTCGTGCCCTACAGGATGGAGGACCTGGCGAGGCTCTACTCCATAGTCACGGGCGAGGAGTGGACGGTCGAGGAACTCAGAAAGAGGGCCTGGGGTGTTGAGAGCATAGCGAGAATCCACAACGCCCTCGACTGGGTAACGCCGCCGCTCGACGACACGATTCCACCGCGCTGGTGGGAGCCCGAGCCTGACGGCCCGGCAAAGGGCAACAAAGCATTCATAGACTACAACGACTTCCTCGAGGCAAGAAAGGAGTTCTACAGGCTGAGGGGCTGGGATGAGGAGCTCGGCGTTCCATTACCTGAGACGATGAAGGAGCTAGGCCTCCCCGAGTTCAGGGAAGATGCCGAGAGGGCCTTGGGGGTCGTAAAGAGAAGGATGAAGTTCAGGAGCCTATAGCGCCAAAGAGAATCAGAACAACCAAGTTGAGGAACAGGTAAGCCGTGAAAATCCCGGCAACTGGTCTCTTTATTCCCCTCTCCCTCCTTATCAGCAGGAGGGGAATGAACGCTACGGCGGTGGCCATCGTAGACGCGAGGAGGAGTATCACAATCAGGTCCAGGGGCGCAGGAAGGTGCGCGTCGATTCCAAAGGTGTCGATAATCGCCGCACTCACAAAGGTGAAGTAAAAAGAAGAAGGAAGCAGGAAGAGGGCGTACAGAATGGTCGCTGTGAGGTCGGCCTTTTCACGGGGCATCTCCTCGTATACCGCCGGGAGCACGAAAAGCAGGGCGTAGGCAACCAGTGGGGTCAAGAGGATCCCTATCATCTCTCAACCCCTCCTCCGTCGGAGTTCCGGTGAAACGTCAGCGTCCCGTTGCAGTAGGTGGCGTAGCCATCGTACAGACCAAAGGTCGCACAGCCGTTCTGGTCTATCTTTCCCCAGCCGGAGATAACGTAGCAGAGACAGCTCGGGTCGTTCATCTGGAAGAGTCTGCTCCAGATTACTTTTGTTCCATTCAGAATCATGACGTAGCCGGACATCGGAGAACCATCCGGCAGGGGGCGTTCAAAGCCCAGCAACACATAACTGCCATTCGAAACCAGAAACGCGTTCCTGAGCGGAAGGAAACCTCGTCCTAGGTCGAACTTTTTAACCATACCATTCCTGCCGAGGACGTAGAAGTAGTCGTCCGGTGCGTAGTTTCTGAATTCAGAATCAGAATATGGGCTGGGTGAGGTCTGATAAACGAGGGCATAGAGGTAGTCGCTAGTGTTGGTTATCAGAACCCCCGGAACGGCCGTCCCGTTCTCCTTAACTCCATATCTTCCGCCATCATAGGCCCAGGCGTAGCCTGAAAACGTAAGGTTCCAGAGGGGCTTCCCATCGATGCCCCGGGCGCATAAAGCCACAACCGGCACCTTGGCGGTTGATTCTCCCGTGCTCACGTTGGTTCTACCGTAGATGTCAACGCTGAACTTCATGAAGGGAACGCTCCTGACCTCACTGACGTTTTCAAGAAACGCGGTGCCCCAGCTGAGGGAGAATTTCTGCCCGCTGAAAGCCGTTGAGGGGCACTTCAGAAAACTGCCGTTTTGAGCAGGGGGCAGGTTTGGGCCGTTCTCCCCTCCAGAACCATGATAATGTACCGAGAGTACTCCCGTGATAATGGCGAGCAGGAAAACCAGGATGACGAACAAACGCTTCACGGGGACCCCTCCAGTCAAACACCCTCATCCCATAGGCTCTGGTAATCCGTGTGGTATCTGGATATATAAGCATTCTCCTACAGCCAGTTGGGCTTTCTTTGATTCAAGCCATCAGCAGAACCACAGGAGGGGCAAAGAGAGGGAAGGGCTTTAAGTCCAAACTTCAGCCCTTCAAGAACGCCTCGATCAGATTCCTCGTCTCGTTGAAGGCCTCGAGAGGAATCCCCTTCGGCAGGCCACCTATTTCTCCCTTCACGTCCTTGAGGACACCCTCTCCAGCTCCGAGGAACATGCCCTCGCTCACTATCCCCCTGAAGTTCGCCGGCGGGAGTAACGCGACCGCCACGCGGTTTCCTTCCTTAACGCTCAAATCGTTCGTCACTACGGTTATCGCTCTGTCGCCGATGTTAACGTTGGTGACCAAAAGTCTGTCGGCGTTCGGGTGCTTGGCGACGCTCATGACCTCGCCGACCTTTATGTCCACCGCTATGACCGGATCGTTTATCTTGCCGAGGGCAAGTCTCTTGTCGAGGCCGAGTATCGTGTTGAGGAAGAAGCGAACCTTTGCGACGGCCTCTTCAACCTTCTCGCGCTCGCTTTTATCTGCTAAGCTGAGGAACTTGTGGTGCCAGTCTTCCCCACCGAGGGCCTCGATTATGCCGCTGGCCTTCTCCTTGAGGGCCTTCATCTGCGGCGTCTCAACCAGCTCCCTCGGGTCAACGTAGCTGTAGCGCATCGCCTGTATCTCGGGAATCATCTCCTTCGCGAGTTGTTGCGCCCCCTTCTTGTTCCACTTCCCCTTGAACTTCGCGTGCTCTATCGTCTTCAGGAAAAGATCCACGCTCTTCTCCGCCACCAGTAAGCGGTAATCCTTGCTCGTGTCCCACATAGCTCTCACCCTCCAGCATCTCTAAAACGCGG
This sequence comes from Thermococcus sp., assembly GCA_027023165.1. Next base: position 1,902 of record JALVWX010000003.1, on the reverse strand, counting down.
TTCTTAACGCTTTCGTCCCTTATCCCTTCGGCTATTGAGCGGGCTTTGGCAGAATCATCCCTACGGGCATAAGCTAAGGCCACCTCCCCAAGGATCTCGGAGGCGAGCCGCTCGTTGGATATCACCCCGGCTAAAGTCAGCGGTTCTTCAAGAAACCCTATGCGGAGAAAGCGCCTCGCTATCCCCGCTATCTCCCCGTCCCGGGGTTTGAACTTTCCAACGAGGATTATCTCAAGGGCGTCGTCGAAGACCCGCCTGCCGAGTCTGGGCTGCTCGTGGAGATGGAACCAGTAGGAAAGCTCGAGCATCACCACTGCCCTCTCCTCCAGCGGTAGGAAGCGGGCCATCTCGATGGCGAGCTCCACCTCCCCCCGGTCTATGAGTTCCTCCACTGCCACTTTCCCGCGCTTCAGAACCTCCTCTGCGAGATTTATTTTGTTCTCGATGTGCCTGGCCTGCAGGCTGAAGAAAATCGAGGAGTAAACGTCTCTAGCCAGCCGGTAGAAGTCCAGCGCCCGCTCGTTCGGTATCTCATCGGCGCTCCTCTCGACGAGCCTCGCCACCTTAATCAGCGTCTCCGTCGCGTAGGAGGAAAGCCCCCTCGCCGTTTGAAGGAGTTCAACAGAGCGGCTGAAAAACTCGAAGGCATCGCCGTACCTCTCCGACAGAACGAGGTTCCGCGCTATCGCGGCCAGAACCTCTCCCTTGACCCTCGGTGACCCCAGCTCTCGGGCCGTTTCGAGCGCCCTTTCGAAGTACATCCCCGCCTCCCTGTCGTGGTCGAGGGAGTAGAGCGCGCGGCCAATGACGGAGTAGGCAACGGCCATCTCAGGCCTCCCTTTTACCGAGTTCAGGGTTTCAAGCATGCGCGCGAGGACCTCGTCCCTCGGGAAGGCCACCACAACCTCGGCCAAGGCGACGAGCCTTCGCAGGGGTTCGGTTATAGCATCCGCCGCCTCAAGTGCCCTCCTGTAATCGCCCTTTGAAAGGTATGATTCAACCCGCTCCACGGGAACCACCGCTTGAGAAAAATAAGCGCGAAAGTAGAAAAGGCTACCGCTTCCCCTTGACTTTCTCGTCCCACTTCTCGAGCATCGTGTCGAGGGCCAGGAGGCTGTTGAGCCTCAGCCTGACCTTCCCGTTCTCCCAGTCTATAGAGCCTTTGAACTCGTTGAGAAGCTCGAAGACCTTTTCCGCTTCCTTCTCGGGCAGGTTCCTGCCGTAGAACTCCTCCCCGCAGTGGGGGCACTTGAAGGTGAACTCCCGGAGGGTGCTGAGGAAGCGCTCCCTGTCCGAGAGAAGCTCGCGCATCTCAGAACCTTTCTCCACTATCATCTGTTCAATAAGCTCGCCCCAGTCGAGGGGCTTTCCGCAGAGGGGACACCTGGCCACTTCAATCGACCTCCCTCAAAAACTTTTCAATCTCCTTCAGGATGACCTTAACCGCTTCATCAAGGTTTCTCTTTCCGTTCGCCCCGGCCGCTCCAGCATGACCGCCCCCGGAGCCTTCTATGATTGGCCCGACCTTCTCCATGATCCTGCCGAGGTGGAGGCCCTTCTTTACCAGGCTCTCCTTGGCCCTCGCCGAAATCCTCACGCCTTTTTTCTCGCTTCCAACGACTGCTATGTCCGCGCCTAGGTTGAGGAACGTCTTGCACGCCAATGACTCGTAGGCAGAAACCCGAGAGACCGCTATGATGTATCCCCTGAACTTCCGGATTTCAAGCCTCTGGCAGGCCTTCAGCATTGCCATCCTCTTCGCTTGGTCTATGTTCTCGTCGCTGACTGGTGCTACCAGCTGGAATATCTCCCCCATCTGGAGAGGGAAGCGCTCGAGCATCTCAGAGACAGCCTTGAACGTCTTTGAGTTGGAGAAGCGGAAGTTTGCGGTGTCTGTGATAA
>JALVWX010000002.1 GCA_027023165.1 Thermococcus sp. | reverse complement strand
CTGCCCGCGAGCTGTTTGACCGCTACCCGAACGAGTTCACGAGGGACTTCGAGCACAACAAGAAGAAGGTTGAGGAACTCACCACCGTCCAGAGCAAGACCATCAGGAACAGGATAGCCGGCTACGTAACCAGGCTCGTCAGGATGAAGGAAGAGGGCAAGATTCTTTAAGCCCCTTCCGTACTTTCCCGTTCCAACGTTCTGTTCTTGGAAGATTTACAGGATGTTACGCTTATACCCTCCCTCTCGCGGGTTCTATGGTACTCTGTTGGAACTCCAAGTTCCAAATTCAGGTCTGGCATCTGACGCATAGTGGTATATTTGATTTACATATATCAAACCGGAATGCGGGTTCTATTATGACATCTCCAAACGTACGCGCAGAATTCGAAAGATTTATATTTGCATGGACACATTCGAACTTCAATGAGGGGTTTGAGACCCCGATGAGTTGAAGAAAACTCCAAAGTAAAGAGGTGTTTAAGTATGAAAAGTTGGAAGGCAGTGGTGGTTGCCTTATTCCTTGTTGGAATAATGGCGGGCATGGTTGCGGCAGCCCCGGCCAAACCGGTGGCAGTGAAGCACGTCCAGACCCAGAAGAACTACGGCCTGCTTACCCCGGCCCTGTTCAAGAAGGTCCAGAACATGAACTGGGACCAAGACGTCAGCACGGTGATAATGTTCGACAATCAGGCTGATAAGGAGAGGGCCATAAGGATCCTCAGGCTCCTCGGAGCGAAGATTAAATACGACTACAAGGCCATCCCGGCCGTTGCGGTTAAGCTCAAGGTTCACGACCTCCTCATGATTGCCGGACTCATCGACTCCGGCTTCTTCGGAAACTCCCAGGTGTCGGGGATTCAGTTCATCCAGGAGGACTACGTGGTTCATGCCGCTGTCGACACAGAGGGCCTCGACGAGTCGGCCGCCCAGGTCATGGCCACTAACATGTGGAACCTCGGCTACGACGGTTCTGGAATAACCATCGCCATCATCGACACCGGTATCGACGCCTCCCATCCGGATCTCCAGGGTAAGGTCATCGGCTGGAAGGACTTCGTCAACGGGAAGACAACCCCCTACGACGACAACGGCCATGGAACCCACGTCTCGAGCATAGCTGCCGGAACCGGTGCCGCCAGCAACGGCAAGTACAAGGGAATGGCCCCTGGAGCGAAGCTCGTCGGCGTTAAGGTTCTCAGCGGAGAGGGAAGCGGAAGCGTCTCCGACATCATAGCCGGCGTTGACTGGGTCATTCAGAACAAGGACAAGTACAACATCAGGGTCATCAACCTCTCACTCGGCGGCTCCCAGAGTTCGGACGGAACTGACTCCCTCAGCCAGGAGGTTGACAAGGCCTGGGAGGCTGGAATAGTCGTCTGCGTTGCAGCTGGAAACAGCGGTCCGGACAAGTACACCATCGGCTCACCGGCAGCGGCTCCGGATGTCATCACCGTTGGTGCCGTCGATAAGAACGATGTCATAACCGACTTCTCCAGCAGGGGGCCGACGGCCGACAACAGGCTCAAGCCGGAGGTTGTCGCTCCGGGCAACTGGATTATCGCGGCTAGGGCCAGCGGAACCCAGCTCACCGACGTCACCATCGGCGACTACTACGTTGCCGCCCCGGGAACCTCGATGGCAACCCCGCATGTCGCTGGGATCTCAGCCCTCATCCTCCAGGCCCACCCGGACTGGACCCCCGACCAGGTGAAGAAGGCACTAATTGAGACCGCTGATATCGTTGCTCCGAGCGAGATAGCCGACATCGCCTACGGTGCCGGTAGGGTCAACGCCTACAAGGCTGCCCACTACGACAGCTACGCTAAGCTCACCTTCACTGGCTCAGTTGCTGACAAGGGCCAGGAGAGCCACCAGTTCACGATAAGCGGCGCCTCCTTCGTTACTGCCACCCTCTACTGGGACAACGCCAACAGCGACCTCGACCTCTACCTCTACGACCCGAACGGCAACGAGGTTGACTACTCCTACACTTCATACTACGGCTTTGAAAAGGTCGGCTACTACAACCCGACCGCAGGGACCTGGACGATAAAGGTCGTTAGCTACAGTGGTTCGGCAAACTACCAGGTCGACGTCGTCAGTGACGGCTCACTCGGCCAGCCGAGCAGCGGAGGAAACAACGGTGGTAGTGGAGGCAGCGGCGGTACCGAGCCGGCACCACAGCCAACCGTTGACGAGAAGACCTTCACTGGAACCGTCCAGTACCAGGATTACAACGTCCACCAGATGACCGTTAACAGCGGTGCCACCAAGATAACCGGCGACCTCAGCGGAAGCAGCTACGACGACCTTGACCTCTACCTCTACGACCCGAACCAGAACCTCGTTGACAGGTCAGAGAACTACGGCTCGAGCGAGCACGTCGAGTACGCCAACCCGGCCCCAGGAACCTGGTACTTCGTCGTCTACGCCTACGACACCTACTACGACAGCGCCAACTACCAGCTGGTGGCCAAGGTTTACTACGGATGACTTTTTAACTCCCTCTCTTCTTTTCCATTGAGGTGGTTTGAATGAGGAAGGTTTTGGTAATCGGACTGTTTATCCTGCTCATCGCATCATCCGTTCCGGTCTCGGCTAAAATCGAGCCGTACACGTACTACCCAACCGTCCCGGACACGGCCTTCGCGGTTTTAGCCCTCTACAAAACCGGTGACTACGCGCGGGTTCTGGAGGGCTGTGAGTGGCTGATGGAGATAAGGACGCCCTTTGACTCCTGGGGCTACGCCAACGGTGAGGAGCACCGGGCAAAGTACACCGCGATGGCCATGCTCGCCCTCATGCGCGGGGAGAACGTAGCCCACGGCAGGTACATCAACACGATAAACAACGCCGCGTACTGGCTCATCTACAGGCAGAAAGCCGACGGCTCGTGGAAGGACTACCTTGACACGGCTCTGGCGCTTATAGCCCTGAAGGAGTTTAGGAGGGGTTACATACTCGGGAACCTCACCGGGATGGACAGGCAGGTTAAGGCGGCGATAGACCGCGCGACGGGCTGGCTGATGGATGCACAACCCAGAAACGACGAGGAGAGGATCTTCGGCTATCTCGCCCTCGGAAAGGCAGACGAGCTTGAGAAGATGAAGGTCGATGGCGACATGGAAGCCTACAGGGCGTTCGCTCTGGCGTATCTCGGAAGGAAGGTCGAGCTGAAGAACTTCACGAGCGATAACACAGTCGCGATAGCCATGGCCCTCTACGCGACTGGAAACGAGAAGTACCGCGAGGAACTCCTCCAGAGGGAACACTTCGGTTTCTGGGGCGGGCTTCACTTCAGGGTGCTCGACCTCCTCTCTGTCTCGAAAATCAACGGCTTCGGCGAGCTGAGGGCGATAGCCTGTCCCTACATGGGGAAGATAAAGCCGAGGAGCGAGTGGGAAAAGGCAGTATTGGCCGACTACTACGTCACCTGCGGCCTAAAGCCGGAACTGCCCGAGAACCTCTCGAAACTGCTTCCGTGGCAGGTTGCCGAGACGGCGAGGGTGAAGGCTCTCCTCGGGGAGGACTACTCGAAGGAGATCGGATACCTGCTCTCCATCAACAAAAACGGCGTCTGGAGGGACTTTTACAACACGGAATACGTCGTCTGGGTCTTCAGGAACCTCAACGTGAGCTACGACTACTCCAGATCCCTCGACTACCTCTCAAAGAACCTCACGTGGATGCTGACCAAGGATCCGAAGACGGGGAACCCGCGCTACTACAGCATCCCCACCTACTACCTCTCCCAGGCGCTCGTGGTCTTCCACGAGTTTGGCATGGCGAGAGAACTCAACACAACCTTAGACATACTCAAAGAGAGACAGTATCCCAACGGGGCGTTCCCGTATACGCAGGGTTCCATAGCGGGAATAACCTCCACCGCCAAGGCCCTCTGGGGCCTCCAGGAAGCGGGGCTGACTGATACTGAAGTCTACAGAAAAGGCGTCTCGTTCCTCAGGAAAGTGCTCTACGCGGACATACCTGAGGTCAGCATAGGGAGTGGAAGGGTTACGCTTCAAAACGCCACGTTCCTCCGCGTGGCGAACTCGAGGTACATCGGGAACTCAACGGGCGGAACAGACACTGACGGACTCGACGGCTACGTGGTGATATACCCCTCCCGGAACCCGCTGGTGATAAGGGCGTACAGCGTGAACGGCTTCAGGGCGGTTCCACCGGAGGAGAGCGAAAGGAGCGAGGCGTACGTTTACATCGCCCTTGGAGTGGTTCTGATAGCGGTGGCGGCCGTTGTGGTCTGGAGAGGGAAGAGGACGAAGAAAGCAGGGAAGTCAAAGAGAAGGTAAGCCCCACTCTTCTCTCAGTTTTTCCACCCTCGATAACACAAACTCCTCTAAGAACTCCTTGTCGAATCCTATTTTCCTTCCATCTATGTAGGCGCGGTAGATTCTCACCGCCTCGTCATCACCGATCTCCTCAAGCTTTCTCAGAACTTCTCCCTTTCCGAGATCTGAGCCGTGAAGGAAAGCCATCAGCCTTGAGGTCTCGCCCGCAAGAATGTGGAGCATCTTTGTATTCCCGGAGAAGCGCTCGAGGTTTCTCAAAATTCCCTCCAACCTTTTGGGAAGTATCTCCTCAATTTCGTATTCTGGGAGAAGCCCGACTATCTCCTCGCCGATAATCACAACGTGGTTCTCTCTAAAGTCAGCCTGATAAACCGTCAGGAACTTGTAGGGGTAGCCGAGGTTGAGCGGGTCGCGGAGGTTTGAGAACCATTCCCAGGCGATGTCGACCTCAACAGGTTCGAGGCGTTCGGTGCACTCTTCAAGAACCGGCCTTATTCTCGAGAGCGTCTCCTCCGGCTCGACACCGTCCTCAAGAACCGCGAAGAAATCAACGTCGCTCGTCCCGGGAAGGTAATCTCCCCTAGCAAGGGAGCCGTAGAGAATTAGAGAATGGAGGCCGGAAACCCGACCGATGTTTCGCCTGATGCAGTCAACGACCTCGTTCATGTGGTCGACGCTTCCTCGTCGTTGTAGAGTTCGTCTCCAATTTCTATTTTCTCCTCAAAGCCCTTTGAACCTTCGAGCGTCTGGATCCTGAACATGTAGCTCTTGTACCAGTTGTAGGACGGCTTGACCTTGACCGGGAGGAGCTTCCATGCCCTGGTCTCCTCCTCGTAGCCCCAGTTGACGTACTCGTTGAAGTTCCTGATGATGTCGGTGATCACCACGTTGAACTCGTTGAGGAGCAAGCGCTGAATCTCGCGCCACTTGTCGAGGGAGCTCTCCCTCCTCGTTATGCCGAAGTAGCCGGCGCAACCAGGTCCTTTGAGCGTCGCTATGCCCCTTCCAACGAAGGC
>JALVWX010000001.1 GCA_027023165.1 Thermococcus sp. | reverse complement strand
GCCCTCAACAACCCCTGCGGCGTTAAGGTCGGCGGTATGATATTCGGCGGCCGCGACAAGGACACCTGGCCGCCGGTGAGGGAGGCCTTCGACTGGAAGCACGGGGCCATAACAATGGGTGCCTCACTTGAGAGCGAGACGACCGCTGCCACGCTCGGCAAGGAGGGCGTTAGGGCCTTCAACCCGATGGCGATACTCGACTTCATGAGCGTGCACCTTGGAGATTACATCAGGAACTACCTCGACTTCGAGAAGCGCGTCAGGAAAACGCCGAAGATATTCGCCGTCAACTACTTCCTCCGCGACGAGAACGGCAACTGGCTCAACCACAAGCTCGACAAGGGTGTCTGGCTCAAGTGGATGGAGCTTCGCGTGCACGGCGATGTCGATGCTATAGAGACCCCCATCGGCTACATACCGAAGTACGAGGACCTGAGGAGGCTTTTCAGGGAGGTCCTGAACAAGGAGTACAGCAGAGACGCCTACGAGAAGCAGTTCACGATACGGGTTCCCGAGCTGCTCGCCAAGATCGACCGCATAGAGGAGATATACGGAAAGCTCGAGGACGTTCCCGAGGAGCTGTTCCAGGTTCTCGAGGAGGAGCGGAAGAGATTGCTTGAGGCCAGGGAGAAGTACGGCGACTACATCAGCCCCTTCGCCCTCGAGGGGACCTGAGTACCCCCTTCTATTTTCCCTTTCGGCATCTGACGAGAGGCAGACTTTTTAAAGTCGAGGGAGATTAAGTATCACCCACGATGATATAAGGTGGTTGCCATGGCCGAGTTAGACACATGCACCTGTGATACAATCAGGGAGAAGCTCCCCCATCCCCTCAAGGGACTGGCGGACCTGGCTTACAACTACTGGTGGAGCTGGAACAGACGCGCCACCAAGCTCTGGGAGCGGATCGACCCGGAGCTATGGAGGGAGCACAAGAACCCGGTTAAGCTCCTCCTCGACACCCCCGAGGGCCGCTTCAAGGAACTCCTCAGGGACGACGACTTCATGAACCTCTACGAGCTTGTGATGGACCAGTTCGAGGCCTACATGAACCCCGATTCCACCTGGTTCTCGACCAATTACCCCAAGTGGGACAGGCCGATAGTCTACCTGTGCATGGAGTACGGCATAAGCAGGAGTTTGCCAATCTACTCCGGTGGCCTCGGCATTCTCGCCGGAGATCACGTTAAAACCGCCAGCGACCTCGGGTTACCTTTCATCGCGGTTGGCCTTCTCTACAAGCACGGCTACTTCAGGCAGGAAATCGACAGAGACGGCAGGCAGAGGGAGATATTCCCCGAGTACAGGCCCGAGGAGATGCCAATAAGGCCCGTCCTTGATAAGGACGGGAAGCCGCTCCTCATCAAGGTTCCAATCGGGGAGGGAACCGTCTACGCAAGGGCCTTCGAGGTTAATGTCGGAAGGGTGAGGATATACCTCCTCGACACCGACGTGCCCGAGAACAGTCCCGAGGACAGGACGGTCTGTGACTACCTCTACAACGCCGAGATGGACAAGCGCATAAAGCAGGAGATACTCCTCGGAATCGGCGGAATGAGACTGCTCAAGGCTCTCGGCATCGAGCCCGGTGTCGTCCACCTCAACGAGGGACATCCAGCTTTTGCCAACCTCCAGAGAATGGCCTGGTACATGGATGAGGGGCTGACCTTCACGGAAGCCTTGAGCATCGTCAGGGGGACGACGGTCTTCACTACCCACACGCCCGTCCCAGCGGGCCATGACAGATTTCCAATTGAAGAGGTCGGGAAGAGGCTCTCCGGCTTCCTGGCCGGAAGGGATGAACTCCTCGAACTCGGCCGCGAGGGCGACCAGCTCAACATGACTCTCTTAGCCATAAGGACATCGAGCTACGTCAACGGCGTGAGCCAGCTTCACGCCGAGGTAAGCAAGCGCATGTGGAAGGACCTCTGGCCTGACGTTCCCATCGACGAGATCCCTATTGAGGGCATAACCAACGGCGTCCATACCATGACCTGGGTTCACAACGAGATGAGGAAGCTCTTCGACCGCTACATCGGCAAGGTTTGGCGCGACCACACGAACTTGGAGGGCATCTGGTTCGCCGTCGAGAGGATTCCGGACGAGGAACTCTGGGAGGCCCACCTCGAGGCGAAGAGACAGTTCCTCGAACTGCTCAGGAGGAAGGTTCTCCTCAGGAACCAGCGCCTTGGCACCGACGACCCGCTGCCCAACATCGACGAGAACGCCCTCATAATAGGCTTCGCCAGGCGCTTCGCCACCTACAAGCGCGCCACTCTAATCCTGAGCGACTTAGGGAGGCTCAAAAAGATACTCAACGACCCCGAGAGGCCGGTTTACATAGTCTTCGGCGGAAAGGCCCACCCGCGCGACGAGGCAGGAAAGGAGTTCCTGAGGAGGGTCTACGATGTCAGTCAGATGCCGGAGTTCAGGGGGAAGATATTCATTTTGGAGAACTACGACATGGGTAGCGCGAGGCTGATGGTTGCTGGGGTTGACGTCTGGCTCAACAACCCGCGCAGGCCAATGGAGGCGAGTGGGACAAGCGGAATGAAGGCAGGCCTCAACGGTGTTTTAAACGCGAGCATCTTCGACGGCTGGTGGGTTGAAGGCTACAACGGCAAGAACGGCTGGGTTATCGGCGAGGAGAGCACCGAGCCTGAGAGCGAGGCCGACGACGTGAAGGACGCCCAGGCCCTTTACAATCTCCTCAAGAGGGAAATAATCCCGACCTACTACGACAACCGCGAGCGCTGGGTATACATGATGAAGGAGAGCATAAAGAGCATAGCTCCACGCTTCAGCACCCACAGAATGGTAAAGGAGTACATGGATCGCTTCTACTCCAAGGCCATGAGCAACCACATATGGCTCACGAGGGAGAACTACCGCGGGGCCAAAGAGATAGCGGCATGGAAGGACAGGGTAACCTCCTCATGGGGCGCGGTTAAGTTCGAGGACGTTAGGGTCAGTGAGGGCGGAAGGAGAGTCGAGGCCCTCGTTTACCTCGACGGCCTGAACCCGGAGGACATGAAAGTGGAACTCTACTACGGGGTTAGAGCGGAGGGCTACAACGTCGAGAGGCCCCACATCATAGAGATGAGGCACCCCGAGGAACTGGGCGATGGAAGGTGGCTCTACACCTATGAGGGCAACGCACTCAAACACCTCGGCGACCCGTGCTGGCATCACGCCATCAGGGTTTACCCCCACCATGAGAAATTGCCCCACAGGTTCCTCCTCGGCTTTGTCAAATGGTGGGGCATCGATTGAATTTTTATCTAACCTTAAGTTTTACCTTTTCACCGTTTTCAGGAGATAAATTTTTAACCCTCCTCTCCGACCAACTCAGTCCATCAATGGGGGGATGGAATCATGGATGGAATTAAAAAATGGACGATATACATGATTTTCCTGGTGGCGGGATTCGCGACGGGAATAGGGAGCATCGGCCTGTTCCCGCAGTTCTGGCTCCAGTACGGCAGCACCGGACTGGCTCTGTACCTGATTTTCCTGACGGTGCTTACGTACCTGGCCATCATGGAGACGGAAACCGTCACAAAGTCCGGCTACTACTTCGTCGAACTCTACAACAAGGTGTCGAAGAGACCGGCAATGATACTGTCGATATTCACGGTGATCGTTATTTTCCTGTCGTACTACGCGGCCAACACCATGCTTTCACTCCTCTCACCTGTCCTAGGGACTGGAACAGTCGCAAGGCTCATTGCAAAGCTGATCATGCTCGGCATAGTGTTCTGGGTCCTCACGAGGGCCAAGGAGAAGACCTTCACGATAATGGCAGGTGGCTCAATATTCTTCTTCCTGGCGGTCGTGGTGACCACGCTGGCCTTCAAGGTTCAGATACCCGAGAACGCGGCGTTCCTGGGAATGGCGAAGCACATGCTCGTGGCCTCCCACCCCATAACCCTCGCCATGATCAAGGCCGCGAGCGAGAAAGCCGTCTACGGAATTGGACTGGGCTTCGCGTTCTACCTAATGCTCGGGAGCTTCCTCAACGAGCGCTTCAACGCCAAGGTAATCGTGGGGGCGGGCATACTCGTCCAGCTCCTTATCGGCATAATGTCAACGGTAATTGTGGTATACTCCATAGCCCCGACCACACCCGACAGGCTTCTGGAATACGTCTACGGAGGCGAGGAAGGTGCAATACAGCTCCTCGGCGACCTACCCCACATACTGTCAAACTACCCCCTGCTCTTGGCCCTCATAGCACTCTCCGCGTTCTTCGCAGGGATAACCAGTCTTCTTCCAATGTCAGAGGTTGGCCTTCAGATCATCGAGTCCATCCTAGGCATGGGTAGGGATAAGGCCGCAACTTACCTCATTGGAATCGCCGCCCTCGTGGGGATCTTTGACTCGCCGCCAAACATAGCGGAGGCGATGGTCAAGGCAGTGACGGCCTCGATATTCTTCACGGCGATATTCGAACTCTACCCCGTGATCTCCTCAAAGAAGGGACGGTCAGCACCGGTGCTCGCGGTGGTGGGAGTCTCGGTAGCCCTGTTCCTGATCGGAGGACTTTACGCCCTCTACAATACATTCAGCACAGGGGGCGTCTACGTAGCCTCCGGAATACTGGCCCTCTTCATAATACTGTTCGGCCTCTTCGGGGACAGACTCGTGCCGCAGGAGACGGCATGAAGCCCCTTTCTATTTTGTTCCCTGTCATTCGGTCAGAAAATTCCCACGAGAAACGTAGAAATAGAAAGGGAAATCAGCGGTGGGCGAAAATCGCCCTGACCTTTCCATCTTTTACCTCGTCTATTCTCACGAAACCAAAGCGCTCGAACTGAACAACGTCATCGACCTTAACGTCGGCATCGCTCTCAAGGAGGCCGTGCCTTATTATCAGCTCCTCACCCTCGGGAACCCAGACCTCACAGGGCTTGCCCTCGGTGACCCAGTGAACCATCCTCCAGCGGTTCTCCCTAGCTATTTCGTACTCAACGCCGTGGAACCTGGCCATTATGCCCTCCTCGTTAACCTCGATGATTTCAACGTTGAAGAGGTCCTTCAAGCGGACGAAGTTGCCTGGTCTGAACAGCTCCATGTCGTCCCTGGAGACATAGAGGGGCTTACCCGGCTCGAACTTGAGCCTTCTAACTCCCCTCTCCGGATAATCCGGATGGAGGGGTATCTCAGCTATAAATTCCCTGTCATAACCCTCTATGTGCATTGGAATAGGGTCTGCAACAAAGAAGTAGCGGTTTGCTATAGGTTCAACTATCCTCCTGTTTATCGCGGCAAGGTTGTCCCAACTGATGGTTGTGTCACTCCTCTTTAGGCCGACTTCGATGATTAGCTCTCTGA